>DUQI01000120.1 GCA_012837885.1 Fastidiosipila sp.
CTCAAAACCGCCGAAATTGATCTGGAAATAGCCGTCCAGTTTGACTCTGAAGTTTCTTTCAACGGTACGAGACAGAAGACGGGCACCGCCCCACGTGTGAGCTGCGTTCAACATGTACTGCGTGCTGAGATGCTTTTCCATACCGGGATCCGGTTCATTCGGGATCGACACATAGATACCGCGCATCAAGGAGGTGATATGAAATTTCTTTGTCTTGTTATTGATCGTCAGGATCATCATGGCGTCCGAACGTCCGCCGAAATCGTCTGCTCTCGAATCGACACCGATCAACAGATAGTTTTTGATCCCCGACTGCTGATAGACGGGAATCTCAAAGCCTCCCTTGATCTGTTCATCGACGTCGAGGTTTTCGAGGCCTGTCTCGATCGGACGGTTATGATCCGAGTCGCGGTCGTAGTCCATTAAATCGAGAAAGCCAAATTGTATAATGCCGTAAGCCGATGCGGCGACAGACAATAAAAGCCCGACAATGATGCCGAGCGCGGCTATCGCGCGGCGTGTGCCTCTACGTTCCATAATTTCAATCCTTATATCTTCTTCTTGCTAATTAATCGCTGAATATTGTAACACGGCAGAAAACGTCAAACGGGAAAATAGTATGACGGTTCGATGACAAATCATGACAATGAAAAACCGGAGCGTCTAGGCTCCGGAGTTCTCTGAGTTCACTTTATTGATGCGTCTGGCCAATTTCGACGTACGTCTCGCGGCCGTATTCCTGTGAAGGCGCCCTTTGGCTTTAGCCTGGTCAATCGTCTTCTGAGTCTCTTTTACGAGATCCGCCGCTTGGTCCGAGCCCGATTCAATCGCCGCCAACGCTTTCTTCACAGCCGTACGCGTCTCACTTTTCTTGGCGCGGTTCGCCACGGCTTTCGCCTCAGACGATCTCACGCGTTTAATCGCAGATTTAATGTTCGGCATGAAGGTGTCCTTTCTTTTGAAATACCGTCGTATCATAGCATGCGCCTTTTTTTCTTGCAAGCGCTCGGCGACGGGGCGGAGTGCTCAGCGATAATGTCACCATTTTACTGCTCAGCGATTATGTCACCCCTTCCTTCTACTTTGACGTATCAGGAGGCAGAGGGTTTAATCCCGGCGACAGACATGGTCGAAAGCCAAGCTTTCGACCACGGCGGTCAAGCTTATTCACCGCGTTTCACGCGCTCGGCAGCGTTGGTCAACATGCTCTGTTCCATTTGTTTGACAAATCCGGCCAGCTGTTCATCCGTGGCATCCGCCGGCACGATGATCTCAAAATCGTCCATCTCAGCTGTGAACGGGTACCCGAAATCACCGAGTACGGCGGCATCCGCCTGCTCAAAGGTCATGGTCTGCAAGGCGGACATGCCCTGGAAGGCACCGTCGCCGATCGATTTGACCTTGGCCGGTACGACGATGGCTTCCACGTTCGCGCACAGATTAAACGCCGCCTGGCCGATGGTCTCGTAATTCAGCGTGACCGTTCCGGTAAGGCCGCTTTTTGCAAACGCACCTTCCGGCAGGTCGGCCAGCATCTCGCCGAGGTCGGCCTCTTGCAGGGTGGGTGTCTCGTTGAAGGCGTAGATGCCGAGCGTCTTGACACCGTTATGAAAGATAACGGTTTTCAATTTGTCGGTCGACTCAAACGCGCGGATGCCGACGTATTCGAGCGGACCGTACGCTTCGATCCGGACGACTTCTTCCCACATGGCAAAGGCCGTGTCCTGGATCTCGTTGACAGACTCGGGCAGGATCAAGGTGATGTCCGTACCGCTCATACCGTTGAAGGCCACGTTGCCGATCGAGCGGACCGCTACGCCCTCTATTTCGGCCGGTACCACAAGCGGGTTATCCTGGCCGCGATAGGCCGTGATCGTGCCGGTTTGCGCATCGAAATCGAAGTCGGCCGGCGCGGCCGCCGTGAGATCGGCCGGCATCTTGACGTAGTTGCTTTCCTCACCGGGGCGCAGCAGTTTCAGATACCACGGGTATTCAAGCGCCGTTCGCAGGGTTTCGATCGCCTCGTCTGTCGTCTCGGCCGCGACCCGGATCCGCTCCGGGGCGAGCCCGAGCGGGCCGGCCACGACTGCGTCAGGCGGTAGGACGAGCTCCGTTAGACCGGTACCGGCGAAGGCGTTTTTGCCGATCTGGAGGTCCGTGTCGGGTAGCGTGATCGCGGTCAGGTTGGCGCAGTTTTCGAAGGCGCCCTCACCGATCTCATTGACGCTGTCGAACAGATCGATGTACGACAATTGGCTGCCGGCGAAGGCGTAATCGCCGATCGAGGTAAACTGGTTGGAACGCGGCACATAGAAACGTTCAACGGCGCTGTTTTCGAACGCATGCGGTGCAAGCCCCAAGATCGGGAGCGGTTTCTCGTTGTTGTTGTAATCGGTCCAGGAATCCCAGAACATGGCTATATTTGTTTCCGGGCCGGTGAATCCGGTGACAAGGCCGCTGGTACCGTCATATTCGATGACATTGTCAGCCGACGGCCAGCCTGGTGCCTCGGGATGGTTGGCCCGCCAGACGTTGAAGCTGTCCGGCGCGAGACCAAGTTCGCTGAAAGCCGCTTTCGCACTGTCCTCCGCTTCCTTTGTCGCATCCCAGGCGATGTCGATGTCCTCAATCGGGCATTCAGCGAAAGCCGTGGCATCTATCGTGGGCAACGTGGCACCATCAAAGATGAGATAGGTCAGCTCCGTGTTTCGCCCGAAAGCGTTGGCACCGATTGAACTGACACCGGCTGGAATCGTGACGTCATTCAGATCGCCACTCTCAAACAGCCGTTCGGCGATTTCGCTGAGGCCGGGCGGCAGGCTGACGCTTGCGGTGCGGCAGGCGGCGAAGGCGGCGCTGCCGATCTGTTGGACCGAAGCGGGCAGGCTGAGGTTCATGATCGGGCAGCCGAAGAAGGCGTCGTCGGCGATCGTTTCAAGCCCTTCTGCCAGAATCAGGCTGACCAGATTGCCAGAGCCGGCAAAAGCGCTGGTGCCGATCGACTTGACCGAAGCGGGGATCGCTACGCCGCGCAGCATGGCGTTGGCATAGAAGGCCTGTTCGCCAATGCCGCTGACGGCCACCCCGTTCAGTTCGGCCGGAATCTCAAGATAGACGGCCTTGCCGCTGTAAGCGGAAATTTCACCTTCAGCCGACACGGTAAAATCGGCTGGATCCGCCGTGCGGTCATACGCGACCAGTGCCTCACCGGCTTCAACCGTCCGTCCGAGCGCAGCGGCATAGGCATCGACTCGCTCCGCCGGAACCTTGACCAGAACCGGGCTGCCGTTGTCGCTGCCGAGCGCATCCTCACCAAACACCGGCAGATCGCCTGTAAACGTCAGGGACGGAAAGCCGGCTGCAATGTCAAAGGCGTTCTTACCGACGTAGAACACGCCGGCTGGCACGCTTACATCCGTCAAGGCGGTCTGGAAGAAGGCGAAGTCGCCGACATACTCCAGTGATGCCGGCAGACTGACTTCAACTAACTTCTCCAGAAAGTAGAAGGCGTTGTAATCAATCACCTTGATCCCCTCGCCGATTTTTACGCGCGTCAGCGATGTGCTGTTCTGAAAGGCAGCTGGGCCGATCCCGACGACAGCGACGCCGTCGATGGTGTCCGGAATGACGACGGTATCAGCTGAGCCGCTGTAGCCGAGGATATAACCGGTCGCAGGGTCAAACGAAAAATCGCCGGCTGCGGCCGGTTCCGGCCAAGTGGCAGCCTGTGCCTGCTGACCGGCCAAGGCAAGCGGCAGGCAGACAAGTGACAGTACGATCAGGATCAATACCAGTTTCTTCATACACACCTCCGAGGATCCGTAACAGTTTTGTGGTTCGCCAAACGCCTTTGTTGCATATTGACGACAGCACACCTTTACGAAGACAATAGCTTAATGCAATAATATCAAGTCAGCATGCCGCTGTAAATGAAGATTCCTAAATAATTTCTCGACGGCTTCCGCTCAGCAGCATAGAACGAGTGAGTCATAACAAGTCTATTAGCCATGCCAGACTGACAGTCCCAATGAAATATATGACGGATTGAGTGTAATGATTGGCGCGCTATTAAAACAGCCGCCCCTCGGGCGGCTGCTCAAACTTTTAAATCATTGTTTGGTTGTTATTTTAGCTACGTCGCTCGCACCGTTTTATCAGCTGAGGCCGAGCGGTGTCGCGTCATCCTCGTCTTCCGGCAAGACCGGCTGTACGTCGGCTTTACGACCACCGATCGAGAGCAAGAGGTTCAGCAGGATACCGAAGATCGCGGCTCCGGCGATCGCCGGTACTTCGATACCGAAGAACGGGATCGCTCCGCCGAAGGCGTAGTGACCGCCGATGCCGATCACACAGACGGAGGCGATGACAGAGATGTTTTTCGGCGAGAACATATCGACTTTGCGGTCGATCATGATTGCGATGCCTTGGGCAGCGATCGCGCCGAACAGGTAGATCTCCAGTCCGCCGATCACGGCACGCGGAATGCCGTAGATCGCATTGATCAACGGTGAGAAGAAGGACAGGATCATGGCGAAGATCGCGGCCGTCACGAGTACCGGAATCGAAAATACCTTGGTGATTGCCATCGCCGAGATGTTCTCACCGTAGTTAGTGCCGGCCGGTCCACCGATCGCACCGGCGACGATGTCACCGATACCGTCACCGATCAGGTTGGAACCGAGTTTGTCAGCGATATTGTATTTTTTCGCAGACTGTTTTTTGCGCGCCAGATCGTTGACGTAAACATCGAGCTGGAACACATGAGCCGTCGACTCGGGGATCGTCGCCAGGGCGATCGGCATCAAGGCGGCGATTGCCGCCCAGCTCGGTTTCGGCAAGGTGAAGATCGGCACGGCAAACGTCGCACGGCTCGCCGTCTCCGGTAAAACTTTAAACATGTCGACCTTGAAAACAAGAAGCAGAAGGTAGGATACAACGACACCGACGAGCGGACCTAAAAGCAAAGGCAACTGTCCCCAGAATCCTTTAAGGTAGACGGAGAACAAAATGGTCGCCAAGAGCGTGATCAAGGAGACGATCCAGGCATAGCTGGACGGTTCATCGATACCGGTCGCCGGATTCGTCAGCATGCTCGCATCCTGTAAAGCGACACCGGCTAAAGTCAGACCGATGACGGTCGCAATTGGACCGGTGATCGTCGCAGGCAGCACTTTCTCTATCGACTCGCGGCCGAAGCGCATCACGATGAGACCGGCAGCGATCGAGACAAGACCACTCATCACGATACCGAATTGGACATGCGCGATTTTGTCGTTCAACGTAGCACCGGCCAAAAATTCTGAACTCATCAACCCGGCGATCGCCGCGATGTAAGAAAAGCTCGAACCGTAATAGAGCGGCAACTTCCCTCTCGTCACCAAAATAAAGCAAAGCGTCGCCAGACCGCTCGCAAATATCGTGGTCGAAATATGGAAATCAGTGATCAGGGCGACCGTAACCGTCGCCGGGAACATGACGATAACCTGCTGAATCGCGTACAGAATCAGCTTACCGATAGGCGGTCTCTCGTCTGGCAGATAGCCGTGGATGTATTGTTCTTTCCTCATGGACTCCTCTTTCTTCCGGCGACAAAAAAGATCTTGTCTTTTTGCCGCGACAAGATCTCACCCTTACACACACATTTTCAACTGGGCAATACCTTGCCGACGTCTCCGCACCGGCTTAAAAATATTGGCGTTGAGGCAATATACCACGATTAATTTTCGCTGTGCAAGCACTTTATCGAGCCAATCGTTTGATTAGCACATACATTAACTCGCATTCGCCTCTTGACTGCCAATACGCATAGACAAACATCGGCATACATGGCATGCTAAAAATTCTAAAAAGCATCACTTATGATGTAATTTTGTTGAAATCAGCAACGAGTACTAGTGAAATGTTGGTGCTCGGTTAAAAATAAAGGATACATATGGCTAAACGAAAACAAGGTGATCACCGTTCAGGAGAACACCATTCAAAGGACTTAAAGATCATCCCGCTCGGCGGGATGCGTGAAGTCGGCAAGAACCTCACTATATACGAATATGAAGATACATTGATTGTCGTCGACTGCGGCATCGGGTTTCCGGAAGAAGACATGCCTGGTGTCGACGTTATCATTCCCGACTTCACCTATCTCAGAGAGAATCAGGCAAAATTCAAAGCCGTCATTCTGACGCACGGTCATGAAGACCATATCGGTGCAATGCCGTATCTTCTGAAAGAATTTCAAGTGCCGGTCTATGGCAATCGATTGACGTTGAAACTCTTGGAAATCAAGTTGAGCGACCGCGGTACGCAGGTGAAAAATGCCGATCTAAGACTTGTCACCGACGGTATGAAAGTCGGCATCGGGCAGTTGTCGGTCGAATTCATTCCGGTCAATCACAGCATCGCTGACGCCAATGCTTTAGCGATTGAAACGCCCCTCGGCGTCGTCATCCACAGCGGTGACTTCAAGGTGGATTTTACGCCGCTGTCAGGTGAAGTTATCGACTTAAACCGGCTGGCCCACTTTGGAACACAAGGCGTACTGGCGCTCATCTCCGAAAGCACGAATATCGATATACCGGGTACGACCAAATCGGAAAGAGCGATCGGCGATACGTTTCGCCAAATGTTTTCGACGGTCGAAGGACGTATCTTCGTCGCGACATTCTCGTCGAACGTGTCGCGTCTTCAGCAGATCATCACGGCGGCGGAACAAAATGGACGCAAAGTCGTTCTGGTCGGTCGCAGCATGCTGAACATGTTCAAAGCGGCGAATGAACTCGGCTATCTCGAGATCGAAGAAGGCACGATGGCGGAGCTTCATCAAGCCGATCAATTGGCAGATGACAAGGTCGTCTTTATCGCGACCGGCAGCCAGGGCGAACCGATGTCGGCGCTCTCGAGAATTGCCTTTGCTTCGCACCGTGAACTCGAGATCAAGGACGGCGACACCGTGATCTTCTCTTCTTCGATGATCCCGGGCAACGAGACGAAGATCCACCGCGTGATCAATGAACTCGTCAAACAGGGCGCGAAAGTGATCTATGAATCCCTGGCCGACGTCCATGTCTCCGGTCACGGTTATCGCGATGAACTTAAGCTTTTGCTCGCGTTGACCAAGCCGACCTTCTTCGTACCGGCTCACGGCGAATACCGCATGCTGCACGAGCACGCCCAGGTAGCTCAGGCGATGGGCGTCGATCCGGAGCGCACAGCTATCTTGAGCAACGGTGACATCCTCGCGATCAATCACAACCGACAACAGGTCATCGGCTTCACCTCTGGCCAGGGCATCCCGATCGACGGCAGTGGCATGGGCGACATCGACGAAGATGTTTTGAACGATCGCCGCTTACTCGCAGACGACGGAGTGGTCGTCGCCTTTATCGCGGTCGACCAGAAGAAAAATGAGATCGCCACGACGCCGGACATTCAAGCGAGAGGCTTTATCTACGAGAGTGAGATTCAAGATGTCGTTCAAAGCTGTCTGGAGCGTATCCGACAGGTGGCCGACAAGGCCAAGCAAAGCGACCGTGACATCGCGACAGCACTGAAAGGCAATGAGCTTCGTAATTCACTTCGAAACTTGTTGTTCGAGAGAACGCGTCGCCGCCCGATCATATTAATCTCGGTAATCGAGGTTTAGTGACGGCGCGAGACATCGACGACGGAACGGATCGCCTTTAAGCGACCGACCAGTCGATCGCACTGTTCCTGATTTTGCACTTCCACCGTAATCGACATATGGGCCGATATATCTTTGGCTGAGCGCATCTGCGCGTTGAGAATACGGATCTGTTCCTCAGCGATCGCGTGACTCACTTCAGCCAATAGGTTCTTCCTATCTCTTGCGATCACCAGCAGGTCGACCGGGTACGACGTCTTCTCCGCCTCGTCTGTCCATTCGACATCGATCAGACGCGAGGCGCGTTCTGCGTCTTCCGGCGAGCGGTCGAACACTTCCAGAATATGCCGGATATTCGTACAGTCGGTGCGATGCACCGTCACCCCAACACCGCGCGTCACATACCCGATGATCGGATCGCCGGGCACGGGCGAACAGCAGCGTGACAATTTAATTAGGACATTGTCGAGGCCGATGACCGTGACACCAACGCCTTTGGCGGCGCGGCGTTTTCTCTCCGTCTTCGATGGCGTTTTTTCCTGCTTGATTAGATCGTCTTCCGAGATTACCGATTGCGGTGCAAAGATTACCTGGCCTCGTTTGTTGACACGGTAGCCAAGTTTCGATCGCTCGTTCTCCGGCAGACTTCGAATATAGTCATCGCGCAGTCGCGGTACGATCCGTCCCGCCGACAGGCCGCCGTAACCGACGCCGGCATACATATCGTCGAGGCTGTGCAGTGAATAGCGCTGCAAGAGCGGCTCGAAGAAATCCTTCTTGATCAGCTGGCTCGGCTGAAAACCGATCTTCTTGATCTCACGCTCGATCACTTCCTTACCGCGTTCGATGTTCTCATCGCGCATCTCGCGCTTAAACCAGGCAGAGATTTTATTCTTCGCCGTGTTCGACGTGACGATCGATAACCAGTCGCGGGATGGACCATGCACCTTGTCCGAGGTCAAAATCTCGACGATATCGCCGTTTTGCAGTTTATAGGTCAAAGGTACCATGCGCCCGTTGACACGGGCCCCGTACATCGAGTTTCCGACGGCACTATGGATATGGTAGGCAAAATCGATCGGACCGGCACCGGCCGCGAGTGACTTGACCTCGCCTTTCGGCGTAAAGACAAACACTTCGTCAGCGATCAACACATTGCGGAGCGAATCCATGAATTCGCTCGCATCAGTCATATCGCTTTGCCATTCCATCAGTTGACGGAGCCAGTTTAACTTTTGCTCCGTCTGATCCATCTTCTTCGAGACGATGCCTTCTTTATAGCGCCAGTGCGCCGCGATACCGTATTCGGCAGTACGGTGCATCTCGTGCGTACGTATCTGCACCTCAAACGGTATGCCCTGCGGTCCCACTACGGTCGTATGAATCGACTGATACATATTCGATTTCGGCGTTCCGATGTAGTCTTTGAATCGTCCCGGGATCATCTTATAGATCTGGTGAACGACACCCAGGACGGAATAACAGTCACTGACCGTCGGCACAATGATTCTGGCGGCGAAAAGGTCGTAGATCTCATCGAGCGATTTTTCCTGCGCCTTCATCTTGCGATAGATACTGTAGAAGTGCTTCGGGCGCCCCTCGATCTCGGCTTGAATGCCGAGCTCGGAGATCTTGGCATTTAATTCACCGACGATATCGGATAAAAACTGTTCTCTTTCCGACCTTTTCTGCGAGATCGCACCGACCAGCTCGTAATAGGCGTCTGGATCGATGTAGCGTAGGCAGAGGTCTTCCAATTCCCACTTCAGTTTATAGATACCGAGACGGTGCGCGAGCGGCGCGTAGATATCGAGTGTCTCTTTCGCTGTCGCTTTTTGCCGCTCCGGTGATTTCGATTTCATCGTCCGCATGTTGTGCATGCGGTCGGCGAGTTTAATCAAGACGACTCGGATGTCTTTGGCCATCGCGAGAAACATCTTGCGGAAGTTCTCCGCCTGCATCTCCTCGGCCGAAAGATACGTAAGTTTAGACAACTTGGTCACGCCATCGACCAGATCGGCGACGCCTTTACCAAACTCCTTTTCTATCTCGGAAAGTTCGACTTCGGTGTCTTCGACGACGTCATGTAAAAAGGCGGCAGCCAGCGTCTCCTCGTCGATTTCCAGTTCGGTCAGGATTTCTGCCGCAGCCACCGGGTGGATAATGTACGGTTCACCGGTCGCCCGTTTTTGATGTTTATGGGCTTCTTTGGCAAATTCGAAGGCGCGCTGAAGCATGGATGCGTCTTTTTCTCCCGAATACGCCATCCATGCGTGCTTGATCGCATCGACCCGCTCTTCCAGTTGTACGGGCAAAAGGTCAATCACTTCGATTTCAGCCATCCTTTCTCTATCAGGTGTTGCCAGGCGGTCGTGTCACTCAACACGACACGCGCTGGATTTTCGACGATGTCTACCTTGTAGACAGTAGCATCACGCTTCATCCGGATCATGCCGGCATCGGCCAATACGTCGAGAACACATTCGATATCCTTACCGGTGTAGTGCCTATTATATGCCCGACTGAGCTGCTTCGCAAAAAGTGAGGGCGAAAAACCGTGTCCTACCGCATGTTCAAGATGCACGAGCATCCGATACACGTGTTCAAAGGCGGTCGGTTCGAGGCTCGGCACATGGTTATTTTCAGCCGTCTCGGACGGTCTTACATCGAACGCGATAATCTGCGGATTGCCACGGCCGTTAAACACGTTCCAAGACGGTCGGCCGTAGACGTCGATACGATCACCCGGTACATAGTACTCGCCAAGATCGTTACATCTGAAGCACATCGCCGTCAGCATCTGACCGTCTTTGATCAGATCGAGCCTTGTATGCTTTCCCTGACCGACGAGACGAATGGAGAAAATTTCGGCGTCTTCGACGACAACGCGCGGTTCCGGATTGCCTTCGCCACACGGTTCGAGCGCCGAAAGGCCGAGGAGCGACTCCTTTTGCAAGTCATCGGCCAACAGGACGGCATCGACTTCGAGTTCCGGTTCCTTGACCGACAGTGTGGCGGCTGCTTCATTTAATTCAAGACAAAAATCGTCATAACAGTCGTCACTAAGAGACAATCCCGCTGCCCTCTGATGGCCACCGAAACGGATCAGGTGGTGACTGACGCTCGTTAAAAGACCGTGTAGATCGATGCCGGGATAAGAGCGGGCAGAGCCCTGCCATTCATCCTGGTTATAACTCAACACAATCGCCGGCTTGCTGTAACGTTCGACGAGCCTTGCCGCGACGATACCGATCACACCGGTATGCCACGTCTTCCCTCTGACCACGATCACTCTTGAATCGGCTGCCAGTCGATCAGCCTGACTGATCGCTTCCTTCGAGATCAGCGCTTCGACTTCACGCCTCTTTTCATTTAATGTTCTCAAGCGCTCACTCAGTAATGCTGCTTCCTGAACGGAATCGGTCAAAAGCAGAAGGAGCGGACTATCCGTTTCACCGAGGCGTGTCGCCGCATTAAGGCTCGGCGCGATGCGAAAAGCGACCGTCGTCGTATCGATTGCGGCGCCGCAAGAGACGAGGCTTTTTAAGCCGGGCGGGGCGTAATCAGAAAAATCATTAAATGCCTCCTGTACCAGATGGCGATTGGCACCGACCAGAGGCATGATATCGGCCACGGTGCCGACCATGGCCAAAATACGAAGCGTCTTTAAAAGCCGGTCGGATGCCTGAACTTCGTACGTGGACACATACGCTTCGACGATCAGATAAGCGACACCGGCACCGGAGAGCAAATCCTCAATCGTCTCTTCCGCTCGTGGATTTAGATGCGCATCGGCGAAAGGACCGTCGGCTTCGACCACGTGATGGTCGCTGACGATCACCTTCATACCGGCATCCTTTAAACGCTTCACCTCGTCAACGCTGTTGCTGCCGCAATCGACCGTAATGACCAGATCGTAACTGCCTGCGATGATCTGTTCGACGTGTTGTGCGCTGATACCGTAGCCTTCATCGAGTCGGTCAGGGATCAGCCAGTCGGCTCGCACACCGACATGCTCGAAGAAACGGATCAGGATCGCCGTCGCTGTCAGTCCGTCGGCGTCGTAGTCACCAAAGATCATGATGCGGCCATTATTCTCGATCGCCTGATGGAGCAACTGAACGGTCTTTTTCATATCGGAAAACAAGAAAGGATCGAGCGGTCTCGCTTCTAAAAAAGCACGTCGTTTTTCATCTGTGTCGTAGCCGCGGCTGCTTAAAATGCGCGCCCAGAGCGGCAACGCCGGATCGACCGGAGGCGGCATTTTCCACGATTTTTGAATGAGTTTCAATACATCTGACATACGGACAGAGTATAGCCGATCCGCCTCTTCTTCGTTCCCCGAATTGATACGGGCATATCAGGCGCGTTCGGAAAACGGATGCCACATCCTTATCGAACATGAAAGTTGATGAATCAACATAAATCGGGTAGGAGGCTGTCCGTTAATCGGCCAGCCGTCCTCCCACACCACTGTACGTACCGTTCGGTATACAGCGGTTCCAAACTTTACCCTGCATTCGTATAGCAACCACTGAACGTCAGATA
>DUQI01000121.1 GCA_012837885.1 Fastidiosipila sp.
CGCCTACACCGACTCCGTCGCCCACACCTGAGCCTACACCTGAGCCCACGCCCACGCCTGAGCCGAGCGAGACGGATACGACCGAGACGACGAACGAAGGCATCTCGATTTCCTTCGATACGGCTGGAGGTGACAGTATACCGGATATCAGTGTAGACGCGTCCGGCGAACTGACGTTACCACCGGATCCGGTGCGTGAAGGCTACACGTTTCTTGGCTGGTATGAAAACGGCCACCGTTTCGATCCGCTTAAGCCTTTAGTGGTCGATTTCACGCTGGTCGCCAAATGGGAGCGCGCGTATCCGGAAGACGATCTTGCTTATCTGATCGGTGAGCCGGGGCAACTGGACGGAGTACTGGCCAAAGCGATCGGTGTGTCGGGCACGTATGATCCGGATACTTATCGGGCTGAGCTTGCGACGCCGTTTCCTTCGATTCGCTTAGTAAGTGTCAATGATGCCGAATACCATGTCACCTTCCACAGCCTGCCGCATGGTCGCCTGACCGACATGGCCGAAGCCGCGATCGGCAGAGAAAACGCGCGGCTCTTCCTAATCGCCAATCGCTTCGCTTCAGATTCCCACTTTGAGTCATTCTGTTTTGTCGATCATTTGACCGCACTCGAAGGTGAAAATAAGCCGCCGTACGGCAAAGAAGCTTCACAGTATTCACTGCGTGATCTGCATCATCAGGATATCAACGTCGTCGATATGATCTACGGCTTCAAATGCAGCGACTCGGTGATCAGTTTGAGTTATCCGTTTGGCGGCGAGGAATTCAGTTATGACATGTTAGTCGACGTGATGAAAGACGTGAAGATCGAAGAAGGTGACCGCCCGGTCATTGATTTCATCAGAAATGATCGCCGCTTTGCCGCGTGGCAGGAATTGAAGATCAACGATATTTTCGAGACGCTGGTCAGTGTCGAAGACTATTTAAGCGAAGAGCTGAGCGTTCCCTTGAACGCCGAACTCCTCTCTTATGTCGCCGACACGGTCAAAAATGATGTCAGCTATCTTTCGTCTTGGTACAATCTCGAGGCGCCCGAGTTGAATGATCTATTACTCGAAGAAAAAGAAAAATGGATGGAGACGAATACCGTCGTCGACCTGATCGCGCTGGATGAGAAAGAGACGTATATCCGGTTTGATACATGGCAGTATTTCGCCATGTACACGAATCACCTCCCCGAATACTACGAACCGGCCTTGTCATTCGTCGCGGAAAACGCCTCGCAGCTCGAATATGATCGGGTCCTCGATGAACCGGGGCTTTGGGCTGATCAGATGCGCCTGATGACTGAACTGGCAACCATGGTCGAAGCACGTCCGGCCTGGACGGATCCGATATTCGATTCCTTTAAGGATCGCCTCGTGTTTGCCTTCAGCATGTATCTTAACTCGACATACGATTGGCTCAATGAAACGCCGGATCTATCAGTCATCGCAGGCATGGATCATTATCTGGACAGCATCGACAATCTGGAAAAGACGATGCCCGTTGGGCGCTTCCATGACCGAATCGGTTATTACTCGGACATCGTCAGAGAGTGGAAAAACAGCATCGAAGAAAACAATCGCGAGTTCACAAGCGATGATCTGCTCGCCTATACCGATAAGGTGAACGTGTATAACATGCCGAATGCCGACGATATTGAGGACTATGCAGGCTATTTTGATGATGAAA
>DUQI01000017.1 GCA_012837885.1 Fastidiosipila sp.
ATTATGAAGGAGGCGGCCCTTATTTCCAGCCACTGTCGAAAGAAACAGCGTTCTCTCACGGACAGCCGTACGGCACGAAGTGACCAATACGTCAACCATCTTGAAGGATTGGAGATCAGCGGTCCGCTTCAAGTTTTATCAAGTGACATCACCTACATCCGGACCGGCGAGGGATTTGATTATCTTTGTCAGATCCGTGACGTTTTCACCAATGTCGTGCTCGGCTATTCCCACGTAAAGCGGCAACACTCGAGGCATCATCGATGTACGTGTAAAACACTTCTATGACCTTGTGCGCAAAGAAGAAGAAAAGCATTAGGGTCAAAGCGACTGCCGCCCCGGGCTGTTTTTTTTCAGAAGGTTTTTCATATTCACTTGAGTCGGCAAAAAACAGGCAGATGACGGCGCCCAACAAAAGGCTGCCGAGATATAAAGAGCTGAACACCGTGCCGACGACCGGCAGAGAATGTCCGAACTGAAAGATAAGTCCGTACACCGCAACGCAGACGACACCGAAGAAGCGTTCGGAATCGTTCAAAGCATAGGCGAAAAAGAACACCTGCATGGCAGCGATGCCACCGTAGAAAAAAACAAAAAACACGGCCGATACGAAGCCGGCAGTTCCAGGTAAAATCCGCCATAGGATGAAAGCGCACACGGCCAAGACGGCGATGCGGCGTGCGACAGGCACAATATTTTCAAAAGAGACACTAAGGAAGAGCCAGCCTGCGCCGAGGCAGTAGGCGATCCCCATCCAAGACATTAAATCGAGGCCGAATAAGACAGCGTCCGGAGAGAACCACGCTTTTTGCATGTTCGCAAACATCGGCGCCAGAGAAAAAATAAGCATGTATTTCAGCCGACCCCAGCGTATATCCCCGAGCGACTGACGAAACGTTCTGAACCAGACTAATAAGAAAGAATGGATATATGTCGAGCCGGTGCGCTTTAGCATCTTGACCTCAATCCACTGATGTCTCAATTTTGTGCCACATGCAATACGCCATTTGTGCGTCTAATGCCAATACTTGAGTCGTCGACGACTTCCGATCGTCCTTCATCCTCATAATAACAAAATAAATCAGCCTACTCGCGCATTTATGTCTGCTAAGATGAAAGAGGAAACACCCTGATCGGCAGGTAACCGGCATGAAAAAACGACTAATTATCATTTTCAGCTCGATCCTTATCTTCATGATGAGCACCGCCTGTGCAGGTCTTCCTATTCACTACGAGAACCTAGTGGCAGAAGTGTCAGATATGCTCACGCCGCAAAACGAAAGGATTAATTACTTGGAAGAAAACAAAACGTACGAATTACCTTTGAACGGTGTGACCGGATTTGCCAGCATCAATTTACCGGTAAGGGAACAGACGGATAAAAATGCCAATGTAGTGGAAACGCTCACTCCCGGACAGCCATTCACGATTATCGATGAGACAAATGAATGGTGGCAGATCGATACGGGATCGACCAAGGGATATGTTGTCCACGCTTACTGTTTCATCAATCTGCCGGATATTTTGCCCTCGATCATCTACGAAAACACGAATGGACGCGCATCGATCATGCGCTCGGCAGGAAAACCGATACCACAGATTACTGACCAGAAGCTCTACGATACTTACCATTACAACGCGCGACTGGGGAAAAACGAATTCTCCGTACCCGTTCTGTATGCGATGGCAGAAAAGATCGCTAAGGCTCAGCAACACGCGCGAAGTGAAGGCAATACGCTCGTGATTTACGAAGGCTATCGCCCGTATGAAGTACAAAGCGCGGTCGTAAAAAACGTAACAACGCTCGCAGAAAACGATCCGGAAGTGAAGAGAGCCATCAGCGAGGCTCCTTGGTCGAGCGCCTGGTTTATTTTGACCGGAGTGTCGAATCACCAACGCGGATATGCGATCGATGTGAGCCTTGCCTCGATCACAGCAGAAGCAGAAAAGTCAACCGGACCGTATTCCTACGTTGAATTCACGGGCTATGAACTTTATGAGATGCCGTCGCCGATCCATGAACTCAGTACCCGCTCCGTCTCTTTGCGCTACCCGGTCAACACGCGGTCAAAGACGGCATGGCGCGATGTGCCGCCTGCTGAAGCGATGAACGAACCGGCGCTCGCCCTTCGCACCTACTGTACTGATGCCGGTTTGACGCCGATCGCCTCTGAATGGTGGCATTTCAATGATCTGGACTGTTCTGAAACGGTCGATGAAAGCGGTAACGCAGGTCAGTTTAAAGTCGCAGACAACATGAGTCGCTCGCCTGAACGGCCGCTTCGCTAAACGATCAGCCGGTATTCGTTCCTTTCGTTATAATGTTGACGTGCCAGATGCCGGTCGCAAGATGTCGACCGGCGGCACCTCTTACACCTTGCATCACACATAACGCACTCGACAAAACGCACCTGAGGATCGATCAGATGCGTTATTGACATGTCGCATGCAATTTAGGAGTAGACGATATGAAACGAATCAAAGCATTTGGCGGATTGCTCAAAGCATCGTTTAAAGGATGGCAGGAGGATAAAGCTTCGCGCCTCGCGGCTGCATTATCTTACTACACAATTTTCTCACTCGGTCCGATTATCATGCTCGTTCTGTCGATCCTCGGATTTATCTATCGTGACGGCAGTGCAAACCGCTTGTTTCTGACTCAGGTGGTCGGCCTCGTCGGTGAGTCTGGCGGTGAAGTGATTCAGTCGGTGATGGAAGCGGCGAGCAAACCGGCTGCGAGTACCTGGGCAGCCATCATCAGTGTGGTGACGGCGATTATCGGATCGACCGGCGTTTTCGTCCAACTCAAAGATTCACTAAACACCGTGTGGGGCATAACCGAGAAACGATTCCACGGATTGCAGGGACTCGTTCGCGTGCGCGCCGTGTCATTCACAGCGATCATCGTGATCGGATTTCTGATGCTCGTCTCACTCTTCGTCAGTACTGCATTAAGTGCCGCTCTCGCCTTATTCGGCGGTGATGATCTGGTCCAAACGATCTTCTTACAGATCTTCAATCAAGCCGTATCAATCGGCCTGATAACCGTACTTTTCGCTTTCATCTACAAATATCTTCCGGACGCCAAAGTCGCATGGCGCGATGTCTGGATCGGTGCCCTTTTCACATCCGTGCTCTTCAATATCGGCAAATTCCTGATCGGCATCTATCTCGGAAACAGCAACGTCGGTTCAAATTTCGGCGCAGCCGGCTCCCTACTTGTCATTCTCGTCTGGGTATATTACTCAGCTCAACTCGTCTTGTTCGGCGCCGAGTTCACCCAAGCGTACAGTAGCCGCTATGGTTCAAGGTCGTTGAAAGAGCAGACCACAGAAGAAGATGAATCCGAGAACAAAAGTCCCATCGAGGAAAAAGGACAAGAGTGACGAACCCTATTGCTAGCAATTACGCTCGACGTTAATCTCTCGTTTTTACTGGTTTAAAGTCGATCGTAAGCGTCATGTTCATACCTGATGCGAGCCTTCTCAGCGTGCGAATTGAAGGATTGCCATTGCCGCTTTCCAGCCTGCTGATATCACTTTGAGCGATCCCCGTTTTTTCTGAGAGCTCCTTTTGCGTCATACCGGACTTTTTCCGTGCATCAATCATTGCCTGAATGATTCGGTATTCTGCTTCCAGCGCATCATACTCCGTCTTGAAATCAGGATTTTGTAGTTGTTCTTTCAAATAATCTTGATATTTAGTAGCCATTTCGATCCTTCCATTGTCGGCGTAAGTAATCTTGTCGATAACGTTTCGCTCTTTCAATTTCCTCAGGAGGTGTTTTCACAGATTTTTTGACAAATCCATGTGTCAAGACAGCTTGCTTTCCTATCACGAAAAAATAGAAAACCCTTGTTATATCAGAACCAAACTGGGTTCTTAACTCAAAAATGCCGTCTGACAACTCTTTTGAATATGGCGAGCGAAGCTTCCATCCGTTATTCTGTAACAAGTCTATTGTTCTCATCGTTTTAGCTCGTTTTTTTAGCTCAAGTCCATTGAGGAACTTTTCGACAGGAACTTCCCCATTATCTTTCTCGTAGAAGATAATTTCACATTTTGTCATGTTGCGACCTCGTCAATACCCATAAACACAATATAGTATATATCCCATATTGTCAATGCTTAGCGTTTTACAATTTCTAGCTTATACAGTCAACACTTCTTCTATATATTGGTCAGCGCTTCATACTTTTCTTGTATCTGTCGCGGTAATGTCCAACGAATGGCTTAATAGTGCTCCACGATTATCTTACTTTTGCTTATATTCAACGCGATGAACTTTCGGCAAAA
>DUQI01000001.1 GCA_012837885.1 Fastidiosipila sp.
GTACCGATGACCGATCTCGATAAATTCCCCGATGCGATCGAAGCTGTCTGGAGTTCTGGCGAGAGAACGATTGCCGTGTCAGGATTGACGCAGCTTATAGGTGAACAATGGGGTGATTTTGACGGTGCGCTCGTCCTTGGTGTCCAGAAAGATCAGCATCTACGGGTGCTGCGTATCGCTGAGGGCGCGGTTGTCGGCGAAACGCTGCTTTATGAAAAGGAATTCGGCCGTATTCGCGGGGTCATGATGCACAGCGACGGCTCGCTCTATTTCGCTACCGATAACGGTGGAGACGATAAAATCGTGCGGGTTCGCGTGGTCGACATGGAGGATGAATAATACGGCAATATTTTGACACCTAACATTCTCGTTTTACGTTAGGTATCACCTCGTCATGCGCCTTGTCTTGGAGCGTATATGCTAAACTGAGACATCGTAAGCGAGGAGGCGTATGATGCTTAAAATACTGCTTGTTGCCTTGTTATCGGCAGTCGCTTCCATCATCAACATTCCGGTCGGTGAATCAGGGTTTCGCGTATCTGCCGGCATAGTCGTCATGGTCGTCTTGATCATCGTGTGGAAGATGCCGCGGATTATGCTGACCTCTTTGATCTCCGGTATCGCTGTCTGCCTGATGCGCGTGTTGATCGACTCCTTCAGCGTACCGATGACGCTGACTCTCGCCGGAAACTATCTGTTGGAAGTCTTCTTCTATCTGGGATACGGCTTGATCTATCTTCTGACCGTCGTCCGAAACCGTTCCATTTATAAAACGCCGCTTGTTGTGTCGCTCGTTTTGTCGGATGTCGGCGGCAATGCCATCGAGTATTTTCTGCGCTTTATCGCGGCCGAGGAAGTGTGGCAGAACACCTCTTTGAACGCTATTTTGCTCGCTGCCGTCGCGCGCTCAGTCGTCATCATACTCTTGGTCTGGCTGTATGAGATTACGCTCGGGAAGGCTGACTTGAAAGAAGAGACGGCGGGGTAAGGAGCTTCATATGGATCATTTTATGGAGATTATCGGACGGATAAGCGGATTCATCTGGGATTATATCCTTTTGTTCGCGCTGCTCGGTGTCGGCGTTTACATGAGCATTCTGTTGAAGTTCCCGCAGGTCACGATGCTGTTTCCGAGTATTAAGAAGCTTATCGCCGACATCAAAAATAAAGTGAAGGTCCAGGAAGGCCGCATGACACCCTTCCAGTCCCTGTCAACAGCGGTCGCTGCGCAGGTCGGTACCGGTAATATCGTCGGTGTCGCCACGGCCATCGCTTCCGGCGGTCCCGGCGCGGCGTTTTGGATGATGCTCTCGGCTTTCTTCGGAATGTCGACGATCTTCGCCGAAGCCGTTCTGGCACAACTTTACCGTGAGACCAAGAATGGTCAGTTGGTCGGTGGTCCTGCCTATTACATTAAAAACGGTCTGAATGCCAAATGGTTGTCGGCGCTCTTCGCTATCTTCTGTATTATCGCCCTCGGCATCGTCGGTATCATGGTGCAGTCCAACTCCGTCGTGACTTCGATGAGCGAGATGTTCAAAGTCTCCGGTAACTGGGTCACAGTCGCACTCCTGGCTGTCGTCGGCGTCATTTTGACGGGCGGCATGAGCCGTATCGCCAAGTTCTCTGAAAAGGTCGTCCCGGTCATGGCGTTCGCCTATATTCTCGGCAGCTTGATCATTGTCGTGATCAATTTTCCGCTGCTTTTGCCGGCACTTCGCATGATCGTCGTCGGTGCCTTCTCACCGGAAGCGATCGGCGGTGGTGTGCTCGGTATCACGGTGCAGGAGACGATCCGCTTCGGGCTCGCGAGAGGTATGTTCTCGAATGAAGCGGGCATGGGATCGACGCCGCATTCACATGCTGTCGCGCAGACGGATCATCCGGCGGAGCAGGGGTTCATCGCCATGATCGGCGTCTTTATCTCGACCTTCCTGATCTGCTTGTCGACGGTCTTGGTAAACCTCGTCTCAGGTAGTTATCAGGCGACGCTGCCGGCCGTGGAGATGGAAAAAGTTTCGACCCTGATGACACAAAACGGTTTCATCCAGGGCTTTGGCGCGTTCGGCGGCGCATTCCTTTCGATCTCGCTTTCGAGCTTTGCTTTGACCACGATTGTCGGCTGGTATTTTTTCGCCGAGTCGAATGTCAAGCTTTTGGCCGGTGAGAAAAAGATCGTGGTCAGCGGATTCAAAGTCGTGTCACTCGCATTCCTTGTGCTCGGTACGTTTTTGAATCCCGACTTCGTCTGGAAGCTCGCCGACTTATTCAACGGTCTGATGGCACTGCCGAATATCGCCGCCTTGATCATTTTGTCGTTCCAGGTGAAGCGCGTGCTGCAGCATTACAAGCGGCAAAAGGCGCTAGGTACACTGACCTGGCCGCATCCTGAAGACATAAGAAAAGGCTGATGATAGCGATCATCAGCCCGGAATGAGGATATGGGAGGAAGGGTCAGCTCAACATGCCTTTTCTGAATTGATCGTAGGCAGATAGATCGAAGCTGCCGTTACCGGTCAAACCGAAGACGATGTTCTTTTCTTCGCCGCTCTCTTTGCATGCCTTCGCTTCATCGATCGCGATCGCGATGGCGTGTGCCGATTCAGGCGCCGGCAGGATGCCTTCATGTTTCGCGAAATAGACGGCCGACTCAAACGCGTGATGCTGTGATATGGCGCGCGCCTCATCGAGGTAACCGTCGTGATAGAGCTTCGATATAATCGGGCTCATGCCGTGGAAGCGAAGTCCGCCGGCGTGTCCCGGTGCCGGAATAAAGTCGTGACCGAGGGTATACATCATGGCCAGCGGCGTGATTTTTGCGAGGTCACAGAAGTCGTAGCGGAATTCGCCTTTCGTCAACGACGGGCACGATTCCGGTTCGACCGCGATGATTTTTGTCTTGGATGTCTGATCGACTTTGCCCTTGATAAACGGGGCGATCAGGCCGCCTAGGTTCGAGCCTCCGCCGGCGCAGCCGATGATGACGTCGGGCGTGACGCCGAGTTTATTGAGCGCCGCTTCCGTCTCCAACCCGATGATCGACTGGTGCAAAAGCACCTGGTCCAGGACACTGCCGAGCGAATAGCGGTAGCCTTCGTTTTGCAGCGCGTACTCGACGGCTTCGGAGATCGCCGTGCCGAGGCTGCCGCTGCAGTCCGGATCGTCCTCCAGCATCTTCTGACCGGCTTTTGTCTCCCTGGAAGGTGACAGATACACGTCTGCGCCGTACGTCTCCATGACAATCTTGCGGTACGGTTTTTGTTCGGCCGAACACTTGACCATAAAGACTTTGAGATCGAGTTCCATGTAGGCGGCCGCCATTGCGAGCGCCGTACCCCACTGACCGGCACCGGTCTCGGTCGTCAATCCTTTCAAGCCCTGCTGCTTGGCGTAGTAGGCCTGTACGATCGCCGAATTCAGTTTGTGACTGCCCGACGTGTTGACGCCTTCGTACTTGTAAAAGATCCTAGCCGGCGTGTCGAGGGCTTTTTCCAGACAGTAGGCACGTACGAGCGGCGTCGGCCGATACATAAGGTAGAAATCGGCGATCTCATCCGGAATCGGGATCAGGCGCGTGTCGCTGTCGAGTTCCTGCTTGGCGAGTTCATAGCTGAACACCTGGGCGAGCTCGTCGACATTGAGTGGCTCATTCGTTCCGGGATTGAGCAGGGGAGCCGGTTTCGAGGGTAGATCTGCCTTGATGTTCAGCCAGGCGTGCGGCATCTCCGCTTCGGCCAGATACGTTTTGTACGGCATGTCTTTTTTCATGTGTCTCTCCTTCCGGGCAAATAAAAACGCTTTTGCCCTGTTATTGTTTGCTCAGGACAAAAGCGATCTGCTTCTGCGGTGCCACCCGGCTTGACATGAAACCATGCCCACTTAGCGCACACTGACATGTGCCGATGCATTTAACGGTACATCACGCCGTCTCGCCTACTAAACCTCTTCGGTCGTTCAACTCGCCCTCACCGGCCCATTCCATACCGACTCTGCGATCACCTTCCACCTGCCGTGATTCTCTGTACGCTTCGTCTTTGTATGTACTCTTCCGGATCAACGGTTTAGCCGATCTTATGCCTCCGCTCATGTAAAGTCAATAGGCAAAATGTATGAATATACCGCCCGTCAGGTGAGACGTTTGTCTTTATTTATGACGTTACTTGTGCAGTTCATCCAGATAAAAAAGAATTGCCCCTGTTCAAATGGTGCAACTTAGCGCATGATAAAAGTGAGCGCTCGCTCATATATACGATCAGGAGGTACCTGCATGATTGACTCCACAGTATTAGCATCGATCAATTTACACGCGGTATTGAGAAATCTCGAAACGCTGACTCAACTCGACGCTGACGCAGAAGATCTGCTCAATGGCCATCGTTGCGCGATTCGCTTTTCGGTGCCGGGCATCGACCGGTTAACGCTGACCTTTGATCAGGGCCGCTGTCAGGCGGCCAGAGGCGAGGCGGTTCCTGCCTCCATGAATCTACGCTTTTCAAATGCCGATCATCTGAATCTAATGATTGAAGGTAAGAAGAATCCGCTGCCGACGAAGGGGTTTCGCTCGATCGGCTTTCTGAAGCGTCAGTTTGCTGGCGCCGCTGACTTGCTCAGCATGTATCTTCGCCCTGATATAAAGCGACTGAAAAGTGATCCTGACTTTTTTCGAATGGCGACCGTTCTTTTTGCGAACACCGCATTTTATGCAGCAGCGGAGGTGGCCAATTTAGATCCGGTCGGTCAAGCACTTCTGGCCAAAATTGAGCCGGGTTCCATCAATGTGACGGCCGGTGACGATTTTCAGGTGTGTTTGACCAATGACAACGGACTATCTGTGAGACAGGGCTCATCGGCTGCGGCAAAAGCGTTCATGTCATTTGATTCGCTTGAGACATTGGGTGGCGTGTTGCGCGGCGAACTCGATGGCTTTGTGTGTATCGGCCGCGGCCAGATGTCATTTAAGGGCCGCATCCCGATGATCGATAACCTGAACAAACTTCTCTTACGCGTCGAAGCGTATCTCAGTTAGGAGCGGACGATGGATACTTACGTTTACAAGAAAAGAGACGAATTATTTGAACGCGCAGCTGCCGTGATTCCCTCCGGGATTTACGGTCATCTGGGACCGGCTGAAGGCTGCTTCATTCCGACTTCCGCCTTTCCCTTCTTTGCCGAGCGGGCCGAAGGCGCTTATCTCTACGATGTCGACGGCAACCGCTTCATCGATTATATGTGCGCCTACGGGCCGAACGTGCTCGGTTACAACCACGAGGAAGTCGGTGAGGCGGCGAGACGGCAATGGGAAAAAGGCGACTGCATGACCTTGCCGGCAGAGAGTATGGTCGAGCTCGCCGAGTTGCTGGTTGACACGGTCGACTCCGCCGACTGGGCGTATTTTGCGAAAAACGGCGGCGATGTGACGAATCTTGCGATGCTCACGGCGAGAGCGAAGACGGGCCGCGATCTGATCGTTAAGTTCGTCGGCGGCTATCATGGTGTTGCGCCGTGGATGCAGGCGTACGGTTCACCGGGAATCCTCAAATCGGATGTCTCGAACATCATCACATTGCCCTGGAATCGGCTCGATCTGTTCCGCGATCTGCTTCGTAAAAATCCGGGACGTATCGCCGGCTTAATCTCGACGCCTTACAGCCATCCGGCGATGTACGACAGTGAATTACCGGCGGAAGGTTTCTGGTCCGAAGTGAGGTCACTTTGTACCGAACATGGTGTCGTGTTGATCGTCGATGATGTGCGGGCGGGCTTCAGGCTCGACCTGCGGGGCTCCGACTATTACTACGGCTTTAAAGCCGATCTCATCTGCTTTAGTAAGGCGATAGCGAACGGCTACCCGGTCGCGGCGCTCTGCGGCCAACAGGCATTCAGAAACGCTGTAGGCGCCGTCTTCAACACCGGCAGTTTCTGGCTCTCCGCCGTGCCCTTTGCGGCGGCGATCAAGACGATCGAGGTCTTAAAAAAGATCGACGGTCCCGCCTTGATGCATCGTCTCGGAGAGAAACTGACGAACGGACTTTCTGATATCGCTCAGACGCATGGCTTCACTCTTCTCGTCAGCGGTGAGCCGGCGCTTTGGAATATGCGTCTGACCGACGATGAATCGGGGGTATTACATCAGGCATGGGTGGCTGAGTGCGTCAGGCGCGGCGCCTTTTTCACAAACCACCACAATCTGTTTATCAATTGTGCGATGACGGATGCGGATATCGAAAAGACATGGGAGATTGCCGACGATGCGTTCCGTGCGGTGCGAAAAAACCATGCCATGAAAGCGAGGTAAAAAGATAATGGCTCAAGAGAACTCAGTATTGATTCGTCTAGAAGAAAAGGCGAATAAGCTACGCCACCGCATTGTCGACACGGTGATCTGGGCGGGCAGCGGCCATTTAGGCGGTGCGCTCAGCATGATCGATGCGGTGACCTTGCTCTACTACGATCAGATGAACATCAATAAGGACGATCCGTACGACGCTGACCGTGACCGCTTCATCATGTCCAAAGGGCACGCCGGTATCGGCCTGATCACGATCCTGGAGGATCTGGGGTTTGTCTCAGAAGCAGATCTTCGAACGTTCAATCACACCGGCTCGAACTGCGGCATCCATCTCGACGGCAACAAGGTGCCGGGTGTCGATGCCTCGACCGGTTCGCTCGGGCACGGTCTGTCGATCGCGCTCGGCTATGCGCTCGGCGCGACGCAGTTAAAAAAGGATTATCTCGTCTACTGCCTTTTGGGTGACGGCGAGTGTAACGAAGGCGCGATCTGGGAGGCCGCGATGGCGATCGGGCATTACAAACCGAAGAACCTGATCACCCTGATCGATCGGAATTTCGCCCAGATCGACGGCATGACCGAGGATGTGATGGAACTGGAACCGTTCAAAGACAAATGGGAAGCGTTCGGGTTTCACACGGAGGTTATCGACGGCCATGATTCTGCCGCGATGAAAGACGCCCTGGAGCGGGCCAGACAGGGTATGGATAAGCCCGTCTGCCTCATTTTGGAGACCGTCAAAGGCAACGGCGTGTCCTTTGCGGCCGGCGATTACGGCTGGCACTACGGCGGCATCACGGATGACATGGCTGAGACGGCACACCGCGATTTGGATCACTATCACGAAACGCGCATGGCACAACTGAAGGAGGCATAACTGATGGCTGGACTGTCTTATACGAGTATCAATCAGACCAGAATGGCGACCGGCGAGGTCTATTGTCAGACCTTGATCGAGCTGGCCAAGGAAAATCCGCGCATCGTCGCGTTGACCGCGGATCTTGGCAAATCGAGTAAGATCGGTGAGTTCATGAAGCAATTTCCCGAGCGATTCTATCAGTTTGGGATCGCCGAGCAAAACATGATGGGGGCAGCGGCCGGTATGGCCAAAGCCGGACTGATTCCGTTTACGTCGAGTTTTGCGATTTTTACCGCCTGCCGCGCGCTCGATCAGGTGCATACCGATATCTGTTACCAGAATGTCAACGTCAAGATGATCGCTTCACATGCCGGTACGTCCTTCGGTCAGGCCGGCACGACGCATCACTCGACGGAGGACATCGCGATTATGCGGTCTTTGGCCAATCTCACCGTGATCGTGCCGGCTGATGGCATCGAGACGGCAAATGCCGTCGAAGCGGCGGTCGAACATGAAGGACCGGTCTATATCCGGATCAATCGCGGCTATGACCAGCAGGTCTATGAGACGATGGATTACGGTTACGAGATCGGCCGTGCCGTGACCTTACACGAAGGCAGTGATGTGACGATCATCGCCTGCGGGTCGGCGGTGTTTCAAGCGCTGCAGGCGGCACGCGAACTCGATGCCGTATATCAGATCAAGGCGCGAGTGCTCGATATGCACACGATCAAACCGCTCGATAAAGCGGCTGTCTTGAAAGCCGTGAAAGATACGAGGCGTATCATCACGGCCGAAGATCACACCGTGATCGGCGGCCTCGGTGGCGCAGTCGCCGAAGTGATCGCCGAGTCCGGCATGGCGACCGCTTTCAGACGGCTCGGTCTGCAAGACAAGTTCTCCCCGATCGGCCTGCATGAAGACTTGATGGCGCATCACGGGATCGACACGAACGGCATCGTTAACAGTGTCCGCGAACTGATGCAACTCGATTTCGAAGAGGATCTCGACTGGGAAGACGAGGTGTAAGAGATGGCGACGAAAGACGATAGATATGCGGCGGCGATTTTTTTCAACGCCGTACTTCCCCTGGTTCGTGAGATCGCAGAGCGGACGTCGCTTAAAAAAGCGTTTGCCAATAAAAGCGGCGTCCTACAGATCAGTGCAACAGATGAAGATAAGATGTGGGCGACCCATTTTGTGCTGGAAGATGGAGTGTTTACGACGAAACTCGGGGCGGCCACTGATCCGGACGTGGAACTTCGGTTTCCGAATCTGGCGCACTTCAACGCGTTTTTTAGAGGCACGACGAAGAAGCTGCCGAAGATCAGGGGCTTTACGAAACTCTCGCTGCTCGTGCCTTTTCTGCGGACGCTTCTGAAGATGCAAAAGCTTCTCGGCAGTGACGACATACCGGCCGACGAGGAAACGAAAGAACTGATGACCAGACTTTACTTTTATCTTCTGTCATCCGGGATCAGTCAGTTGAATAAGCAGGGCCATCCGGCGATCGTCGACTGGGTCAAGATGAGTCCGAACCGGATTTACGCGTGGTCGGTCGACGGTCATGAGGACGTCGCTGCGCATCTACGCATTCAGGCCGGAAAAAGCAAAGCGATGCGTGGACCTTATACGCGTTCCCAACCGTTTTTCAAGATGCGCTTTGATTCGTTTGACTCGGCGCTGGCGATTTTGCTCGGAAAAGGCGATATGATTGAGATGATCGCGTCCGGGCAGATGATATTGGATGGTGCTCCGGAGTTTGGCGCGAAAATCGGCGAGTACATGCTACTCGTCGGTTCCTATGCCAAAGCTTAAAGGAAGGAACACGTATGGCCAATAAGGAACGAATAGACGCCGCATACAAGCTGGCGCGTGAGCGGTTTATGGCGCAAGGCGTCACGACGGCCGAGGAGCGGATTAAAAAACTCGATCGCCTGGAGACGGTGCTGCGGCGCAAACAAGACGATATCTTAGCCGCGCTTCGGGCCGATCTAAACAAGTGTCC
The DNA here is from genome assembly GCA_012837885.1 of Fastidiosipila sp. GTDB lineage: Bacteria > Bacillota > Clostridia > Saccharofermentanales > DTU023 > DUPJ01. The sequence goes on from DUQI01000001.1 coordinate 9,157, forward strand.
GCATGAAGCGTTCATGACGGAAGTCGGCATCGTATTGAGCGAGATCCGCTTTATAAAGAAGCATCTCAAGCGTTGGCTGAAACCGAAGCGGGTGAGTCCGGCTCTCGCCCAGTTGCCGGGGAAAACGAGGATCTATCACGATCCGTATGGTGTCGTGCTGGTCATGTCGCCCTGGAACTATCCGTTTATGCTGACTTTGAACCCTGTGCTCGGCGCCTTGGCAGGCGGCAACACCGTTCTTGTAAAACCGTCGGCTTACAGCCCGCATACGGCGGAAATCATAAAGTCGCTTTTTAGCGAAGCGTTCGAAGAGGGAGATGTGCAGACGATCACCGGAGGCAGGGCGGAGAATGAAGCGCTGCTCGACCACGCATTCGACTACATCTTCTTTACCGGCAGTCCCACAGTCGGCAAGGTCGTGATGGAAGCGGCAGCCAAACATCTGACGCCGATCACCCTGGAACTCGGCGGGAAATCGCCGGCGATCGTCGATAAGACGGCGTCTATCGAGATGACGGCTAAACGCCTTTTGTTCGGCAAACTGTTGAATGCCGGGCAGACGTGTATTGCGCCGGACCATGTGCTCTGCCAGCGGGAGATCAAGGATGATCTTTTGCAGGCATTGAAAAAGCAGACCAAAGCGCTCTTTTCAGATCAGGCATACATCGACCGCTACTGGCCGAAGATCATCAACGAGCACCACTTCGAGCGACTGGCCGGACTGCTTGAAGGTCAGATGATCGTGACCGGCGGCGATCTCAATCGCCAGACGAAACAGATGGGGCTTGCGATCATCGACGAGCCGACCTGGGATTCAGCCGTCATGCAAGAAGAGATTTTCGGCCCGATTCTGCCGGTGCTTTCATACGATTCGCTCGATCAGCTGATCAACGAGCAAAAGGCCAGACCGAAGCCTCTGGCACTCTATCTGTTCACCAACGATGATGTGGTAAAAGACCGGGTGTTGTCGGAGCTTTCCTTCGGCGGCGGCTGTGTCAATGATGCGGTCATGCACATCTCGAGTTCGCGAGCACCGTTCGGCGGTGTCGGCAACAGCGGAATGGGACATTATCACGGCAGATACAGCTTTGAGACGTTCACACATGAAAAGGCTGTCTTGCATAAGAGTCGCTTCTTTGATGTGCCGCTGCGTCACCATCCTTATAAAAAACCGGAAAAGACGTTTTCCGAGTTCTTGCTAAAGTAGTCGATGTTTGAGTGCAGCGTCGTTTCCTCGTCCCATTATTTACCTATTCATGCCGGACCAGACGCATGGCAATGATACACTGGGAGAGATGATGGGCGAGGAGGCAGGCGATGGAACGCTATACGTTGAATAATACGGATCTTCAGGTCTCGAAGCTCTGCTTCGGGACGATGACTTTCGGCGGTCAGACGCCGGAGAAGGCGTCTATTGAATTGATCGATGCGGCACTCGCCGATGGTTTGAACTTCTTCGACACGGCCGATATGTATAACGAGGGCAGAGCCGAGGAGATTCTCGGTAAAGCACTCTCCGGCAAAAGAGCCGATGTCGTCCTCGCTTCAAAAGTCTACTATCCATTGCATCAGGATGATTCAAGAGGGTTGTCGGCGTCACGTATGAGAGAAAAACTGGAAGGAAGTCTGAAGCGTCTTAACACCGACTATCTCGATATCTACTACCTGCATCAGCCGGATCGGGAGACGTCACTTAATGAGACGTTGGAAGCGCTCGACACGTTCAAAAAGGAAGGCAAGATCCGCTATTACGGCGTGAGTAATTTCGCCGCCTGGCAGATCGCTGAGATGTTCTCTGTCGCCGACAGGCTCGGCGTCGATCGACCGGTCGTGACGCAGAATGTGTATAACGCACTGACCCGCGGTATCGAGGCGGAATTGATGCCGTTTTGTCAGGAAAACCAGTTGCCGATCCATGCGTATAATCCCCTGGCGGGAGGGTTATTGACCGGCAAGTACAGTAAAACGGGTGTCGACATGAAAGGCCGACTGATGACCGATGAGAAGTACAACAAACGGTACATGAGTCTGCGCAGTCTGGCCGCGACCAAGGAATTGATCGACGTCGCCCGACAAGTCGGCCGGCACATCGTCGAGCTGATGCTGCTTTGGGTGTATCAAGATCCGCGCATCGCCTCCATGATTATCGGCGTCAGCAACCTGAGTCAGTACCGGCAGAATATGGCCTACCTGAGGAGCGAACCGTTGAGTGTGAGTGCGATGGAAAAGGTGTCCGCCGTCGGCGAAGCACATTACGACCGCGGTTTCGATTACTTCCGCTAGGTGCTCCGGTACAGTTTTCGTTTGTGTCTTGACAGTGATTTTCTGACGTGGCACGTTACGAGCAGAAAATGAGAGGATCTTTCCTGTTGTCGATGAAGCAAGAAGCCTTGAAATCGTTGTTTAAAATAAAGCGTAAACCGCTTCTGATTATTTTGGCCGTTTTGCTGGCGATCACCTTGTGGAATCCTTTTCAGTTGACACCGATGCAATCGGTGCTGTTTGCCACCTTTATGTTTGCCGTCGGCTCCTGGGCGACCGGTGCCTTGGATCGTACCTTGACCTCGGTCTTGCTCCTCATCTCGTTTCTGATCTTCGGAAACACAAAACCGCTTTCGATTTTAGGGTTCGTCTGGTCGGACGTCCTTTTGCTCATCGCTTTTTCGAGTCTCTTATCTGTCGCGCTCGGCAAAAATATCTGGCTTCGCTCTGTACTCAGTCGATTCGTGTTGAAAACGACCAGAAAGAAAGTCGTATTCTATGCGATGCCTTATCTGCTCGGAATCGCGCTTATCTTTTTGATCCCTCAGGCTTTCGCCAGAGTCGTGCTTCTCGCCGGTCTTTACGGTGCCCTGATGCGCAAAGATGACGCGCTTTCTGAAGCGCGTTATGCCGTCTTCTTTCACATCTATATGGCGGTGACCGTCACCTACATGATGTTCATCGGCGGCGATATCGTTTTGAACTACTCGCTCGCGACGTTCGTCTCGGAGGCGGTCGACGTTACGCTCGACGGGTTTACCTGGCTCAAAATGATGGGGGTACCGACGCTCGTCCTGAGCGCACTGATGATCGTTTTGGTCAATGTCCTGTTAAAGAAGGAACTGCCGGCAGACCCGGTATCCTTGTTTGCACTCGAGCCTGAAAAGGAAGCACGCTCCGTGACAGCGGCGGAGACAAAAAAAGATGCCTTGGGCCTCGTCGTCATGGTACTGATCGTTTTATTCTGGGCGACGGAAGGCTGGCACGGCATCGCCGGCTGGATGCCTGCGCTCGGCGGTGTCATCTTGCTCTTTTTACTCGGTCGATTGCATGTCTCGGATCTTTCGGCGATCAATCCGAAATTTCTGATTTTTCTGATGGCCGCATTCAACATCGGTCAGGTGCTGAGAAACAGCGGTGTGATGGCGGCGATCATGGAGCAACTGAAGACCTTGATCCCGGACGGCGGTTCGTTCCTTTTCCTGCCCGCCTTGATCCTGATCACGATGCTGCTTCATCTCTTCATCGGTTCCGTCGTGGCGACGCTGTCTGTCGTGATTCCGCTTTTGTTGCCGCTGGCGATTCTGGCGGGCGTCTCGCCCTACGAGACAGCCCTCATTTTCTATATGACCGGCAATCTGCACTTCCTGCTGCCGTTCCATCAGGCCAATATGATGATCGGTGCCGGCAGAGGCGAGTTACAAGAGCGCCATATGCTGCGCTACGGCATCGTGATGACCGTCGCGATATTCCTGATTATCTTCGGACTTTACCGTCCATGGTGGAGCCTTATCTCACCTTAATATTATCAACGTAATCATCGATTGTAGGCAGATCCTGCTATGAGACGACGTTCGTCGGATCGTCGTTCAGATAGTTTTCGATATTGCGCACCAACGTGTCGATCAGGCGCTTACGGCTCGCCTTCGTCGCATACGCGATATGTGGCGTGATCACGATGTTTTTGGCCGTGAGGAGTGGGTTGTCGGCCTGCATTGGCTCGACCGAGACGACATCGACACCGGCGGCATAGAGATGCCCCGTGTTCAACGCGTCCGCCAGATCGTTTTCGTTGACCAGCCCGCCTCGCGCCGTATTGATCAAGATGGCGCCCGGTTTCATCTTTGCGAATACCTCTTTATCAAACAGTTCCGTGTTCTCGGCGGTCAGCGGTGCATGCAAAGTCAGTACATCGCTTTCTTTTAGGAGCGTGTCAAAATCGACGTGCAAGACGCCTTTGTCTTCACCGGACTGAACGCTCCTTCGATGCGCGATGACCTTCATACCGAGTGCACTTGCGATCACCGCCACTCTGGCACCGATCGCCCCGAATCCGTAGATACCCAAGGTCAGGTTGGCGAGTTCAATCTGAGGCGTGACGAAAAAGGTGAAATCCTTACTCGTCACCCAGTCGCCGGCCTTGACCGCCCGATCGTAGTCCGCCACACCGTTTGCGATATGAAGTAAGAGTGCAAATACGAGCTGCGAGACCGAGTCCGAGCTGTAGGCCGGTACGTTGGTCACCGTGATGCCTCTGGTTCTGGCAGCGTCAAGATCGACGACATTGAAGCCGGTGGCCATCACGCCGATGTAGCGTAAGTGTTCACATCGGTCCATAATCTCTTTCGTGATCTGTACCTTGTTCGTCAGAACGAATGCCGCGTCTCCGATTCTTTCGGCCGTCTCTTCCGGCGCGGTGCGCTCGTAGACCGTTACGTCGCCCAACGTCTCTAGCGGTGCCCAGGACAGGTCACCGGAATTGATCGTGTATCCGTCTAAAACAATGATCTTCATGTGCCAACACCTCGCATCATTTGTCTTTCAAGTATGCGACGTGCGACGTTTTTTTGCTGTATCAAATCGGTGGACGGAGACTAAAGCGTCCTGACAAAATCGTCTATGTCCTTAAAAAGCGCCTTTAACTGCATTTCCGGATCGATTCCGTCGGCGTCAAGGCCTTCGGCAAATAGACAGGTGTAGCGATCGATGCCGAAGAAGGTGGTGAGCGCTTCCATGTAGCGTGATCCCATCTCGAGCGGTGTGTCTTCATAAAATCCGCCTCTTGTCGTGACGAAGATCAGGTGTTCACCTTTAGACATGCCGTGGCAGCCCTCAGCATCGGCGTAGAACGTGACGCCGTCGAGTGAGACGTTTTCGAGATACGTTTTGAGCAGGCCGGGGAATCCGAGATCCCAAAATGGCGCGGCGACGACGATCGTGTTGGCGTTGGCAAACTGATGCGCGTAATCGAAGCGGCGGTGATCGAGCCGCTTTTTCTCGAGGAGGGCTTCTCTCGCCTGGAAAAAGTCTCCGCTCAGGTTCTTGAGTGGCTCATCCATCAGTACGAGACGTTCGATCTCGAAACGATGCGTGGCTTCGATCTTCTCCAAGAGATATTCGGCGGCGCGTCTCGTTCTCGACGCTTCACGGCGGATGCAGCAGTCAATGTAGAGCAATGTATTCAATGCTATGTCTCCTTGGTGGTCAGCTTACGGACGGTCGGTTCCGAACCGTAAGGTAGTGCGTTTTCCTTAAATCGTAGTATAATACGTAACGGTTTGCAGCTGATGCGGGCAATGGCCGCCATTATTTAGTATCGAGTTGTTTTGCAGGAAGGTGCAGTTTTTGACGAATAATATGAACCCAACGCGGTTGGCGGAGAATCTGGTCTTACCGGTCATTCTCGGAACCGACATGAATGCTTACGGCATGGCGCGGGCGTTTCATGAAGCGTATCGTATACGATCCCTTTGTGTCGGTAAATCAAGACTTATTTTTACGGAAAGATCCCGCTTGGTCGAGATCAAGATTATCGAAGACTTTGATCAGGAGGATGTGTTTTTGCCGGCGCTCGAAACGCTTGCCGCATCCCTTAAAAAACAGTATCAGCACCTGATCCTGATCGCTTCCAGCGACCATTATGCGAAGCTTTCGATCATGCATAGCGAGGCGCTCAAAAAGTATTTTCATATGCCGTTCGCGTCTCTTGATCTTTTACCGTCTTTATTACTTAAAGATCGTTTCTATGCACTCTGCGAGACGCACGGCCTCGACTATCCGAAGACGGTGAGTGTCACGCGTGAGACGTATGAGACGCTGCCTGCTTTGCCTTTCTCGTTCCCCGTCGTCTGTAAGCCTGCCAATTCGCCGGCCTATATGGCCATGAGTTTTGACGGGATGAAAAAGGCATATTTCGTGCCGGATGAAGACAATCTGAGAGACGTGCTGCGCCTCGTGTACAGTCACGGCTACCGCGATCCGATGCTGATCCAGGATTATATTCCCGGTGACGACGCGAATGGACTGGTGGTCAATACGTACAGTGACAAAGAAGCGCGCGTGCGCTTGATCTCGATCGGTAAGCCGCTTCTGGAAGATCCGACGCCGATGTATATCGGCAATTACGCCGTGATTCGGGATACGAAGCAACCGGAGGTGTCGAGAAAGATCATCGCCTTTCTCGAAGCGATCGGGTACACGGGATTTGCCAATATCGATCTGAAATTCGATCCGCGCGACCAGGTGTATAAGGTGTTTGAGTTAAACCTGCGTCAAGGCCGTTCGAGTAGTTATACGCTGCAGGACGGGTGTAATCTGGCCGCAGCGCTGGTCGATGACTTCGTGCTGAATAAGCCGTTTGAATTAAGGGAAAGCTCCGGTCAAGGTTTCGTCTGGTTTTCGATTCCGAAAGATGTTGCCTTGCAGTTTACCGAAGATCCGCAGGAGCGTTCTCATATCGAAGCGATGGTAAAAGCCGGGCGTGACGAAAACGTCTATCGTTACAAGGTCGACCGCTCCTTCAGACGCTGGCTGACCTTCTGGCGCTATGACTCGATGTTGAGACATCGCTTCAAGCATTTCTTTGTGAAAAAACAAAACGAGGATCGAGGCCAGTTATGAGTTGGCTGAAAGCACATGACTTGGACCAATTGGCTGCCTACGATCAATGGGTCCAGTCGAGTCCTTACGGCTCCTTTTATCAGGATCGTGCCTGGTCGAAAGTGAAAGAACTCTGGCGCTCCGATTACCTGTTACTGAAAGACGATTCCGGCGTGGTCGGTGGTGCCGCGTTTCGTAGCATCAATGCCGCGAACGGCAAGCCTTTTGTCTATGTATCGAGAGGACCGGTAGTTGATCCAAACGATGTTGTGACGTGGCGGCAAGTCATTGATGAGGCGAGAGCTTACGGCGAAAAGATCGGTGCTTTTTTCGTCCGATTCGATCCTCTTTACCCGTACAGTAAAACGTTGGAAGAGTCATTTACCGCGCTTGGATTACATGTGCGGTCGGTGAGGGAGACAGTCTGGGACAAGATGACGCAGACGCCTCTGAACGCCGTGATGCATCTCGGCGGCAAAGACGAAGAAGAAATACTGGCCGGCCTTGCCGGCAGTAAGCGGCGCGCGATCCGAAACGGCATGAAAAATGATCCCGCATTCAGTACAGGTCGGACTGAAGGACATCTGTTGCACTTCGAACGGATGTATCAGGAGATGACGGACAGAAAACAGATTGGACGCCGTCCCTACGATTATTTCGTTCGCCTGATGGACGCTTTTCCCGCTGCCTACTTCGCCGAGGCATCATTAGACGGAGCGCCCATTTGCAGTCATCTAATGCTGCCGTATGGGCAGACGATGACGTATCTTTACGGTGCTTCGACGGCGGCTGTCGATCGAGCATGTATCCCGGATGCCCTGCATTGGCAACAGATCGTAGAAGCCAAAAAACACGGTTACTGCCTCTATGATTTCGGTAGCGTATTTCAGCTCGATGTCTCCTGCGGCCTCTATCGCTTCAAGCATGGATACTGTAAACAAGAAGGCATCACTGCTTATATCGGGGAGCTCGATCTCGTCCTGGACGAAAACGCTTATGCGGCGTTTATCGGGGAATAAGCCTGTCAATTAGAAACGATTTATTTTTCGAGCCGAAAGTTCCTCAGACGATGGCACAGATTGCATCGAACGGTTTCCTTTTTAATTGACATTGACGCCCGTATACCTATACTTTAATCAAACAGCTATTTATCCGGATGCGACCATTTATGTAATCTATTCATAGATCGTATGTCATTCGGAGAATTAAGGGAGGAATACATGAAAAAACTACTGCTTATGGCGCTCAGTCTCGTGCTCGTTCTCGGACTGA
>DUQI01000018.1 GCA_012837885.1 Fastidiosipila sp.
ATGAGTCTGTCGACGCGGTCGTTCGTGCACTGAACGGTGAGACGCTTGACGAGTTCATCGACTCTGGTGTTGAAATCATTGACGAGTCGAACGCTCAGGAACGTCTTGACTTGCTGCAGAGCTACTTGGATTAATTGCCTTAGCTTATAGTTAGTGTTAGGGACCCCGCCCTGAGGAGTCGGGCGGGGTTCCTTTAATTATTGGGGACAAGTCGTTTGAGGCGATAAGCAATAATCATTCGGTTACCCTGATCAGGGTGGAAGTTGAGGTGTATCAGTGTGAGTGATTACATAGTTGAACTTAAAGGTATTACGAAGCGCTTTCCAGGCGTTGTGGCATTGAACAACATGCAACTTTCCGTGAAACACGGAGAAGTGCATGGTCTGGTCGGTGAGAACGGTGCCGGAAAATCAACCTTGATCAAGGTGTTGACTGGTGTCCATCAACCGGATGAAGGTGAGATATATGTCAACGGCGAACAGATGCGGTTCAAAAATCCCAATGAATCTGCAGCCGCAGGTATTGCCTGTGTGTATCAAGAGCTGAACATCGAAAAGTTGTTGAGCATCACAGACAATATCTTCATCAATAAGTGGGAAAAGAAAGGCTTTTTGCTCGATTATCACTCGATGCACGAAAAAACGACTCAGGTCATGGAGTCGCTCGGTCAGACAGTGGACCCGAGAAGAGCTGCCGGAACCATGGGGATGGGCGTGCAGCAGATGATCGAGATCGCCAAAGCCGTTTTGATTGAGTCAAAGCTGATCATCATGGATGAGCCGACTTCCTCGCTCGGTGAGCGTGAAGTCGAGCAGCTGATGAAAACGGTACGCGAGTTAAAATCGCGCGGTATTGCCATCTTGTTTATTTCTCATAAGTTGAGCGAGTTGTTTGAGCTTTGCGATCGCGTCACCGTCATTCGTGACGGCGAGTATATTGAAACGCGTAATATCGAGGATTGGTCGAATGATTCGTTGATCACCTCGATGGTCGGTCGTACTCTGGATAACCAGTTTCCAAAAGAATTTGGTGAAAAAGGCGACGTCATGCTCAAAGTCGAGGATCTGTCTGTGGGCGGCGTTCTCTATGACGTTAGCTTCGAAGCATACGGTGGGCAGGTGCTGGGCTTTGCCGGCCTTGTCGGCGCCGGCAGGACGGAGACGGTGCGGGCGATTTTCGGCGCGGATCCGATTGATAGTGGACGCGTCTTCATCAATGGTAAAGAGAAGAAGATGAGCTCGCCCGGCGAGGCCGTCAAAGCAGGGATTGCCCTGTTGACCGAGGATAGGAAAGGTCAGGGCCTTGTACTGACAGAGCCGATTAAGAACAACATGATTCTGGCCAGTATGAAGCAGCACAGCGACGGTCCGTTTTTAAATGAAAGGCGGATCGACGAAGGCTCACAAAAACTAGTGGAATCTCTGCGCATAAAAACTCCGTCAATTTATGAGATCGTCGGCCAGCTCTCTGGCGGAAACCAACAGAAAGTTGTTATCGGTAAATGGATTAATTCCGATGCCGATATCTATATCTTTGATGAGCCAACGAGAGGAATCGACGTCGGTGCCAAGATCGAAGTCTACAATGTCATGAACACTTTGGTTAAAGCAGGAAAGTGCGTACTGATGATTTCATCCGAAATGCCGGAGATTCTCGGGATGTCGGATCGTGTCATCGTCATGCGTGGTGGCCGTGTGATGGCCGAGGTGGAAAGAGACAGTGAGCATTTTAATCAAGAAGACATTATGAAAGCCGCATGGGGAGGAAGTTTAGATGACTAAGAAGAGAACATTTGCCGGGATTCAGATGGGAACGATCCTGGCACTCATAATCATGTGTGTGGTTCTGTCGCTTGCGAACAGAAACTTCTACAGCTACGACAACGTTATGGGTATTTTCAAGCAGACGGCTTTTAATGCCTTTTTGTCGGTCGGTATGTTGCTCTGTTTGATTACGGCAGGTATTGACTTGTCGGTCGGAGCTAATGCCGTTTTCACGGCCTGCTTGATGGGCGCCATGAATAAAGCCGGCGTTTCCAGCGGTCTCCTGATGATGCTTGTCGCACTCATCGCCGGTGGAGCCTTCGGTTTTATCAATGGTGTGTTGCTGACCAGACTGCACCTTCCACACCCCTTTGTTTCCACACTCGGTATGAAGAATGTCTTATGGGGACTTGCCCTGGTGGTCACCGGAAGCCAGATGGTATCAGGTTTCCCGGATTCTGTTCAGTGGCTCGGTAGAACGACGATTCAGGGCTTCCCGGTCAGCTTCATTATGGTGCTCATCGTGTATGTGATCATGCACATATTCCTCAGTCGCACGGCACTTGGTCGATCGATTTACTGTGCGGGCGGAAATATTGAGGCATCACGACTTTCCGGTATTAATACAGCGAACGTGTTGACGTTCTGCTACACGCTGTCCGGCGTTATGGCGGCTATTGCCGGTATCGTGTCGGTTGGGCGCTCCGGTATCAGTAACGGTGCCAATGCCACGCAGCCATATGACACAGACGCGATTGCTGCCTGCGTTATCGGCGGTGCATCCTTCACCGGAGGTAAAGGAACGATGGTCGGCACCATGATCGGCTGCCTGATCATTACCGTCCTGCGTAATGGCTTCAGTCTGCTTTCGATCCAATCGTCGATTCAGAATATCGTACTCGGCCTGGTCATCATTCTCGCGGTCCTGATGGACGTCCTGCGGGCAAACATGGAGGCGAAGCGCCGCAGATTGGCATCGGCAAAATAATGTATTGAACTGCCCGGTGCAGCAGGTCGTTGCTCCGGGCGATGTTCATTATTCAAGAGGAGTGAACTCATGGAAAAATTACGTATTGGTGTAGCCGGACTTGGACGTCTCGGCAAGGTTCATGCGGCAAATATTGCTTATAAAATTCCGAATGCTGAACTTGCGGCCGTGTGCTCTATCGTCCCGGCGGAACTCGATTATGCGAAAGAGACATTCGGTCTCGGCAGTGAAAAACTGTATGCCGATTATCGGGACATGCTGAAAGATCCGGATCTCGATGCAGTGGCGATTGTGACTACTTCGAGTGAGCATTGTTGGCAGATTGAAGCAGCTCTCGATGCCGGCAAACATGTTTTTTCTGAAAAACCACTCGGTGTTGACGTCGACCAGTGCCTGCTGGCGGAAGCGGCGGTGGCGAGACATCCCGAACTGACATTCATGCTCGGCTTCATGCGTCGTTACGATAAATCCTACGCCTATGCCAAAGAAAAGATTGATGCCGGTGAAATTGGCACGCCTTACCTCGTGAAAGCCACCGGTATTGATCCGGAAGCACTGGTGGAGGGTGCGATCGCCTACGCCGCGACATCCGGCGGAATTATTCTCGACATGGCGGTCCACGACATCGACCTCATGCGCTGGTTTCTCGGAAGCGAAGCGACTGAAGTGTATGCGCTTGGTGCTACGTTCAAACATCCCGAGTTTCAAGCAGCCGGAGATGACGAAACGGCTGTCGCAGTATACAAATTCGAGAACGGAGCACTGGGTTTCTTGCATGTAGGTAGGACGGCGCCTCATGGATATCATGTGGAGACTGAGATTGTCGGGACGGAAGGCTCCATCCGTATTTCGGCGGTTCCCCAGAAGAATTTGGCACAAGTGTTTAACAAGAACGGTGTTTGCACCGAAGCGGTCGGATCTTTCCCGGAAAGATTTGATGAAGCCTATCTTTTGGAGATGGAAGAGTTTGTTAATTGTGCGCTCGAAGGAAGACAACCAGACGTCACGGTAGAAGACGGAACGAAATCAACGGTCGTAGGCTTTGCCACGACGCAAGCCTGGAAATCAGGAGAGGTTGTCAAGATTTAACCTCTAAGTAGATTATTAATGAATGCAAACGCCCGGACATGGTGCCGGGCGTTTCTATTCACAGAATATTAGAGACAACAAGATAGGTGCTTAGTTAGCGGCACTGATTGATCGTGTCCATAGACCATTTAACGCCGGTGTCGGCATCTACCGTCAGATCCTCCATCTCTAAAGAAAAGAAGTCATCATAGCCTTGCATGTACACGGTCGATAGGAATGTCCTCCACCAGGTGACATCATGTCCGGCGCCAACCGCGACATAGTTCCAGGAACGGTCGGCAAACTGATCTATTGTTTTCGTGTCAAGGAGGCCATGACAATCGGCTTTCCGGTTTTCGATTCTCGTGTCTTTCAAGTGCACATGGTAAATGGCATCGCCGAGTTCGCGTGCCGCCGAAATGGGATCGACATCCATCCAAAACATGTGACTTGGATCGAGGTTTAAGCCGATCATGCTGCCTACCGCGGATCTAAGTTTAAATAGAGTCTCCACGTTATATACAAGCTGAAATCCATGATTCTCGAGAGCAATCCTCTTTATACCGTAGGATGCTGCTTCACGCGTCAGATCTTCCCAAAAGGGAATTAATACGTCTTCCCACTGATATCGAAGGATGGTTTGAGTTTCGGGCGGCCAACTCGTGGTGATCCAACAAGGTGTCTGATCTTCTTTGCAGCCAGCCGGCAAGCCACTCATCATGACGATTTTTTTGACGTTTAGTATTTGTGCAGCCGCAAATGTTTTCCTGGTGACTTCAAGATGTTCAGGATAATGAACGGGATTTCCGGAACAGTTTAGTGCCGGTATGACAAGCTCGTATTGTTCCAACTGCTCTGACAGACGTTTTTGCTCATCACGGGAATGTAAAAATGTGTCTAAATCGAAATGCGGCGCCTGCGACCAGTTGCCTGTCGTGATTTCCCAACCATCAATTTGATACGATTGCATTTTTTTAAAGACGGTTTCTCTGTCTAGATGTGCCCAGCAGTCGCTAATCATGGAGAGTTTCATCTGAAGTACCTGCCGAAAATTAATACTACATAAATGCTACTGAAATAGTCATAACAAGCATCTTTTCAAATGATAACATGATCAGGGATGACACTACCGAGGTCTTTTAACATAAGTCCAATGTGGCGACACGTAATCCTGATTTGTTTGATCTTAAGCGAGTATTAGCGATAAACTCGGATTACTGAGATTACTAGTATAGAAAGAGGCTCGAAATGAAAATAGCGTGGATAGGAACTGGGGTCATGGGTAAATCCATGGCGGCAAACTTGCAGAAGTGTGGACATACGTTGACGTTATTCAATCGTACAGCAGAGAAAGCAAAGCAGATTGCTGCGGAGCTTGGCATGCACGTGGCCTCTTCGATAGCTGAGGCAGTGAGAGACGTGGACGCAGTATTCACGATAGTCGGTTATCCTGAGGATGTGAAAGAAGTTATGCTTGGTGAAGGTGGTGTCTTTGAACATGCACCGACTGGCTGTCTGATCGTGGATATGACGACTTCCTTACCATCGCTTGCGGTCACCCTACATGAAGAAGCGAAGGCAAGACGACTACGCTTGCTTGATGCTCCCGTTTCTGGTGGTGATGCCGGAGCAAAAAATGCCACACTGTCAATCAT
>DUQI01000002.1 GCA_012837885.1 Fastidiosipila sp.
GCCGATGGAGTTTTATCTGCCGCTTCTGTCCATTCCCGAAGACGAAGCCGAAAGCCTGATTCTCCCCTCGCCGTTTCCGGAACAAAACCGTCTCGTGATGGCCTCCGACCATTGCTCTATCCGCTATAAAGATCGCGCGCAGTCACTACCCGCCGTCGCGAGTTTAATCCTTACGGCCGTGTCCAAAAGACGAGGCAACTACCTCGTATTCGTGCCGTCGTTTCAGTACCTGTCGCGTCTTACACAGCACTTAGAGACATTAACTTTGCCTCCCGATCTCGAGTTGATGCCGCAGCGCCCCGGCATGTCGTTTTCTGCGCGTGAAGCTTTTCTGAAGCGCTTTGAAACGACCGGCGAGAAGACCTTGCTCGCTATCAGCGTCATCGGCAGCTTGTTTAATGAAGGGGTCGATCTGGTCGGCGACCAATTGATCGGGGTCATGATCGTCGGTACGGGGTTGCCCGGCATTTCACCGGAACGCACCTTGATGGGTGAATACTTCCAGCACCGACTCGGCGACGGATTTCGTTTCGCCTATGTTTATCCCGGCTTTAACCGCGTCTTACAGGCGGCCGGACGATTGATCCGAAGTGAAACCGATACCGGTTTCATCCTCCTGATCGACGATCGCTACAAACGAGAAGATTACAGGCAGCTTTTACCTGAAGAATGGCAGACGCAGTTTGTCGGCGGCGACGAAGACGTCGCCTCTTATCTCGAAGAGTTTTGGTCAGGCATCGACTGATCCGGTCGATATCTTCCCTGTCTCTTTCAATTCCTTGGTCATCTGTTTCGCCGTGTCGGTCTGCGCCAGGCCGCCGAGCGCGGTCTCCTTCAAAGCCACCGGCATCATGCGGCCGATCGAGCCCATCGCCGAAATCACTTCGTCGACCGGGATCTTCGATACGACACCGGCCATCGCCATCTCGGCACAGACGATCGCCGTCGCGGCGGCTGTACCGTTTCTTTTAATACAAGGTACTTCGACCAGACCGGCGACCGGATCGCAGGTCAAACCGAGCAGCGCTTTCAGCGCGAGTGCGACCGCATGACCGCATTGCTCCGGCGTGCCGCCCATCGCTTCGGCCAGTGCACAGGCCGTCATTGCCGTCGCGGAACCGATCTCCGCCTGGCAACCGCCTCCGGCACCGGAGATACTGGCGTTGTTCGCAAGCATCATGCCGACGCCACCTGTCGTGACCAAAAACTTCAGTTGAGCCTCTTCATCCATCTCGAGTTCATCGCGCACCGTCAAGAGCACGGCCGGCATCACGCCGGACGATCCTGCCGTCGGTGTCGCGCAAATCACGCCCATCGCCGCATTGACTTCATTGATCGCGACGGCATAGGCGACGGCTTTCGAGATAATAGGTCCCATCAGCGTCTTTTTCGTCGTACGGTACGTCTCCAGCCGTTTGCCGTCCATGCCGGACAGGCCGGCACGCGATGTGACTCCGGCAAGCCCCTGCTCACAGGAGTGCTCCATCACTTTCAACTGTCCCGCCATCCGTTCGAGTATTTGTTCTTCTGAGACTTCCGTATGCCATGCTTCATGGGCCAGCATCGACTCCGCCAGCGTTCTGTTATGCTCATTCGCGTCCTTAATCCAGGCGCTCATCGTCGTGAACAAATTCATAAAAAGACTCCTGTATGTTTACTCCAAGGTGATGACCAGTTCGATGCCCGGCACGTCCTGCACGCTTCGCACGACGACGTCCGGCACTTTCTGATCGGTCGAGATGACCATCAGGGCATTGCTGCCTCTCGCCTTTCTCGTCACCGTCATCTGGCTGATATTGATGCGTTCGACCGCGAGCCTCGCGGTGACCCGTGCGATAATCCCGGCCTGGTCGAGATACTCGATTAGAAGGGCCGGATTTTCATCGTCGATATGGACTTCAAATCCGTTGATCGAGGTCGCTTCGATCATGCCGCCACCGATCGAGACACCGACAAAATCGAGTGAATGCTTCTCATCCGACAACTGGATGCGGACCGTGTTCGGCATAGCGACCGGATCGTCCGACGTATCGATGATCAGATCGATACCGCGCGCCTTGGCAAGATCGATGCCGAGCGGAATATTCGGATCGTCCGGCATCATATTCAAGACACCGGAGACGACTGCGACATCCGTGCCGTGACCTTTATACGTCTCCGCAAATGAACGATAAAACGTGATGTGCAATTTGGTCGGCTCATTGCCGAAAATACCGCGTGCCATGTGACCGAGCCGAACGGCGCCGGCCGTATGCGAACTCGACGGACCGACCATCACCGGTCCGATAATGTCAAAAATACTTCTATATTTCAACGGTGTCGTTTCCTTTCGTCGAGATATCAAGCGCTTCCGGCATGAGAAGACCGGGGTACGCTTTTTCCAGTTGATACTCAAGATAATGCCAGATCCATTCTATCATGTCGATGCCGAGCCCATGCGGTACCTGCACGGTGAATAGGCGTGGCAGTGGAGCGCTTACCGCATGCCTCAGAAGTGCCGCTAGATTCTCATTCAACGGCATCAGATCGTAGATGTCTCGTCGGTGCGTCTTGCAAAGCGTACCGGAGGCCTGAAAACTAAAGGCATACGGCGCTGTCAAGGCGGCCTGACAAGTGACACAGCGGCCGATAAACGGTGCGAGGCCGATGGCTGCGAGCAGGCGGAGCGCAGCGAGCGCAGCGTGTAACTGCGGCCAGTCTCTGTCGGCCAGTGCATACAGGGCGTAACCGAACAGTTCGAACAGATCGGTGTCCCCGCTTTCAAATCGCGTCGCATCTTCAAAGACCTGTGCGAGACGCGACGCTTCGGACAGCTTGTCGAAGTCTTCCCTGATCCCGGCAAACGCGTAAATCACATCGGCGTTTTTCACCGAGTAACGCCCTTTATGGGTATAGAGTTCGAATTCATTCAGCGTAAACGGCGTCGAGCAGGCCACGAGCCGACTCTTCGGTCTCGCCGCACCGCCGGCATACGCTGTGATTAAGCCGTGTTCTTTCGTCAACAGATGTAATAGCCGGTCGGCTTCCTTGATTTTAAAGGCCGATAAAGTAAACGCCTTGAGCGTGATGTTCCTGTTCATCGATTAGAAACCGAGCTCATCGAGCTTGGCCGCAGAATCGCGCCATTTCTCCTTGACCCGCACTTGTAATAACAAGGTGACATCCGCGTCGAGCATCGTCTCGAGATGGCCGCGGGCCGTCTGTCCGACCAGTTTAATGCGCGATCCTTTCTTCCCGACGACCATACCTTTGTGATTCTCTCGATCACAGACGATGTCGGCTTCGATCAGGATCCTGCGCCTACCGGAATCCGTCTCGTTTTCCTGGAAGCGGGTAATCAGAACGGCCATGCCGTAGGGCAGTTCGTCTCTCAACTGAAACACGAGTTCTCTTCTGATCAGTTCGGCGGCCAGCCCTTTTTCCGTCTGGTCCGTATAATCTTCTTCGCCGTAAATAAACGGCTGTTCCGGCAAAAGGGCTTCAATCTCGTTCAAAAGCAGATTGACGCCGTCACCGGTCAGAGCTGAGACCGGGACAAAGGCGGAAAAACAGCCTTCGTTTAGGTACACATCGATCAATGGCAAGATCGCGTCCTTTTTAGACACATCGATTTTGTTGATCGCCAGGATAGCCGGTTTCTCTTCACTTTTTATTTTCTGAATCAGTAGCCGCTCCGCATCGGCGATGACCGGCTTGAACGACGCTTCGATCAATAAGACGACGACATCGGCGTCCGAGATCGCGGCGTTTAATCCTTTCATCATCGAGCCGCCGAGCAGGTCTTTCGGGCGGTGCATGCCGGGCGTATCAAAAAAGATAAACTGAGCGTTGCCCCTTGTCGTCACGCCGCGGATCACATGCCTCGTCGTCTGCGGCTTTGGACTCGTGATCGCGATCGTCGATTCGACGAGAAAATTCAAGAGTGTGCTTTTACCGACATTCGGTCTGCCGGTCAGTGCGATGAACCCGGTCTTTTCACTCATCGTCTGACTCTTCCTGCTCGATCAGGCGTTTTTCCATCGCCCGCATCAGACGGGCGTCGGCGGCATCGATATGATCGTAGCCGATCAGGTGAAACGCGCCGTGCATGGCGAGATACTGCAACTCGCGTTCGAGGCTCTGGCCGAGCGTCTCCGCTTGTTCGTCCGCCCGTTTCGGGCAGATCACGATATCGCCTAGATGGAGACGCAGTAAACCGTTCTTTTCTTCAAAATCGTATTCACCCGGCGGCTCCGTGAGCTGACCGTTTCGGAAATTGAGCATTGGAAACGAGAGCACGTCGGTCGTCGCGTTAATGCCCATCGTATCGGCATTCAGCTTCTTCATCTGGGACGGCCCGGCGAAAATGATGTTAACCAGAATCCGGACACCGTCGTCTATGAACGAGGTCACATCATCCGACGTCTGAAGCGCGCGCTTCACAATATCGCTCAGTATCGGCTGATACGGGCGGCTCTTATAGACGTGTTGCCAGTTAAGGATTCGGACGATCATCGGGGTACTGCACGCGCTCGTGGAAATGTCCGGCGTACACCTGCAGGAAGGCGAGAATAATCGTCTCGACTTCCTGGAATGACAGTTTTGAGTGAATCAGTTGGTCTTCTTCGACCTTCGTGCGAACGACTTTTCTGATCACGGCGTTGGCCTCTTCCAGATTATCGACCTGATGCGATTTCATCGTCGCTTCCGTCGAGTCGGCGAGCATCACGATCGCCGATTCGCGACTGCCCGGAATCGGTGTGCGGTAGCGGAAGTCGTCGGGATCCGGCATCTCCGTGCCCTCTTGTTCAGCCAGTTCCTGCGCTTTACCGTAGAACGAGCGCAGAATCGTCGTACCGTGGTGTTCGTGGATGATGCGCAGTACCGGCTGCGGCAGACGATACCTTCTTGCGAGCTTAAGTCCTTCTTCCGGATGACGCTTAATGATCTCCGCCGATTCGAGCGGCGACAATTCTTCATGCGGATTGTCACCGATCTGGTTTTCGACGAACATCAGAGGATTTTCCAGTTTCCCGATATCGTGATAGTAAGCGCCGACTCTGGCGATCATGGAGTTGGCTCCGACCGCTTCGGCCGCGGCGTCGGCCAGATTGGCGACCATCATGCTGTGTTGGCTCGTGCCGGGCGCTTCGACGAAGAGGCGTTTTAATAACGCGTGCCCCGGCTGGCTCAGTTCGATCAGGCGCAGCGGCGACACGGTGTTGAAGATCAATTCAAACAGCGGCATGATACCGATCGCCGCGATGACCGAGACGACAGCCGTAATCGCAGTCACGATCGAGGCGTTCGCCATCTGCAGCCACGTCTGTTTCGTGATCAGGCCGTAGGCCAAGGTCGCGGCAAACGTCGTGCCGGAGGTCATCAAGATGATCTTCGCGTAATTGTCGTGTTTACCCATGCCTTTCGTATAGATCGCTGCCGTCGTCGAGCCGGCGATCCCGATCAGGGCAAACGCCGGTTCAAACGTGATGATCGGCAACAAGGCGAGGGTCAGCATAATCGTCATGAAAAACGCCGTACGGAAACCGAAATAGGCGCAGATGACGACAGCGGCAAAGTAGACCGGTGCGGCGAGCGGGATCGTATTGGACAAAAGCGCTGTGACCGCGAGCGGTATGATTAAGGCGACGCCGAGTGCGACTAGATTTCTTGTCGACTGAATGAAATCAGGCTGGTAGATACGAAAATAGAGAAACGACAGTAAAAAGAGAATCGCCACGAGCAAAAGAATACCGGCGGCACTTTTCCAGTCGAAACGGGATTCTCTCGTCAAATCGAGTGCGGCTAGGAGCTGTACCGTCTCTTCAGTCACGATCTCGCCCTGGGAGACGATACGCGTTCCGCGGTTGATCATGACCGGGTTATTGATCACACGGTCGTAGGCGGCCTGTCTCGCGTTTTCGGTCGCCTCCTGATTCGAGACGACGTTCGGCCTCAGGAGTTTTTCCAGAAAGCGGCCGATCAGGGCAGCATCTTCCGTATAGAATTCGAGTTGCTCTTCGATCTGCGATTCAGCGCTGCGAATCGCACTCGACAACGCGACCTGATCGACGGAACGACTCATCAGGCTCTGACTTTGCACATCGATGTGATGTCTCACGCTCTCAAAGCGCGACGCGGACATCGCTAAGACACTCTCCATATCCGCCGGTACGAAGGTCAGCTGATAGTTCTGATCGATGTTCGAGATCAAAGAGGACACGGCGAGCTGAAGCTCCGCCTCACTCGGCACTCTGGCCGGCGCCGGTTCGGTACGCACGGTCTCTCCCGCCTCTGGATCCGGTGTTTGCTCCTGGGCGACCGGCGATCCATATAATTCCTCGCGTTTCGTCTCGATCGCTGCCAAGACATTCTTCATGCGGGATAAGATATTGTTGCTGTACGTCTCCGAACGCATCCAGGACGTGGCGACCTGAGCCGACGCTTCGAGTGCACGCTGCTCCGTTTTCACTTCGTCGATCGTCGTACGCGGCGCGACGATATCGTACGGACTCGTATCGCCGACGTTCAGGTTATAGGTCAAAGGTCTCGAACCAAAATAGATACCGGTGGCGACAATGGCAAAGAGCACCACCAGGGTCGCGAGTCTGCCGATATTACGCATGCGGTCTCCTCCGTCTGTCCGGCGTCTGCAACTGACTCTCATAAGCGCGAATGATGCGCTGCACCAGGGGGTTTCGCACCACATCGCGATCCGTCAGCCGTACCGACGCCACGCCTTCCACTTTCTTCAATAGCGCCGCCGCTTCCTGCAGTCCGGAACGTTTCTCCGGCGGCAGGTCGATCTGGGTGATGTCGCCCGTGACGACGGCTTTCGCGCCGAAACCGATACGTGTCAGGAACATCTTCATCTGCTCACGCGTCGTGTTCTGCGCCTCATCGAGAATGATAAAGGCATCATCCAGGGTGCGCCCTCTCATATAGGCCAAGGGCGACACTTCGATCACCCCGCGCTCCATATGTCTCCCGTACGTTTCGGCGCCCAAAAGATCGAGCAGTGCGTCGTAGAGCGGTCGCATATAGGGATCGACCTTGTTTTGCAGATCGCCCGGTAAGAAGCCGAGTTTTTCACCGGCTTCGACAGCCGGACGCGTTAAAATGATGCGGCTCACGTCGTGCGCCCGAAACGCCTTGACGGCCATGGCGACAGCCAGATACGTCTTCCCCGTGCCGGCTGGACCGATGGCAAAGGTCAGATCGTGATTGGCGATCGCTTCGACATACTTCTTTTGGCCGCTCGTCTTGCTCTGCACCGGCCTACCTTTGGCCGACACGGTGATCAGGTCGGGGGCGAACGCCATCGCGTCATGAAACGTCTTATCCGATGCGGCATCCGCCAGATAATGGACGAGTTGCTCCGGGATCATCTGCCCTGTCTGCTTCAGTTCAACGAGACGCTCGACGATTTTAAAGGCTTTTTCCACCTGATCGGCGTCTTCTCCTTCGAGCATGAGACCGCCGCTCGTCAGTTCAATATTTACGTTTAATTTCGCTTCAATAATTTTTAAATTAGCTCCGAACGCGCCGAAAAGCGCCATGCCTTCGGCCGTATCGTTAAGCTCGATCCGTCTTTCCATAACGCCCATTATAGCGTCACTTCACAGGCCGTAGCAACTCGAGGTTGTAGCGGATACGGTCCTCGCTCAAGGCTTTGATCACGACATCCGGTTCAGCTTTGATCGTGATCGTATAGTGCTCATCGACCAGTTCTCCGACGATCTGGTTTTTCACCGAATCGAGAAACGACAAGGTGTATGATTCACGCGTCGGATCGACGATCGCCTTGATCGTGAATGGCGCCGCCCGGTCGTAGACGATACCATTGATAATCATCTCATCACCGTTTGCACGAATCTCCGTCGTCGCGACCTTCCGTTCGTCGTTGATCGAAATCGCCTGGGCGCCGAGCGCCGACAGCTCATTCACGAACTGACGCAGCACACTGTCACGCATACGCCCTTCCTTCGTCTCCTGCAGTTCGATCACGACGCCGGCATTATGCACGTCACGCATGCCGGCAAAGATCGCGAAGCGCTCCTTCTCGTCGATGATATGAGAGAGCTCTTCATCGCCGCCGCTTTCCAGCGCCGTCTCGAGATAGCGGACGTATTCGTACAGCTGAAAGTTTCTGTCGTTCAGCTCTTCGTTCTTACGCTGATAGTCGATCACTTGGTTTTGCAGTTCCTGTACGTTTCGTGACGTGATCGACCCCTGATTGATCCCCTTCATGCTGAGGGCGACCGTCAAACCGAGTAAGACGGTCGTGATCAGGATAATGATTTTCCTGGTCGTTCCTTTTTTCATGATTCCTCCAACAGTGTGATCTGACTCAGATAGTCGCCCCGATCCGCGTAAGACGGGATACGCACATCAGGCCTTTCGGTGATCGACAGCCGCACGCCGATCTGCGGTGAAGTCAGCCGCTGCAGCCATAAGTCATCGGCCAACGCCTTCTTCATCGGTTCGATGGCACCCATCACCTTGATCTCGTAAGGCGGCGCGAGGCGATGCGCATTGCAGAGTATGGTCGGACCGATGCAGTAAATCTGCGTCACCGGTGTCAGGCGGATGCCGTTCACCGATAGAGCGCTCGCGCCGTTATTGATCAGGAGCGTCAAGATATCGAGCATCGTCTTGTCATGCACGAGCCCCAGCACATGATCAACCAGGGGATTGTAGTTTTCCTTGTCTTCGAGGACGAGAACCAAGCCCTCGCCTTCGAGAGCTGTCATACCGGCCAATAAGGCGGCATCCTGCCAGGCCGATAAAAGTTCGGGGTTCAGATCCGGTACGTCGACCAGGGTCAACAGTTCATCGCGTTTGGCGATCAGATCCTGATTGGCGACTGTCAGTGCATCGAAACGCTCTTCAAGTGCTTCTAATTGCAGTTTCGTCGACTCATACTGAGACAATAGGTTCGTATCTTCATCTCGTACCCGCGCATCACGAATCGCCTGAGTCACAGCGAACGAGCTGACGACCAAGACGAGCGC
>DUQI01000003.1 GCA_012837885.1 Fastidiosipila sp.
CGACCGTCGAAACGGTCGCCGAGAATACAGCCGACGGCATCGTCGCACCGCTTTT
Organism: Fastidiosipila sp.; assembly: GCA_012837885.1. GTDB lineage: Bacteria > Bacillota > Clostridia > Saccharofermentanales > DTU023 > DUPJ01. Next base: position 56 of record DUQI01000003.1, read on the forward strand.
TTATCTGATGCTCGGTGGCGTACCACTCGGTCTTGTTTATAAAGCGGTCAATACGCTGGACTCGATGGTCGGCTACAAGAATGAGCGTTACCTCAACTTTGGGCGAGCCGCGGCCAAATTGGACGATGTATTAAACTTCATCCCTGCCCGACTAGGCGCACTGATCATGCTCATTGGGACTTGGTTGCAGCGACTCGATACGTCCCGGGCCTTCCATGTATGGAAGCGCGATCGAAAAAAGCACGACAGTCCGAATTCGGCGCAGACTGAATCGGTCGTCGCCGGTACTCTCGGCATCATGCTCGGTGGACCGTCTCACTATTTCGGTCGACTCGTCCAAAAACCGACGATCGGTGATGACCTGCGAAAAGCCGTCTCGGAAGACATCAAGACGACGATCAAGCTGATGTACATCACGTCCTTTTTCATGTTCTTACTTGCGCTTTTATTTCGCATTCTTTGGTTGGTGATCTGCCATGGATAAATACGAACACGGCGGGGACGTCTATCGAAACGACAACATTTTGCATGACTTTTCGGTCAACACAAATGCGCGCGGCATGCCAGAGGAAGTCAAAAAGGCACTTATCGACCGCGTCGCTGAATTCAGCCGTTATCCCGATCCTCAGTGCAGTAGACTGCGCCGGGCGATCGCTCTCAGAGAAGGCGTCGATGAAGAGCACATCGTCTGCGGCAACGGAGCGGCCGATCTGATCTATCGCCTCGTCTACTCCTTAAAACCGAAAAGCGCGCTGATACCGGCGCCGACTTTCTCGGAATATGAGCGTGCCCTTTCTCAGATCGACTGCAGTATCGATTATCATCAATTGACGCCGGACAACGGCTTTTTCCTGTCGGACACGATACTCGAGCGGATCGATCGACATACAGACGTCGTCTTTCTTTGTCACCCGAACAATCCGACCGGACGCCTGATCGAACGCTCGATCATCGATGGCATTCTGGAAAAGTGTCGTCAGACAGGCACGATCGTCATTGTCGATGAATGCTTTATCGATTTTACGGACGGCTTTTCCACCACTGACTATCTCGAGCAGATGCCACACCTCGTCGTCCTCAAAGCGTTCACCAAAAGCTACGCGTTGGCCGGCCTCAGGCTCGGTTACATGATGTCGACCAACACGTCTTTGATCGAGAAAGTCATGTCGTCGGCACAGTGTTGGAGTGTTTCTGTTCCGGCGCAGATCGCCGGTGAGACGGCTGTAACGCTCGATAAATGGCTCACAGAAACGCGCCGCGAGACTGCTGTTGAGCGTGCATTTTTGCGTCAAGCACTGCTGAATTTGGGACTAACGGTTTTTCCAAGTGATGCCAATTACCTGCTCGTCGAAAGTGACGTACCGCTATATGAGCCTCTACTTCGCGTTGGCATTCTGATTCGCCGCTGCGAAAACTTTCGGGGCTTAAATCAGCGCTATTTCCGCTTCGCCGTCAAGACAAAGCGGGAGAATGAGCGGCTGATCGCAGCACTGCTAGACATATTAAAAAGATAAAGCCTTGACCAGACTTTTTTGGTTACGCAGTCTCTGCCTCTGACTTGCTATGCTGACTTCGAAAAAGAGTGAAAGCGCAACTGGTACCTGACATGATCTACATCACTGGTGATATGCACGCTAAATTTGCCCCGATCGAGGCTATATGCGAAAAATACAACACGACGACCGACGATATCCTGATTATTTTAGGTGACGCCGGCATCAACTTTCACGGTGAAGTCAAGGATCGAAAAAAGAAAGATTATCTACGCACACTCCCGATTACCTTGTTTTCTGTGCACGGCAACCATGATATGCGTCCGGCGTCGATTCCATCCTATAAAGAAGTCGACTTTCACGGTGCACCCGCCTACATGGAAGACGGTTACGAAACGTTGCTGTTCGCTAAATGCGGTGAGATCTATGAGCTGGACGGCCTCTCTACACTCGTTTTGGGCGGTGCGTACAGCCTAGATAAAGCGTTCCGCCTCGCCTTGAAATGGCCGTGGTTCGAAGACGAACAACCGTCCGACGAGATCAAGCGTTTGGCAGAAGAAAACATCGCCGCAAAGAACCACAAGGTTGACGTCGTCTTAAGCCACACGGCACCGCTCAGCCATCTCCCCTTCAGCGGTATGCCGAAACTGAAGACGATCGAAATCGACACGACGACGGAAGAGTGGCTCGATGCGATCGAAAAAACGCTCGACTACGAACACTGGTACTGCGGCCACTTTCACCTCGACCGTCAGATCGGGCGCTTCACCTTCATGATGGATGAGGTGCTGCCTTTCGGTCACTTCCGTATGGCAAACGAAAGCACACCACAAACAGACTAAAAGCTAAAGGCTTGCTTTACCGCCCAGAATCTGAAGCGACGGAAAATCTTCCATGCCGGCAATCAACGGTCTTGCTTCGTCGATCAGACGCTGAAACACATCCATCTGAAGCGCCGCCTGATGCGCTGCTTCGTTTTCCCACACTTCGAAAATGTAGACAGCGTCACCATCTTCCGGATCGACGCCGACGATATAGCAATAGCATGTATCGAGCGATTCCATTTTTTTGGCGGCCGACAGCAGATACTCTGTCAAGGCGTCGCGCTTACCTCGTATCGCGATCAGCTTCCCGTTCACTGCAAACTTTTTCATGTGTTGCCTTTCCCTTTGTGAGTCACTTCTACCGTTGCGGCGGATAGTTGGTGCTGCCGTCGGCATATGTCGCATAACGCACCTGATCCGGCGCGTGGTAGATTTCCTCGTCGTCAAACGGCCAGCCGCCAAACGCCGTCTCGCGAAAGTCTTTATACGCCTGACGGATTTCATCTGCGCTACTCATGACGAACGGACCGTGTACGACGATCGGTGTTTCGATCGGTTCGGCTTCGAGCACTAATACGCGTGCTGTCTTTTCTCCCGTATTTTTCAGTCCTACTGGTTGATCTGCCGATACAAAGGCATATGACGGTTCAGTAAGCGGTGTGTCGCCGATTTCCAGACGATCTCCATCGTAAAAATAGAGCGACCGCTTCATCGTCTCGGTACCGGCCGGGACTTTGCAAGTGGCGTTAGGTTCAAGTTCAAATAACATGATGCCCAGTTTATTCTTTGGATCTGCTGCCCAGGAATCGGGCGTTGGAGGAGGTGCCGACTTGTCGGCAAAACGGCCGGCGATCAGGGTGATTTTCGTTTTTCCGCCTCGCGCGTCTTTTGTCTCGATGACCGGTATCTCTTCTTTCCAAAGCATCTTGTAAGCCGGTTCCACCATACGCTTGGCTCCGTCGAGACTTAGCCAGATCTGAAAAAGCTCCATGCGGTTCGGGCCGTCCGTCTTCCTCAGAGGAAACATCTCGGCATGCTGCAATCCTTTGCCGGCTGTCATCCATTGCACATCACCGTCTTCATAGCGGCCGCTGCTACCCAGTCCATCGGTATGGTCGACCGTGCCTTCCATAACGACCGTCACCGTCTCGAAACCGCGATGCGGATGCGCCGGGAAACCGGGGACTCGCTCGCCGTAATACATGCGCCACGGCGCTTTGGGATCTATATCTCCGTCGTCACCGCCACGTCTTTTTTCGACCGGTTCCAGTTTCCCGTCTCCAGCCGGAAAGTGATCGACATGGTGCATCGTATAGACAAAGGGATTTTGGCATTTAAACTCGTTGGTGAGTGGTCCGGACTCAATAATCATAGGGGTATTCCTTTCAGGCTCGATCATCGTATATCATGCGGCATATTGAGTATCACCCGACCGATCGTAAGACACAGTCTCTGTCTCTCGTAAGATAGCGTGCAATCGCTGATTTTACTTTTATACAACATTTAATGCCTGTTTATTCATGGACGTTTTTTGCCGATATCACTATTTGAGGTCTAATTTATTCAATTAGGCAATGATACGCCTTGATTTGCAAAAATCCTTGGTTACTCGTTCCGTTGACTTATTTATAGAGAAACCGCAAAATTCCTGTATGTTTACCCATTAGGGATAAATATTTATCGATGAGGAGAAATGAGCTATGAAAAAGAGAGCATACATGACACTGGTCGTCGCCTTGATGCTGTGTCTGGCATTGCTGGCGTCGTGTACGGGCACGGGAACGACGCCAACGACGAGCGGCACGGCAGCCAAGACGGACGCACCGGCCGATACGACGAAAGCTACCGAAACCGAGAAACCGGAAGAGACGGATCCTCCGGCGGAGTCGGAGACTGAAACGGAAGCGGAAACCACGGCAGCCGAAACGACCGCACCTGAAGAAACACAAGGTGATCTCGAAGCACCGATCAAGATCGGCGGTATCGGGCCCTTGTCCGGCGGAGCCGCCGTCTACGGCATCGCCGTCGCCAACGGCGCGAAGATTGCCGTCGACGAGATCAACGCACTCGGCGGTCGCCAGTTCGAACTGAATTTCCAGGATGATGAGCACGACGCCGAAAAAAGCGTCAACGCCTACAACGTCCTGAAAGACTGGGGCATGCAGGTACTGGTCGGCACCGTGACCACGACACCCGGTGTGGCCGTTTCACCAGAAGCATTCGCCGACCGCGTATTCATGCTGACACCGTCGGCGTCCTCCCCTCTGGTCATCGAGGGCAAAGACAACGTCTTCCAGATGTGCTTTACCGATCCGAACCAAGGTATCGCTTCGGCTCAGTACATCTCGGAAAAGAAACTCGGTGAAAAAGTCGCGATCATCTACAACAACGGTGACGCCTACTCGAGCGGTATTTATGAGAAATTCGTCTCTGAAGCAGACGAAGCTGACTTTGAAGTCGTCAGTACGACGACCTTTACCGATGAGACGGCCAACGATTTCTCCGTGCAGCTGACGGAAGCGAAAAATGCCGGAGCCGATCTCATTTTCCTGCCGATCTATTACCAGCCGGCATCGCTCATCCTGACGCAGGCAAAAGCGTTGGATTACGCACCGGCCTTCTTCGGTGTCGACGGCATGGACGGCATTTTGACCGTGGAAAACTTTGACACATCGCTGGCCGAAGGCGTCATGCTTTTGACCCCGTTCGCCGCTGACGCAACAGACGATCTGACCGTGTCTTTCGTGGAAAAATATCAGAAAGAATACGGCGAGATTCCGAACCAGTTTGCAGCTGACGCGTACGACTGTGTTTACGCCATCTACGAAGCACTGAAAGACAGTGAAGCGAACGCCGAGACATCGGCCGAAGATCTTTGCACCGAACTGATCGCCACCTTCACGAGTGAATCCTTCGTGTTCAACGGATTGACCGGTGACAACATGACCTGGGCAGCCTCGGGTGAGGTCGCCAAATCGCCGAAAGGCATGGTCATCGAAGACGGCGCGTACGTCGGCATGGATTAAGCGCTATCACATAGGCCTTTTCGCAAGTGTCGGGAAGGTGCCACGCACTTTCCCGACCTTCCTTTTTAAGAAGTATTGAATCGTTATGGCATTTTTATCTTATCTGATTAGCGGCATCAGCCTCGGCAGTATCTACGCCATCATTGCGCTCGGTTACACCATGGTGTACGGCATCGCGAAGATGCTGAACTTTGCGCACGGCGACGTGATTATGGTCGGAGGCTACATGGCGTACATGGCTACGACGGAATTCGGCTGGTCGCCTTTACCTTCGACCTTGTTCGCGATGGCGGTATGTACGCTACTCGGTGTTCTGATCGAACAGTTTGCGTACAAGCCTCTGAGGCGGGCGCCTTCACTCGCCGTCTTGATCACGGCGATCGGCGTCAGCTATTTTCTGCAAAACGCCGCACTCTTACTCTGGTCGGCAAACCCGAAGAGCTTTACGAGCGTCGTTCCGTTCGGCACACTGCGACTTTTTGACGGCCGCCTGATCATCTCCGGTACGGCGATGTTTACGATCATCATCTGCATCGTGATTATCGTCGGCTTATCGGCCATCGTCCATAGGACGAAGGTCGGAAAAGCGATGCGTGCCGTGTCGGAAGACAGAGATGCAGCCCAATTGATGGGCGTCAGCGTGAACCGTACGATCTCGACCACCTTCGCGATCGGCAGCGCACTGGCCGCCATCGCCGGTGTCCTTCTCTCTTCGGCCTATCCGATCCTGATGCCGACCTCGGGAGCGATGCCCGGTATCAAGGCATTCACGGCGGCCGTGTTCGGCGGCATCGGCTCGATCCCCGGTGCCTTCCTCGGCGGTATATTGCTCGGTATCATCGAAATCCTGGGCAAAGCCTATATCTCGACCCAGTTGTCCGACGCCATCGTCTTCGCCGTCTTGATCATCATCTTGCTCGTCAAGCCGACCGGACTTTTAGGCAGGAAGGTACTGGTGAAAGTATGAGAAGGCTGTTTCAAGAAAAGACAACCCGTAACAACACCGTGACCTACCTGATGGTGATCGCGGCCTACGTCCTGATGCAGCTCCTGCTCTCAGGCGGTCACATCTCCTCTGCTTTGCAGGGCCAACTCGTGCCGATCACGGCGTATATCGTGATGGCCGTCTCCTTAAACCTCACAGTCGGTGTACTCGGCGAATTAAGTCTCGGTCATGCCGGCTTCATGAGTGTCGGCGCGTTCAGCGGCGTGATCATGTCGTTTTTACTCGAAAGCCAGATCGCCTCCCCCGGACTGCGCCTCCTCTTATCGATGATCATCGGTGCGATCGTCGCCGGCATCTTCGGATTCCTGATCGGTATCCCGGTAATGCGCCTGCAGGGTGACTACCTGGCGATCGTGACTCTCGCTTTCGGTGAGATCATAAAGAACGTGATGAATACAATCTACATCGGACTCGATGCCGAAGGACTGAAACTATCGATGTCGAGTTCCGCTGCACTCAATCTGGTTGAAGGCGGAAAGACGATCATCAACGGTCCGATGGGCGCCGTCGGGATAAAGAAGCTCTCGACGTTCACGGCCGGCTTCGTCTTAATCCTGATCACCTTGTTCATCGTCTTGAATCTGATCAACAGTCGAGCCGGGCGAGCCATCATGGCCGTACGCGACAACAAAATCGCCGCTGAATCGCTCGGTATCAGCGTCTGGCGGTACCGCATGATGGCCTTTATCACATCGGCGACGCTGGCCGGTGCCGCGGGCGCGCTCTATGCACTCAATTACTCGACGGTCATCGCCCGTAAATTCGATTTCAACACGTCGATCCTCGTACTCGTCTTTGTCGTTTTGGGCGGCATGGGCAATATCCGAGGCTCGATCATTGCGGCGACGATTCTCACGGTGTTGCCGGAAGTGCTGCGTGCCTTTAACGATATTAGAATGCTCGCTTACGCCGTGATCTTGATCCTCGTCATGCTGGCGAGAAACAACGCCAGACTGAAACGTCTCTTCGGCCAGATCAAGGGAATCTTCACGAGGCAGCAGGCTGTCGTCAACATCGAGGAAGGGGGTGATTCTCTTGACTGAAAAAGAACGCACCCGCATGGTTCCGGTACCGAGTCACTCGATCATTCCGGAGAGAGATCTCGAACAACGCCCGATCCTCGAAGTGTCGCGGCTCGGCATCAATTTCGGCGGGCTCGTCGCCGTCGACGATTTCAACGTCATCGTCGGACGCAGCGAGATCTCCGGCCTGATCGGCCCGAACGGCGCCGGTAAGACGACGATCTTCAATCTACTGACGAAGGTCTATGAGCCGACGTCCGGAGCGATCCTCCTGGACGGTCAGAGCACCGAGAAGATGAATACGGTGCAGATTAACAAGGCCGGCATCGCCCGCACCTTCCAAAACATCCGGCTCTTCCCTTCACTCTCGGTCGAAGACAACATCAAGATCGGCCTGCATAATCAGTTTAAATACGACATGCTGACCGGCATCTTGCGCCTGCCGCGTTTCTTCTCGGCGGAAAAGCACGCCAGAGAAAAAGTCCGCGAGCTGCTCTCGATCTTCAACATGGAGCATATGGCGAAATACAAAGCCGGATCGCTTCCCTACGGTGCGCAGCGCCGCCTCGAGTTTTTACGCGCCCTGGCGACCAATCCAAAGCTTTTGCTGTTGGATGAACCGGCGGCCGGAATGAACCCGTCGGAGACGGAAGATCTGATGAAACATATCCAGAAGATCCGCGACCAGTTCAATATCGCGATCATGCTGATCGAACACGATATGCGACTCGTCATGGGAATCTGCGAAGGCATCGCCGTGATCAACTACGGACGCATCATCGCCAAGGGTACTCCGGAAGAGATTCAGGCGAACCCGGAAGTGATCGAAGCGTATCTCGGTAAGAAAAAGGATGAACGACATGCTGACCGTCAATGACATTCATGTCTACTACGATAATATTCACGCGATTAAAGGCGTCTCTTTCGATGTCAAAGAAGGCGAAATCGTCACCTTGATCGGTGCCAACGGCGCCGGCAAATCGACGATCTTGAAGACGGTGTCGGGACTTTTGAAACCGAGACGCGGCGAGATCCGTTTTCTCGACGAACCGATCGTCAGTGTCGCACCGCATAAGCTCGTCTCGAAAGGACTCGCCCACTGCGCCGAAGGACGCCGCCTCTTTTTACAGATGACGGTCGAGGAGAATCTCGAGATCGGCGCTTACACGCGTGACAGCGGCGAGATCGAAGACAGCATCGCCGATGTCTATGACCGCTTTCCGCGTCTGGCCGAAAGAAGAAGACAGCATGCCGGCTCGCTCTCCGGCGGGGAGCAGCAGATGCTCGCGATGGGACGGGCGATCATGAGTAAGCCGAGACTTTTGATGCTCGACGAACCGTCGATGGGACTGGCACCGATTCTGGTCGAACAGATTTTTGACATCATCGCCGAGTTGAACGCCTCCGGCACGACTATTTTGCTCGTGGAACAAAATGCACAGATGGCACTGTCGGTCGCCAAACGCGGGTATGTGCTGGAGACCGGAAGGATCCTCACCGCCGCCGCCAGCGCTGATCTTTTGAATGACGATCTGGTGAAAAAAGCGTATCTCGGCGGAGCATAATACATCGCTTGTGTTAAAGTATGGTCGACGTCATTATGTGAGGTGCAATCCATGTCGTATGAGACCCTGATCGACCGCGCTGTAGAAGTTATTCAAAGTAAAGATGACCGACCGCTGGCCGCCGGACTGATTCTCGGTTCCGGTCTCGGACAGTTCGCGGATACACTCGACAATAAGGTGTCGATCGACTACAACTCGATCGACGATTTTCCCGTCTCTGAAGTGGACGGACATAAGAACCGCTTCGTGATCGGCGATGCCGATGGCAAAACGTATCTCGTGATGCAGGGACGCTTTCATTACTATGAGGGCTATCCGGCATCCTTGCTCGGTGTCGGTGTCCGCATCATGGCGAGACTCGGCATCAAGACGGTCGTCTTGACGAATGCCGCCGGCGCGATCAACCGAGCGTTTCAGGCCGGCCAGTTGATGCTGATCAGCGATCACATCAATCTCTCAGGTACCAACCCCCTGATCGGCAAAAACGAGGAGTCGTTCGGCACCCGTTTTCCCGACATGACGAGCGTCTATGACAAAGACGTGATCGACGCTGTGTTGGAAAAAGCGGACGAGCGCGGCATCTGCCTGCAAAAAGGCGTGTACTGCATGCTCTCCGGTCCGAGCTTTGAGACACCGGCTGAAATCCGGATGCTCGCCACGTTAGGTGTCGACGGCGTCGGCATGTCGACCGTGCCGGAGGCTATCACGGCGCGCCACGCCGGACTTCGTGTCGTCGGCATGTCACTGCTCACGAACATGGCGGCCGGCATTGAAGATATCCCGCTCAGTCATGAAGATGTCAACCGAATCGCTGATAAAGCCGCCGGACGTGCTGCCACGGCGCTCCGCCTCATTTTAGAGACGGTAGCCGAGGTCTGATATGGCCGGCCGAAAGCCACGGCATAGGACGAGAAGGATGTCCTTCTATGTCATTCCCGGTGTCATTGGCGGTTTTATTTTCTCTTTGATACTCGGCTTTATCGCCGCCCATCTTCTGACGGGCGGCAATATCGTGACCAGAGGAAATGTCATCCTCTATCGTCGTCCCGATTTTGTCGAGCCGACGGTAGCGACGACACCGCTGCCGACTGAGACGACGTTACAGGTAACAGCGCCGATCGAAACGCCAGAACCGACCAGCGTCGAGACCCTGCCGCACGGTCTTTTAGCCGAGTGGACGTCGCCGCCAGCCGATTACCCGGGATTCGATCCGCTCGATGTCGAGTCGGACCGCATTGTGCCGGCGATGCAACCGGTCGATGACTCCTATTTCGATGATGCCGTCTTTATCGGCAACTCGATCCTCGGTATGCAGATGTTGACCGGCAAGATCAAGAATGCGACGTATTACACGCGAAACAGCCTGCAGGTGAAGTCCTATTTCACCAATCAGATCCGGGTGCAAGGCGGCGCACAGATGACGATCCCCGAAGCGCTCGACAAGTACAAGTATAAAAAAGTGTACCTGATGCTCGGTGTCAACGAGATGTCCTGGCCGAATAAGGACGCGCTCAAGAGCATGTTCGCCAATGTCGTGAAAAACCTGATCGAAAAGCAGCCGGATGCGATCATCTACGTTCAGTCGGTGATGCCGGTGGCCGCTTTCCTCGACGAGAAAGCGAGCGGGCCTACCAACAAGCTCGTGCAGGAGATGAACCGTATGATCCTCGAAGTCTGCGAAGAGCAAGGCGTCTGGTTTTTAAACGCCGCTGAAGCGCTGTACGACGAAAACGGTGTTTTACCACAGAACAGCTCGAATGACGGCATTCATTTCAACGCGGCTACCGTGCAGCTCTGGGACGATTATTTAAGAACGCATGCGATCCCGATCGAGATTTTGGATCAGCATCAATAAATGGTCTTTTCAAGTATTCCGTTTCTCTTTTTCTTTCTGCCGATCGTCCTGATCGTCTACTATCTGGCACCGCGGCGCTTGAAAAATGCCGTACTCCTTCTCTTTTCGCTGATCTTCTACGCCTGGGGCGAACCGGTCTACGTCCTCTTAATGATCGGCTCGATCGTCGCAAACTTCTGGTTCGGACTGAGGCTCGACCGCGCCAAGCGTGATGCTTCAAGCCGGCAGGCAAAAGCGTGGCTGATCGTTTCGATCGTCTTTAATGTCTCGTTACTCGGCTTTTTTAAATACGCCGACTTCCTTATAACCAATGTCAATACGCTGACCAACAGCGAGATCGGCCGGCTCGGCCTACCCTTACCGATCGGCATCTCTTTTTACACATTTCAGATCATGTCGTATGTAATCGACCTCTACCGCGGCAATGTCTGGGTCCAAACGAGCATCATCGATCTCGGTGCCTACGTCGCTTTGTTCCCGCAACTGATCGCCGGACCGATCGTCCGTATCCGGGACGTCGCCGAAGCGCTTCGTTCAAGGCAAGAAAGCGCCTCTGATTTTGCCGAAGGCGTCAGCCGCTTTGTCACCGGCCTCGCCAAAAAGGTGTTGTTTGCCAACGCCATCGGCGCTGTCTGGAGCGAGATTCAAGCGATGCCTTCTTCTTCCCTCTCGACCTTCACGGCCTGGCTCGGTATCCTCGCTTTTTCCTTTCAGATCTACTTCGACTTTTCCGCCTACTCCGATATGGCGATCGGTCTCGGCCTGATGTTCGGTTTTCGTTTTCTGGAAAACTTCAATTACCCGTACATCGCCTCCTCAATCACCGATTTCTGGCGACGCTGGCATATCTCACTCTCATCCTGGTTTAGAGAATATGTCTACATCCCCTTGGGCGGTAACCGGAAAGGGCTCGGTAGACAGATCATCAACTTGTTTATCGTCTGGCTCCTCACGGGACTGTGGCACGGTGCGAGTTGGAACTTCGTCTTATGGGGACTTTATTTTTTCTTGCTCCTGATGATCGAAAAGGCATTCCTCCTGAAGTGGCTACAACGCCTACCGGCCTTCATCGGCCACGTCTACACCTTGCTCTTTGTCGTGATCAGCTGGGTCATCTTCTCATTTGAGAAGATGAGCGATGTCACCTCTTACCTCGCGGCCATGTTCGGCCTGAACGTTCAGCCGGCGATCGACAACGTCGCGCGGTATCATCTGCTATCCAATCTCAGCTTGTTGCTTATGCTCGCCCTCGCCAGTACGCCGCTGCCGAGAATACTCTTCACGAGACTTCAGGCACGGTTCGAGACAAAGCCGATCGCGGATGTCACCTTTTTCGCGCTACGTTTAGTTTCGATCGTCGCTCTGTTAGTCCTCGTCAATGCGCATCTCGTCGATGCCGGATTCAATCCGTTTTTGTATTTCAGGTTCTAAGAGATGGATAAGAGAAAACACATCCAGCATAAGATATTGAGTCTCGTCTTCGTGTTGTTTTTACTGACGGCCATCATCTGGCATTTAGTGACGCCGGACAGCGATTTTTCCGAGACGGAAAAAAGACCACTCGAGACGTTCACACTTCCCGAAATCAAGAATCTTGTCAGCGGCCGCTTCATGACATCTTTCGAGCGCTATGCGGACGATCAGTTTCCGCTCCGACCATTTTTCGTCGGACTAAAATCGGCATCGGAAAAAGTGATCGGCAAGTTTGACAACGGCCGTGTCTGGTTCGGAAACGACGGCTATCTGATCGAGAAGAAAACGACGCCACCCGATCTTTCGACGCACGCCAATCACCTGTTCGAGTTCGGCGTCAAGCTAAACAAACAGAGCCCCGAGACGAAACGCTATCTGATGATCGCACCGACCGCCTCCAGCATGATCCCCGACGTCTTGCCTCCCTTCACACCGGCGATCGATCAAGAAGCTATCCTCGCCGATTTCTATCGACGAGCCGGCGACTATCACGTGATCGATCTCAAAGACGCGCTCTCCACTGACGAAGCTCACCGCTTCTTTTACCGCAATGATCATCACTGGACGACCGAAGGCGCAAAAGTCGCATACGAGAATTTTTGTTTTGCAGCCGGTCTGGAGCCGGTACAAGATCTTCAGACATCTGAAATCAGCGACCGTTTCCTCGGCACGACATACGCCAAAGCCGCGTTATTCTCACCGCGTCCTGATACGATCTCGATCTATCGCCCGGCCGAAGGAGACGATCCGAATGAAAAGGTACGGATCATTGATGACAAAGGGAGTCTCCTTCGCACCGGCATCTATGCCTGGGAGCAATTGGAGAGTGCCGATCCGTATCTTGTCTTTATGGGAGAAAACGCCGGCTATTTGAAGCTTCAGACGTCAGCCGATACCGGTCGCTCACTCCTGCTCATCAAAGACAGCTATGCGAACGCCGTCATCCCCTTTTTGACACACCATTACGAGACGATTCATGTGATCGATCTGCGCTACTTCACAGGCGATCTGATGACGCTGATGAAGGATGAGAGGCCCATTCAGGACACTCTCATCTTGTATAACTTCGTGACCTTTTCCGAAGACAAAAATCTCTATCGTCTTTTACGCTGACCTTTACCGCCGATCAACCGCTTGATCGAAAATAGACCCGCGCCGTTCAATAAACACAGAGCGCCGACCAGCGTCCAGGTGTCGGTCTCACCGGTGACTGGAAAACGCATCGGACGGTTGTCGATACTGATGATGCGTTGTTCACGCTCCTTGTCGGTCAGGGTGAAAAAAATCGGATCTGCCGGCAGATAGCCGTCGGGTGCCTTTACTTCCGTTAAAAAGTAGGAGCCGGGCAACAAACCGCGCAGAGTGAAGCGACCTTCTTCATCGACCTCGACAGACGGTTGACCATCGGCCGCTACTTTAAAGACTCCCTCTTCAGCCTTCAATAGCAGGGTCTTTCCATCTTCATCCTCGAGTGAGAAATGAGCGCCTTTTAGTGCACGTTTCGTCGTCTGATCGAGTTTTTGCACGTGTACATCGAGCGCATCGTTGAACCAACTTACGACCAATGGATTGTCCTTGTTATGCCGGGCGTCAAGCCGGACGTCACGGACGTTTGGAGCGAGCAGATAGCCGGGGGCAGCCACCTCCACGATCTCAAACTCTCCGACCGGCAGCGCCTCAACAAGCGCCTTCCCTACTTTATCGGTGACGATATCGGGATTACCGGAAGGCGAACG
>DUQI01000004.1 GCA_012837885.1 Fastidiosipila sp.
CCGGCAGAATCTCGAGTCTGCCTGCGATCATGGGGATGCTCAGCGTGATCTTCGAAAGATCCGAAAACGGCGCGAAATTTCCTGTCGGCCCGACGACGTCGAGTCCCGGTCCGATGTTGTTTATCGTCGCAGCCACCGAGCTGAAGGCCACCGTAAAACTGTTCGAGTCAAAGCTGATGATCAACATGCTGACACTGGAGAACAACACATAGCAGATGAGATAGCGTCCCGTGTTTCGTAAAAGCGCATCCGACACCGGTTTTCTGTCGATATTCACCGGCAGCATCTGATTTGGATTGATCGTGCGCCGCACCTGCTGCTGAAAGGACTTAATGTAGATCACGACACGCGAGACCTTCATACCGCCGCCGGTCGACCCGGCCATGGCGCCAATGAACATCAGGGCCAACAGGACAATATGCGAAGGAAGCGGCCAGGAGGCGAAGTCGACCGTCGCATAACCGGTCGTCGTGACGATCGAGGAGACGGTGAAGAAGACGTCTCTCAGCATCTGAAAAAAGCTTTGATAAAGCTGATGGACAATGAAGCCGATCAGGAATACGGCGATGGCGATAATTCCGAGATACCAGCGCAGTTCCTCGTTTTTCAAGGCCGTCTTCGCCTGCTTCATGATGATCAGGTGGTAGATGAAAAAATTGACGCCGAAAAGAATCATCGATACGGCGAGTACCATCTCGATGTACGGGCTTTGATAATGCCCGATCGAGGCATTTTTCATACTGAAGCCGCCGGTGCCTGCCGCACCGAAGGCGTGGATAAACGAGTCAAAGAGCGGCATGCCGCCTGCGACCAGCAAGACGACCAGGATAGCCGTCATGCTGAGATAAATCAGATAGAGAATGCGGGCCGATTGGCTGACCTTCGCTTTTAGTTTGCCAAAACTCGGTCCCGGCGATTCCGCTTTCATTAAGAAGACGGCGTCGGCACCGACCTGGGGCAGAAAAGAGAGCGCAAAGATCAAAACGCCCATGCCGCCGATAAGGTGGGTAAAACTGCGCCAGAACAGCATCGACAAAGGCAGGGCTTCAATGTTCGTCAGAATGCTCGCTCCCGTCGTCGTAAACCCACTGGCCGTTTCAAAGTAGGCGTCGATCATCGACGGAATCGTCTGACTGAAGACGAACGGCAGCGATCCGAAAAACGACAAGATAAACCAGGCACCGGCGACGATCACGAGGCCTTCCAGAGTGAAGATCTCGTTGTTTTCCGGTTGACGTAAGGCAAAAGGTAAAGCGACAGCGAGCAGAATCGCCATCGTTAAAATAAATGATCGGACATTCGACCACGGTTCGCCAAAATAGATAGCGACGAATACCGGCAGACTGAGTAGCGCCGCTTCGATCAGAAGCAGACGGCTCAGAAGATAACGGATCATGCGATGATTCATCCCGTCTAACCTTCCAAAAAGTCCTGTCCGTCGGCGAGTACGTCGTCGAGATCATTGAAGTTGATGTGCGTCGTGACCACGATGACACGGTCACCGGTCTGGATCTTGTCGGTGCCGCGCGGGAAGATCAAGTGTCCGTTTCGCATGATCGCGGCGATCAGGACATGGTTTTTCAAGGTCAGGTTGATGAGCGGGATGCCGGCGATCTTGCAGTCGGAACGAACGGTAAACTGCAGGGCTTCGACTTTATTGTCAGCGATTCGATACAAGGCGTCGACATTCGATCCTTCCGAGTTTTGCATGGCTCGCACGAAGCGGATGATGATATCTGCAATCAAACGGCGCGGCGTAATGATCGAGTCGAGCGGCTGCGCTTCGAGCAGCTTGACGAGATTCGTACGGTTCACCTTGGTCACCGTTTTCTTGACGCCTTCGCTCTTGGCATAAAGCGACAACAACAGGTTTTCTTCATCGACACCGGTCAACGCGATCACCGCGTCATAATGACTCATGCGCTCTTCTTTTAACACCTGTTGATCGGTACCGTCGCCGGCGACGACTTCCACCTCCGGGAAATCGGCGGCCATTGCCTCGGCGACTTCGGGATCGAGCTCGATCGTCTTGACACGCATTTTGAGAGGCAGAATGCGCTGGATCAGGTAATAGGCGATTCGGTGAGCGCCGACGATAAATACTGATTTCAGCGGTTGACGATAAAAACCGGCCGCTTTGTAAAACTTCGTTAATTCCTTCGACGTACCGGTAACATGAATATGATCGCCGGCCTGAATCACCGTCTGGCCGGACGGGATAATCACGTCGCCGTTACGCGAGATGACGCAGATCAGGACGTCCATGTGCTTTTCCCGGAAGTCTTTGACGTGTTGACCGGCGAGCGGACTGTCGTTATTGATGACGACTTCGATGATATTGACCAGACCTCCGCCGAAACGCTCGATGCCGAGCGCCGACGGGAACTGAATGATGCGTGAGATATCGAGCGCCGCTTCCATCTCCGGATTGATCATCATCGTGATGCCGAGGCTCTCTTTGACGAAGTTCGCCTGGCGACTGTAATCGGGATCGCGCACACGGGCAATCGTATGCGTGGCGCCGACCTGCTTGGCCGTGATTGCCGCGATGATATTTATCTCATCAAAAGGGGAGACGGCGATAAAGATGTCGCATGTATCGACGCCTGCCTCGAGCTGCGTCTCATAAATCGAGCCGTTTCCGACAATGCCTTTGATGTCGGTCATATTGACCAGCTGTTCCAGCCGATCGGCATCCTTTTCGATCAAGGTGATGTCGTGACCGGCTATGGCAAGACTGCGACAGAGTTCTTCGCCTACCTTGCCTGCGCCGATAATAACTATCCTCATAATCTCTCCCGGGACACGTGCTTCGTGTCACCATTCAACAAATCGAGTATAGCAAAAGATGAAGCGGCTTCGGTGACGAATAAGTACCTAACGTTCTGATCCATATAGATGGTGATAGTGAGCGCCGTTCAAGCGATAAGAAAATCCGTTGACCCGGCCCGCCGTATCGAAAAGCGGTGCCGTGTCGGTGATGTCTCTTTCCAGGCAGCCGTGTTCGGCTGCGACCTGCTGCAAGATCGTGGAGCGAGAATCATTAAGGTAGCTCGGATCGAATCTGCGTAAGTCGTCGAGCGTGTCAAACTCGAAGATCTCGCCCGGTTGATATTGCCTGGTCTTCATGAACAACCGATCGAGATGACGTAGGTATATCGATTCCCAGAGGAGCGGACGGTAGTCGTCTCGCTCATAGTTTGAAAGGAGTATGTCGAGAAAGGTGTCGGCGAATGTCTGATCGAAGAAGACGTGCCCCAGCATGTACCACTCGTTCCTACCGCCGATCGTGACGCCCGTGATGTAACCGTCTTGATCCGTCTCGACACACCATTCATCCGTTTCACCGTCGGCATACGATACGGCATAGTACGCTTTATCGACCTGCGATTCGAACGGATTGATAGAGAAATAATTGTCAGCGGAACAGATGTAGGACTGAGCGAGGTAGTCTTTTGCTACGTAGAGGCTGCCGTTGTTGTTTCTCGTATCGTATTCGGCATTATGAATCAGGGTGACCGGGAATTTTTCCGGCAGATAGTCAAACATCTCGGCTTTATAGCCGGTCACGACGATGATGTCTTCTATACCGGCGGTAAGCAGCTGGCCGATCTGTCGTTCGATCAGAATCTCGCCTTTGACTTCGAGTAGAGCTTTTGGTGTTTCAAATGAGAGCGGTGCCAGCCGGGAGGAGATGCCTGCGGCCATGATGACTGCGTGTTTCACTTTTGTGCCTGCCATTAATTAACTCCCTGTTACAGTTGTTAGGTAATTCTTAAGGGTATGTTATCACGGGCGATAAAAAGGCGCTTTTAGTTATAGGCATGTTATTATTGTGCAATGAGCCTGCCGCCGAATGGTAAACGGCAGCGCCGACTAGTTAAAGGAGAACGGGCATGTCGACAGTTCAAACGATACTCATTGAATGCCTCCCATATATCAAAAAAGCGATTTCGCCGGACGTGGGGATCCTCTCTTTCGAACCGATGAAAGCAGGCATGACGAACGACTCTTACGTATTCGAATGTCATGAAGGCACCTTTATCGTGAGAATCCCCGGGAAGGGAAGTGAAGCGCTGATCAATCGACGTCAGGAGTATGAGGTCTATCAATTAATCAAGGATGAAGACCTCGCCGATGACGTGCTTTTGTTTGATCCCGAGTCGGGCATTAAGATCACGCGCTATATCGAAGGTGCACGCGTCTGCGATCCGCACTCAGAAGAGGACGTCGCGGTCTGCATGAAAGTGCTGAAGGGCATGCACGACCTGAGACTTGAGGTCGATCACTATTTCGATCCGTGGGAGCGTCTTCTTTACTACGAGTCGCTCTGGGGCGGTGCCCCGTCTCAGTATGACGACTATGAGGCAATGAAAGAAAAGATCCGCAAGATCTATCTATGGACCAAGGAGCAGCCTCGCGATATCGTCTTAAGTCATATTGATCCCGTCGCCGATAATTTTCTGTTCAGTGCCGACGGCAAGGTCTATCTGATCGATTGGGAATACGCCTCGATGCAGGATAAAGACATCGATGTGGCGATGTTCGCAGTGTATTCGCTTCTCGAAAAAGATGAGATCGACCGCCTGATCGATATCTATCAGGAGGGAAGCGGTGATGTGCTTCAGCGAAAAAAGATCTACGCGTATATCGCGATCATGGGACTTGTCTGGAGCAACTGGTGTGAATTCAAATTGTTAAGCGGTGAGGATTTCGGCGAGTATATGACCGGACAATACCGCTTCGCGAAAGACTTCTCCGATTATTTCGACGATTTCGATCTGTAAGGAGCCGACTACATGAGATATGGACTTTTATCGGGGATTCTCTGGGGGCTTGACACGGTCATTTTAGGTGTCGCACTCAGCCTGATCGGCGACCTGCCGATCGAGCAGTCGGCGATCATTGCGCCTTTTGTCAGTACCTTCCTGCACGACTTTTTTTCAGCGATCTGGATGCTGATCTACTCAGCGATCCGCGGTCAGCTCGGTAAACTCGCCGCTGCGCTAAAGACGAGAAACGGCAAGGTGATCATGCTCGGCGCCATTTTGGGCGGACCGGTCGGTATGACCGGCTATACGCTGGCGATCGGCTATATCGGTCCCGGTTATACGGCCGTGATCTCTTCGATCTATCCGGCGGTAGGAGCCCTGCTCGCTTCACTCTTTTTGAAAGAACGCTTCCGTCTCCGCCAGTGGTTCGGACTGTTGGTCGCGATCGGCGCGATCATCGCGCTCAGCTACACGTCGGCCAATGAAGTGAACCACTTCTTGCTCGGCGTCGGCTTCGCTGCCTTGAGCGTCTTCGGCTGGGCCGGTGAAGGTGTCGTCTGTGCCTACGGCATGCGCGATGAAGATGTCGGCGACGAGCAGGCGATCATCATCCGCCAGGCGACGTCGGCCTTAATCTTCGCCGCTCTCATCCTGCCTGTCACCGGTGCATGGTCCCACGCGATCCGCATCGGCAGCGATATCTCGATCATGAAGTACATCATCGCGGCTGGGTTGGCTGGAGGTTTTTCCTATCTTTTCTACTACCGCTCGATCCACAAGATCGGTGTCGGCAAGAGTATGGCCTTGAATATCACGTACAGCGCCTGGGCGGTCTTGTTCGATTATCTGTTCCTCGGACATAAACCGAAATTCCTGAGCCTTGTATTTTGCGCCTTAATCATTGTCGGCGGTATCATCGCCGCTTACGAAAAAGCACCGGAGACAGCTAGTCAGGGATGAGTGCGATCAATCAGATATTCGGGGTCCCGCTCGGCTATATCATGCATCTTTGCTATCGTCTGCTCGAAAACTACGGGCTGGCGATCATTCTGTTCACCTTGATCACGAAGATCATCATGTTCCCGCTGTCGCTCGTGTCGCAAAAAAACTCGATCGTCATGGTCAAAATCAGACCGCGCCTCGACGACATCAGGCGTCGCTACGCCGGCCGAAACAGCGAGATCGCCGAGCAGCAACGGGCACTCTACAAGAAAGAACGGTACAGCCCGCTGAAAGGCATGCTGCCGCTTCTCGTTCAGATCCCGATTATCCTCGGCCTGATCAATGTCATCTATAACCCGTTGCAGCATATTCTGCGACTCGCCATAGCCGATATTCAACCGCTCTTGGAAAAGACGGCTGCGCTGTTGAACACGACGGTCGGCCAGCTCGGCACGGGAGCCGAACTGCGCGTCCTCGAGGCGGTGCAGTCGAACCCCGGCGCATTTGCCGGCATGACCGGTGTCGAAGCGATCACCGCGATGGATGTAAATTTCCTCGGTTTCGATCTGGCGGCGATTCCGACGCTCCTGTCCTACACCGTGCTCGTACCGATTCTCTCCGGCCTCAGTGCACTCGTGCTCGCCCTCTATCAGAATCGACACAATATACTGCAGCGTGCCCAAGGGGCGATGAGCCGCTGGGGTATGACCATATTCCTCGTCATATTCTCTGCCTTCTTCGCCTATATTTTGCCGATGGGCGTCGGGCTTTACTGGATCGTCGGCAATCTCTTGTCAATCCCCGTCCTGTGGCTTTGCAATAAGATCTACGATCCCGGCGCGTATGCCGATACGCTCGCTCTACAGCAAAAGCCGAAATTGAGTAAGGAAGAAAAACGCGCAGAGCGCGCGCTAAACAAGAGAAAGCGGGAAACCCAAAAGCGAGATAAGAAAAGATTTCGCGAGGTCAAAGATAAACGGCTCGTTTTCTATTCGGAGAGTTCCGGTTTCTACAAATATTTTCAAGGCTTTATCGACTTTATTCTGGCTAACTCGGACGAGACGATCCATTACGTGACGAGCGATATTGACGATCAGGTGTTTAGCATGGATCATCCGCGTTTTGAAACGTATTACATCGGTCCGCTCGCCCTGATCCGTTTTATGATGCTGATGGACGCCGATATGGTCGTGATGACGCTGCCGGATCTCGAAAAATACCACATCAAGCGCTCGCTCGTCCGAAAAGACATCGAGTACGTCTATCTCGATCACGGTATGACGAGTTTCCATCTGATGCTGCAGGAAGGCGCCCTCGATCATTTCGACACGATCTTTTGCTACGGACCGAACCACGTGAGGGAAGTGCGTGAGACGGAAGCCGTCTACGATCTGCCACGAAAGCGACTGGTCAAAACGGGCTTTCCGCTCCTCGATTCGATGCTCGAAGGCGCAGCGTCGATCGCCGACGTCGTGAACGATCCGAAGGTGATTTTGATCGCGCCCTCTTGGCAGCAAGATAACATCCTGGAATACTGCCTCGATGAGACGCTGACCCCGCTCTTGGGCGCAGGCTACCGCGTCGTGGTGCGCCCGCATCCTGAGTTCGTCAAACGGTTCCCGCACAAGATGCAGGCGATCATCGACAAATACCAAGGCCAGGTCGGAGACTTATTCGAAATTCAGACGTCGTTCGCTTCGAACGAAACCGTCTATTCGGCCGATCTCGTGATCACGGACTGGTCCTCGATCGCAAACGAATTCTCCTATGCGACGAAAAAGCCGTCGTTG
Organism: Fastidiosipila sp.; assembly: GCA_012837885.1. Taxonomy (GTDB): domain Bacteria; phylum Bacillota; class Clostridia; order Saccharofermentanales; family DTU023; genus DUPJ01. Next base: position 7,505 of record DUQI01000004.1, read on the forward strand.
TTCATCAACACGCCGATGAAGGTCGTCAATCCGAATTACGAAAAGATCGAAAGCGTCCCGCTCGACATTTCACTGCGCGACGAAATCGGCGTCTCGGTCGATGTCGATCAATTGCCGACTTTGCTTTCCGTCGTCAATGAACTGTTTGCGAAAAAAGCGTGGTACAAGACGCATCTTGAAGCCGTCGTGCGACAAAACATATACGACGTCGGTGACGGCGCCAGAGGCGGCGGCGAATACATCATCGCTCAGCTGGAAAAGAGAAGACAGGAAGCGCTTGCTGACGAAGAAGGTGTAGACGATAAAATCACAGATGATCAGTGGGGAGAAGAAGAAGCAGAATCTCCGTTGACCTTGAAAGAGGAAATCGATCTCGCGTTGAATCGACTGTCCGGTACTCCACTCAAATGGTCTGTGTCGCTGACTGAAAGTCTGGAAGAGCCGCTCCAGAGTGAGTCGGGTGAGACGAAGTCAAAAGGCCGCTGGCTGCTCGAGTATCTCGACCGCCTGAGCGAAGAAGACGGAGGTGACGCTGATGAAGCATAAGCGAATCACCTTGCTGGCAGCGCTTCTCTTTTCTTATGTCGTCTTCGTTCCGCAGGTCAAGGCGTATATCGATCCGGCGACGACGACGTATGTAATCCAGATCATCTCGGCGCTCGTGATCACACTCGGTGTGACGATCGGTATGTTCTTTACGCGCCTTCGTTTATCGATTCTCAATCTGTATGTGCGCATATCAGGCTTTTTCGTGCAGCTTTTTTCGAAGAAAAAAGGTGACCGATCCGTGGCTCCGGTAGCGCAAAGAGACGCGAGGACAGTCGTATCTGCAGACAAAAAACGGCACAGAACCGACACCGTATTGCCTGGCCGGGAACGCCTGTCGCTGTCGCTCATTTTAGGCGGTGCGTTTTCCTTTACCTTCGTCTTGTTCGGCATCTACGAGTTGTTTATGCTGAACACCGAGTCGTTTCTCTATCCACTAGGTCAGATTATTCCGGTCACACTTTTGATGACCGTGCTCGTCTTCACGATCGTCGCCGGCATCTTGTTCATCGTGCCGCGTCGCGCGTTCGGTGTGCTGGCGAGCCTTGTGTTCGGCGTCTTGCTCGCCGGATACGTGCAGGGCAATTTTCTAAACGGCGTGCTCGGACAATTGACCGGCGACAGTATCGCCTGGGAGGCGCACGGCGGTGATTTTCTCATCAATAGGCTGATCTGGGCGCTGCTCCTTTCGATTCCGTTTCTTGTCCGTCGGATCAGCGTAAAGGCGTGGCACCGTCTGTTGAAAGGCGTGTCGGCGCTCCTGATCGTCATTCAATTTATTTCGATGCTGATCCTCTACCAGCCGTATACGCCGGCGAATGAGGACGAGGGGTTCGTCTTGACGACGAAGAACATCTACGAAACGGCCGCAGACAAGAACGTGATCGTCATCGTGCTCGATCGTCTCGATAACCGCTACATCGAAAGTGTACTGGCAGAAGATCCGGCCTTTTTCGACAGTCTCGACGGATTTACCCGGTTCACGAATAATATGTCGCTTTACAGCCAGACGTTTCCGTCGGTGGCGAACATGTTCTCCGGGAAGCTCCATATGTTTGAAAGAGCCAATCGGGATTACCTGAAAGATGCCTGGGCGGACGCCTCGTTTTTACCGGGACTATATGATGCCGGGTACACGATCAATCTCTATATGGAACAAGGCTATACGTACTCCGAACCGAAAGACCTCAAGGCCTTCACCGACAATGTGATCCACGGTGAGATCCGGGTGTTGCCGTTCGATGCCGCGTCTCAGTTCATGCGTCTGTCGGCGCTCCGCTATGCACCGCTCGGTGCCAAGCCATTCTTCTGGACGACGACGGAGCGATTCGCGCAACTCGTCTCGACGGAGGCGGAGATTTCGCCCTATATCACGGACGATGTCGCTTTCTATGATGGCCTGAAAGAGCAGACTCTGGATGTGTCAGGTAGAGACAAGCAGTTCACCTATCTGCATTTGCGCGGACCGCACGCACCTTATGAGATGAACGAAAGAGCGGAGCGGGTGACGTCCGATCAGTCGGGTAGCATCATTCAGACGAAAGGCAGTTTCCATATCGTCTACGAGTATCTCGATCAACTGAGAGCGCTCGGTCTCTATAAGGACAGCACGATCGTGATCACGGGGGATCACGGCTCCAGAAAAGACGATCGAAATCCACTCGATCGGGCGATCGTAACGGGACTGTTCGTCAAGCCCGCCGGATATGAAGGAGAGCCGCTCGCGACAAACGATGCGCCGGTCTCATCCGACAATCTGCGCCCGTTCATCTATGAACAGGCCGGACTCGATCACGCGACACTCGGACCGACCTATTTTGAAGTCGCCAAAGATTCGAAACAGGTGCGTTACCTTTATCATCGCCTGATCGCCTCGGAAGGTTTGCCATCGCGCCTGTTGATCTATGAGATCAAGGGGGATGCCAACTCGTTCTCGAACTGGACGTTGAAAGAGACGAGAGTGCTAAAGCACTAAGCAGCCTCGAATGAAGCTAATCGTGGTGTCAGCCAGAGACCAAGGCCCAGCCCGGCAACCAGCGCAAGAATCTATCGACGAATGCCTTGTCGACCGGTTGACCGGAGAGCACCGGATAAAACAGTAAAAACAAGCCGAAAGTGAGCACCGCGTACGCCGTGATCACGATCAGAAAGCGTCGCTTCGAGACGCTTTTTTTCCATTGCAGCAAGCTGTGCGCGATCATCAAGATGACGAACGGTACCGGCATGAAATAGTGATAGATAAAGGTCAGGCGGCTGACCAGTACCCACGGCAGATAGACGGCGAGATAACCGGTGACGAGGAATGCCGAGGTGTAAAGCTCGTTCCGAGAGACCGTTTCTAAGCGACTTGTCCGTCTCGTCCAGAGCAATTTCAGCTGGTAGAAGAAAGCCGGAATGCCCGCCCACCAGACGAGTGGATTGCCGAATGCGCTGATCCCTTCTCGTATCGTATCGCTCACCTGTCTCGAGTAATACCACATCGGCCGCACCATGATCGGCCACTGAAGCCAGATCGAAGCATATGGATGAGTGAGATTCATACTGCTGTGATAATCGAACATCGACGCCTGGTTCGCCAGCATCCTGCTTACAAGCCCGGGACGGTAAGGATCGACGAACGGCAGGTAAGAGAGAAGATAGATCAGAGCCGGTAGGGCGATAAAGAAAACGAGACAAAAAAGAATCGTTTTGTACACGTTCGGCGTAAATCGCTTAAGAATCACGGCATGCGAGATGCCGTTACTGCTATCTTCCGGCGCCAGTTTGGCGTAGCGATACTCTCTATAACGTCGATAGAGCGATGCGAAAAATAAGATCGCCAGACCCAAACCTGCGTACAGACCGGTCCATTTGACGGCGACGGCGATGCCGAACGTGAGCCCCGACAAACCGAGCGGGATGAATGTCTTTTTCAGATCGGTATCGTAAAAGCTCGTCACCGTATAGCGGTGCATGAAGAAATACATCAAGATCACGAAGAAGGTCGCATAGACATCGATCGTCGCGATTCTCGTCTGCGTAAAGTGCATGAAGTCAAAGGCGAATAAGAACGTGGCGAGCGCTGAAATCGGTGTGTTCTTGGTCAAGCGTTTGGCAAAAAGATAAAAGATCGGGAGCATCGCGATACCAAACAACGTACCGACGATACGCCAGCCAAACGGGTTCATCCCGAAGAGGGCGACACCGAGTGAGATGAAGCCTTTGCCGAGTGGCGGATGCGTGTTCTCGTAGGTCGTAAGTCCATTCAAGTACTCGTAGGCTGTGCGGCCATGGAAGATCTCGTCGAAATACATGCCGTTTCTGAAAGAAGCATGTGCCGGATGAAGGTGTGCTTCATCGAACAAGGTGGGGTATTCAGACGAATTAAGAGGCGTGACAAGCTTTCCATCTTTATCGAGAAACGACAATTCAATTAAGGAGGCATCGGCCTCGCTTAGCGTCAGACGATAGCGACGCATACCGTCATCTAACGGCAGATGATGCCAGGTGAATACCGATTCCATGCCGATATCACCGCTTTCGCTCCACCCTTGATCGCCCTCACCTTGGTAGGCGGTCTTGAATACTCGGTCGTGCGGCGGCGCGATATAGTAGGCCATGGTCGCGGGAAACTCTCCTGCGGCAAATTCGAGTGAGATTGATTGCCCGCTTACGAGATCGAAGGTGGTGACCGGCGCTTCACGGTCACCGAGATCGAATAACGCGAAGCCGCTGTAAAGAAGCGTCAGCGCCGCCAGTAAACACAGGTCGGGTCGGGTGAGGCGTGTCTTAGCAGTGCTTGGCACCGGCTCGAGCGGTGTCAGGAATCGTTCCTTTAAACCGGTCCTCAAAGACGGTGCAGATGGTTTAGTTTCTGTGTCCGGTACCACTTGCCTGAGACTTGCGTGGCGCAACACGATGAAGAGAAAATACACGTAGAAGAGCACCATCGCGGCCGAAATGATGAGTATGAACGGATGCTCTCTGTCATAGTTATGCGGATCATAGAAGCGGAGCACATGAGCGGTGTTGTAATAAAAGAGGACGGCAAGTCCCGAGTAAGCAATCCATAGCGGCTTTTCCGGTTTGAACAGATACGCCAATAGTAAGAGGGCGAAGGCCGGAAAAGAATAACGCTCATGCATCCGCACGGAGAAGGTGAACATCGTCAAGGCGATGTAGGCTCCCAACAGGACATACTTTGCCGGATCCTTTTTCATGCGGTGACTGAAGTAAAAGACGCTCGCGACGATCAGGACGATGACGATCGTGCCCCACGTTTTCGCCGGCAAAAACAGAAAACGCGAGTCCTGACTGACCCAGCTCAGGCCGAATAACGCCCAGAAATTATAGGCGTTGACGGTCGCATAAGAGTAAGATCCTAGCGTATCGACGTATTGATGCAACACATTTGTCAAACCGAATGGCAGACTGATGACTACAGCACTTGCCAGCGCGGCCACACCGCCGGCGAGATTGGTAAACAGTTTTTTCCACGAGAAGTGATCGAGGAAGACATGATCGACGATGCCGATCAGCAAGACAGGCGTGAAGATCAAGGTGTGCGGCTTGAATAACACGCCGATCACATAAGCGAAATAGGCCGGAACCATGTTTCCTTTCATCAGGAAAAGGCACATTAAAACGATCATCAAGGTATGAGGAGAATCAACCTGACCCCAGGCGGCCGAGTCGACGATGATCGCCGGTAAAAAGAGATACGCACTCATCAAAAAGAGCGCTTTGACGGGTTCCAGATACTTTTTCGCGACCCGGTAGATCAGGTAACTTAAAGCGATATCAAAAAGGATCGCCGGCAGTTTTAAAAGGACGAGATGTGATGGCGACATCCATTCGATCTGAAACGCCGAACGCAACCAGCCGACGACATACAACACGTACATATAAAGCGGCGGATAGTCGGTCAAAACATCAGCCGAGTAAAAGTTCCCAGGTCCGACGCTGTACATGCGATCAGCCCATGCGGCAAAGCTCGTCATGTCGTAGGAAAAACCGCCGTCCGTCGCAGCGATGATCATCCGGACTAAAAGCCCGACGCCGAGCACAATATAGACGGCCTTCAGCGCGAAGCCGGATGTACTTCCGAGCTTATCCTTCGATAAGGCGAGATAACAGACATAACAAAGTAAGACAGAGAAGAGCGCGAATACATGAATGTTCAGCATGACGGACTCACTTTGGCTACGATTTAAACTGCCTCGCAGTTCGGATTCATCATAACAAACATGTTATAGAGATGACGGCATAGTCAATAAAAGTGAGAAGATAAATGCGAGCATTAATGCGATTAGAGGAATTGTGCAAGGTAGGCTGGCAGATATATCACTCCATTTTCCTGATGAAGGTCTTTCGTGTAGATTACGTACCTTCGTAGAATACGGTGGGAGAATTTCTGAGAAAAAACATCAAGTGATTTATGAGCTTTGTAGCCCGATGACTTGACCTCTATCGGACAAATTTTGTCGTTCATTGAAATAAGAAAATCGATCTCATAATTTCGTTTTCCCTTATCGTTTTCAAAGGTGTAATAGTGAAGCGCATGGCCATTTGCAGCTAATGTTTGAGCAACCATATTTTCGTATAAAATGCCTAAGTTTACAGGCAACTTATCGCTTAGGAGTTTTTTGTAAATCACATTATCCGTGAATGATTTGTCCCGAAATATCTGGGTAACCATTAGGCCTGTGTCGGAAAGATATAGTCGAAAGTTCGTGATATCTCTGCTAATGGTCAACCCGACACTCGGATCCGTGGCGTGGTATGCTGCGAGCACTGTTTTCGACGCGATCAGCTCTGAAAACTCTTCTGTCAAGCTCGATCGCCGATCCTGAGGGAGTACGCTTGACACTTGATAACCGGAGGTGTGCTTGCTTAGTTCTGATGGAATGGCATCGAATAACGCCGCTATTTTGCCCGAAGGATTGATTTTATAAAAGTCTTCTTCATAGAGGTCGAGAATGTCCCTTTTTACTTCATCGATCGCTTGGAAATTATTATGATCAAGATAAGCGAGAACGGCTTGCGGCATTCCGCCGACTAACATATATAACCGAAATGTTCGCATCATTTGTCGGTTAAGTGCATCCCCAAGACGTTTTTTGTTATCGAAAGCTTGTTTCAAAAGTGGCACCGTATTTTGCTCATTAAGAGCCCACATAAACTCCTCATAATCCATGGGATACATGGTCAGTTTTCGCTCTTCACTCGGTATTAATATGTCTTTCGTCTTTTTTTTGATGGAGATCAGGGAACCTGTTTCGATGTAATGATAACGGCCGTCTGCAACCAACTTTTTAATCGCTTGCCTGGCAAGAGGACAGAATTGTACTTCATCAAAGATGATCAGGGACTTATCTTTTACCAGGTTCACGCCGTAATGAAGTTGAAGCTGCAGGAAGAAAAAATCGAGATCGCTCAAATCGGCAAACATTTCATGGATGGTTTGGGGAGCGAAGGCAAAATCAATCAATAGGTAACTGTCATACTCTGCCTTTGCAAAAGCTTCAACAATCGTAGATTTGCCGACTCTTCGTGCACCTTCGATAAGTAACGCTGTTTTGCCAGCTGATCTGTTTTTCCAATCTA
>DUQI01000019.1 GCA_012837885.1 Fastidiosipila sp.
CTCTATGACTCGAAAATTTTAAAGTTCTCCGATCTCGGAGTTTTTCGCATTCTGGTGCAAGGAGAAGTCAACGAGGAGCTTGAGCAGTATTTCACCGAGACGCTTCGTCCGCTGCTCGATTACGACAAGAAAAAGTCGACCGATCTGGTGCGAACGCTCGAGTCGTATTTTAAAAATAACAGCAATATCAATAAGACGAGTGAAGAACTATTCACGCATTACAACACGATTCTCTACCGGTTGGAACGGATACAGGAGATTACGAAACTCGATCTTAACGATGCGAACGACCGGCTGAATCTCGAACTCGCCATGCGGCTTCGAAGTTTGTTTCCCTGAATCTAACGACGACTTCGAGCGCAAAAATCCGACTGGCTGCCTGACGCGGCCATTTCTTAAACCGACGACGCGATTGAGCGTGACATGTCAGATCGACGGAGGTATATATGACGAAGCATCTCGCCAGATTAATTGAAGCGGCCGCCTCCGGCCGTGCACCGCTCGTTTTTAAAAACGCCAGGGTCGTCAATGTGTACACCCATGAAATCCTAAAAGCCGATATCGCCGTGATAGACGGCCTGATCGCCGGTGTCGGTGAATACGAAGGGGAAAAAGAGATCGATCTTCAGGGAAAAGTAGTGATCCCCGGCCTGATCGATGCACACGTCCACATCGAATCGTCGATGGTCACCCCGCGCCGCTATGCCGAAGCCGTCCTGCCGCTCGGCGTCACCTCCGTGATCACGGATCCGCATGAGATCGCCAATGTCGCCGGGAGTGAAGGCATCCGCTACATGCTCGACGCGTCGGAAGGTATCCCCCTGACCGTCTACATCATGTTGCCGTCATCCGTACCGGCGACGCCTGAGGAGGAGGCGGGAGCCTCGTTATCTGCCGCGGATCTAGCACCGTTTTTACCGGAGCCGCGTGTGCTCGGTCTGGCGGAAGTGATGAATGTGCCCGGGCTTTTGGCGGCAGACGAAGATGTACTCGCCAAACTGGAAATGGCGAAAGACCAGGTGATTGACGGACATGCGCCGGGGTTTACGGGGAACGACCTCAACGCGTATGTGGCGGCCGGTGTGATGACCGACCATGAGTGCCAGACCGAAGAAGAGATGATCGAACGTCTGCGCCTCGGTCAATACGTGTTGATGCGCGAAGGCACCGCAGCCAAGAACCTGACGCACCTGATGGGCGCCGTGACAGACCAGAACTTGAGCCGCGTGTTGCTCTGTACCGATGACCGGGACGCTCATTCGCTCCTGAATGAAGGGGCTGTCGACTATGCCGTCCGCCTTTTGATCAAAGAGGGGATGGATCCGATCAAGGCTGTACGTATGGCGACCATCAACACGGCCGAGGCGTACGGACTGAAAACGAAAGGCGCCATCGCACCCGGCAAAGAAGCGACCTTCGCCGTGCTCGACGATCTTGACACTTTCAAGGTCAAAGATGTCTACGTCAGAGGCGAACAGGTGTCGGCCGACGGCAAAATCATGAATGCACTTCAGCCGGAAAGAGAAGTCGCAGAGAAAATCGGCGATGTGCAGGTAAACGTACCGGACGAGGAAGATTTGCGCATTACGATCGAGAGCGAACAGGCGCATGTCATCGGACTGAAGCAGGCGTCATTAGAGACCGACCTTCTGGTTGAATCGATCGGTGACGTCGGATCTGATTTTCAACCGGACAAAGAGCGCTCGCTTTTGCTCGTCTTGGAGCGCTACGGCAATAGTGGCAACCGAGGGCTCGGCATCATCAAGGGCTACGGGATCCAAGGCGGCGCGATCGCCCAGACCATAGGGCACGACAGCCATAACATGATCGTCGTCGGTGACAACGCCCCCGACATGATCCGCGCCGTCAATCTTTTGGTCGAACAGGCCGGCGGCATCGTGCTCGTCAAAGAAGGTAAAAAACTGGCCGGCCTGCCGCTCGAGATCGGCGGCCTGATGACGGATAAGCCGTTGACTGAAGTCGATGAACGCGCGGCCGATTTGTATCAGGCGGCAAGAGAACAGCTGAATATTCCTGAAACGGTCGATCCCTTCGTTGCCTTGAGCTTTATGAGTCTGCCGGTGATCCCCGCGTTAAAGCTCACGACCAAGGGATTGTTCGACGTCGTCTCGTTCAAGCATATTCCGCTTATTAACACCGACGCCGCCGGAACAGGTGGCCGTTGAAACCGGCATCGGTATGCCGACAGTAATTTCACGGAGGTAAAAACGTGAGTAAGAAACAACGAATCTTAAGGCAGGTGATCTGGCTTCTCGTGTTGAGCTTGGTATGTAGCATATCGGGCCTTGCGGTCGATGCGGCGACGGTCGAGGTGTCGCAGGAGATCGAAACGAAAATCGAAGCGTACCGGCGCTTTGCCGAGTACCGTTACGGGATCGAGTTGCCGAAACCGGAGGCTTTCGCCTTCCTGATCACGGTGCTCGATGTCGAATTCAACGAAGATCTTGAGAACGTCAATTTGTTACAGGCGGTCGATCTGGCTGTCGATGCCGGTAACCTGCGAGAACTGGCAGCGACCTATGAACCGGCGCGCGTGGAAAAAGTGTTGTCGGAAGCCGGACTCATGCCACCGGATGACGCGAAAGAGACATCGCTTCAGGCCCTCGCGACGAGCCTCGATCTTCAGCTTCTGCCGCTGGAGTTGCTCGACGATATCGACTATACGGCGTGCGTGACGGACGATGTCGCGATCTACCTTACAGGCAAGGTACTGGAATTAAACGGCCTATATAAAAATGATCTCGGCAAGATCAGCGATCCCGACATCTATGCAAAGGTCTATCAGGCGTGGGACATGCAGGCGTTGATCGAAGCCGATGAATTGAGAGAGATCATCAATGAGGTGCTGGAACAGGGCGTGATCACCGGGTATAACGTCAAAGACCTCACCTTTGATCCGAAGTTCGATCCTGAGCTCACAATCACTTACGGGCATTCCGAGATCGTGCATGCGATCCAGTTGATCGGGCTTTTGCAAAGAGAAGGACTTGACGCACGCGTACAGCTGGAACCGAAATCGTCGGCGTTCATCTATCTACAGGAGTGGGGCGAACCGGAAGAGACTCCGGACTATCAAGTGGCGCAGATTGAAAACGGGAATTACATCGCCTACGCCAAAGAATATGACATCAGTTTTGAATTTGTCAGTGTCGAAGACAAGGCAGCTTTTCAAGACATCGTTTTGCAGTACGCCAAGCGGAATCAGGAAGATATGACCGGCCTTATCCGCCACTCCTGGTGGCAGCCGCTCTATTATTCGCTGACCGAACTTGACGACTATGTCGAAATCACCAACAACTTTATTAAAGACGGTACCAAGATGGCACAGACATTCTCTTTGAAAGAAGACTCGGAAGTTGTGCTCGAAGCATTGAAAGCACTCGGCACCGAGCCGGAAGCGTACCAGTTCTGGGTCGATCAGCCGTTTTATAATTACCTGATCGGTGAGTCTCAGTAGGTAGGTTTTCCTCCGTCTTCTCGGACGTATATTTTATGTGGTGCAAGCGTAGGACAAATATTGGAAAGAGGGAGCCGCGGCTCCCTCTTTTAACGTACGCTTAAATAGCTCATCTAATATAGTGTCAGACATGTGGATCTTTATGCCGCCGGAAAAGTGGAAATAGGTGCTTTCGCGCCACAATGCCTGTCACATTTGTGGTGATTTATTTGTGAGATTTGCGGCATTTTGCCTGTGTGATTTGCGGCATTTTATCTGTGAGATTTGTGATGTTTTGTTTAAGAGAGCGGTGTTTTATTTGTGATATTTGCGCTTCTTTGCGCATGATAAGTGCTTCGACTAAGGTCAAGGGATAATCTCACTTAGCTTATTCCTATCAGATTCACTCAGATGTTAAGGGCGGAATGCAATATAGCAAAAATTCAGCATGCTATATCAAGTCGTTTTTACTTGGTTTTAATAGGCTTAATACCGGTGGGTTCTCAATTGTTTCACTTTTTGTTGTCAATTATTCACAAAAAGAGATAAGGGATCTGTGATATTATGGTGAGACACCGGTTCGACGGTCGCCGGCATGGTTTCATGCGGGCAAAATCGAAAAGAGTAATGGCATGTGATCGAGGCGAAAGACCTGATCGATTAAGGAGGAAAACATGGCTATCGGAAAACGCACAATCCGCGTGGACGCGTATGATAAGGTAACCGGACGCGCCAAGTACACGGACGATCTGTGTGATAAGAACGCGCTTGTGGCGCGTATTGTTCACTCCACGATCGCGCACGGCTATGTAAAAACAGTCGACACGTCAGAGGCAGAGCGCATGCCGGGCGTGGTCAAAGTTCTGACCTGTTTTGATGTACCGAATCGGCCGATTGGTACGGCCGGACACCCGTGGCATCTGGAAGCGGCGCACCGCGATGTGGAAGACCGGCTTCTTTTAAACCGTCATGTTCGTTTCTATGGTGACGATGTTGCAGTCGTCATCGCTGAGGACGATGTGACGGCCGATCGGGCTGCACGTGCCGTCAAAGTCGAATATGAAGAACTGCCGTTCGTGCTCGATGTGAGAGAGGCGATGGAGGACGGCGCACCTCAGTTACACGAAGAGTTTAAGAATAATATCCTCGGTCATACTTCGATCTATAAAGGCAATTTCGCCGAAGCGATCAAAGAGGAAGGCCTGATCAAGGTGGAAGGCTGGTACGACACACCGCTGGTGCAGCACTGCCACATCGAAAACCCGGTCAGCTATGCCTATATGGAAGCCGGTAAGGTCGTAGTCGTAGCCTCTACACAGATTCCCCATATCGTGCGTCGCGTCACGGCGCAGGCGTTGAGTCTGCCTTGGGGCAGTGTGCGAATCGTCAAACCGTATATCGGCGGTGGATTCGGCAACAAGCAGGACGCACTTTATGAACCGCTCAATGCCTGGCTTACGACGCAGGTCGGCGGGCGTCTGGTGAAGCTCGAGATCTCACGTGAAGAGACGTTTTACGCGACGCGAACGCGCCACGCGATCCGCTTCCATCTGACGAGTTATGTCCGCCCGGACGGCACGTTTGTCGCGAGAAAATTCGCCGCCTATTCGGATCAGGGGGCATACGCGTCCCACGGTCACGGTATTGCGGCTAAAGGCATGGGAGCGTTCCCGCAGCTTTACCCCTGCGATAACCTCGAATGTGACGCCTACACCGTGTTTACGAATAAACCGGTGGCCGGCGCGATGCGCGGTTACGGTATCCCGCAGGCGATGTTCGCGGGCGAGGCGCATATCGACGATATCGCCAAAGCGCTCGATGTCGATCCGCTCGAATACCGTATGCGCTTTGTCATGCCGAAGGGATACGCCGAGAACTTCTCGATGAATGTCAACTATGCGGACAGCTTCCGCGAGTGTCTGGAAAAAGGCATGGAAGAGTTCGACTTCAAGCGTAAGCAAAAAGCGTATGCAAATCAGACCGGAGATATCCGGCGCGGTGTCGGCGTCGCCGTGTTCTGGTACAACACCGGTGTGTGGCCGATCTCACTCGAGTCGTCCGCCTGCCGCATGGTCTTGAATCAGGATGGCACGATTCAGCTGCAGATGGGTGAGACGGAAATCGGACAGGGCGCAGATACGACGTTCGCGCAGATGGCGGCCGACACGCTCGGTATTCCGTTCAAACATGTCCATGTGATCTCGACTCAGGATACGGATATCACCCCCTTCGGTACCGGTGCCTATGCATCGCGTCAGACGTATATGGGCGGTTTTGCGATCCATCAGACGGCGTTACAGTTGCGCGACAAGATTTTGAAGCATGCGCAGACCCTGACGCGTATGCCGAGCTACAACCTCGATCTGGTCGACGGCTATATCGTACGGACGACGGACGGCGAACGCCTGATGTCTCTCGGTAAGCTCGCCACCGATGTACTCTACAGCATGGAGTACAGCGAACACATCACGGCTGAGAGTACCTACCAATGTAATTCGAATGCGTACTCCTTCGGCTGTTCTTTCGCCGAAGTTGAAGTCGACATCCCGATGTGCAAGGCGACCTTGATTAAGCTGACGAACGTGCACGACTGCGGCACCTTGATCAACCCGGCTCTGGCTGAAGCGCAGGTGCACGGCGGTATGAGCATGGCGATCGGCTACGGTCTGCAGGAAAAGATGCTCTTCGACGAGAAGACGGGGCGCATGTTAAATGACAACCTGCTCGATTACAAGCTCTGTACGACGATGGATCATCCCGATCTGACGGCGCTCTTTGTCGAGAATGCGGAGCCGACGTCGGCTTACGGCACGAAATCACTCGGCGAGCCGCCGACTTGTTCCGGTGCGCCGGCGATCAGGAACGCAATCCTGCACGCGACCGGCGTCGCGATCAACGAGACACCGATCACGCCGCATGTCCTGTTCGAGCGTTTCAACGAAGAAAACCGTTTTGAGCGACTTAAAGAAGAACAAGAAGAGATGCAGGCGCAACCGGTCGGCGCCGGTGCCAGATAGGAGGAGATCTATGTACGATATGAAAGCCCTCTATGAGGCAGAGAGCGTAGACCATGCGATTTCACTGTTGGTAGAGCACCCGGAAGCGATGGTGCTCGCCGCCGGCAGTGACGTATTCATCAAGCTTCGGGAAGGAAAACTGGCCGGTAGGGAATTCGTCAGCATCTACATGCTCGACGAGATGCGCGGCGTGACACTGGAAGAAGACGGCACGATCAGAATCGGCTCGTTGACCTCGTTCTCGCATATCGTGGAGAGCGAGATCATTCAGGAGTTTATTCCGGTGCTGGCGGATGCCGTGCTGATGATCGGCGGCCCGCAGATCCGAAATCTCGGCACGATAGGCGGCAACACGTGTAACGGCGTGACCTCGGCCGATTCCGGGGCGACCCTGCTCGCGCTCGACGCTGAAGTCGAATTGAAAAGTCCGGAAGGCGTGCGCATTATCCCGTTGTCCGAGTTTTACATCAAGCCGGGTGTCGTCGACCTCCGGCCGGCCGAGCTGCAGACGGCGCTCTTGATCAGAAAGGCCGCGTACGACGGTTATATCGGGCAGCACTTCATCAAGTATGCGATGCGTAACGCGATGGATATCGCAACCCTCGGTTGTTCGGTCAACGTGAAGCTGTCCGACGATAAACAGGTGATCGAGGACTGCCGCATCGGGTTCGGCGTCGCCGGACCTGTACCGATGCGTCTGCCGCAGGCCGAAGACACGGTGCGGGGCGAGGTCATTTCGAAAGATTTGATCGAAGCATTCGGCGAGGCGACGAAACATGATGTCAACCCGCGCACGAGTTGGCGGGCGACGAAAGAGTTTCGTCTTCACCTGATCGAGACGATGGCGATGCGTTGCCTGACCGAATCTATTATCAAAGCAGGAGGTGTTGTCGAATGAGCGCGCCACAGTATAAAACGGTTAACTTTACCCTGAACGGTGTCGAGACCCACAAGATGATCGACGTCCGCTCATCCCTGATGGATATGTTGCGCGACAACTACAGTCTGCATTCCGTCAAAGAAGGCTGTGCAGTCGGTGAGTGCGGTGCCTGCACCGTATTAATCGACGGCGAAGTTTTCAACGCCTGCATCTATCTCGCCGTCTGGGTCGAAGGCAAAGAGGTCATCACGACCGAAGGTTTGACCGGTCCGAACGGAGAACTGTCGGAAGTGCAACAGGCATTCGTCGACGAGTTCGCCGTCCAGTGCGGTTTTTGTACCCCGGGATTTGTCGTGGCGGCCGAAGCGCTGATACGTTCCGGCAAAACCTACACGAGAGATCAGCTAAGAAAAAATCTGGCCGGAAACCTCTGTCGCTGTACCGGGTATGAAAACATCATCAATGCCGTGGAAACGGCGCTGGAACGACATCACGCCGCGAAGGTGAACGCGAAAGTAGAATGATAACCATATCTGTGAAATTTTAAAGAGCCGCCAACTGGCGGCTCTTTTGTCGCAAACGACTCTTGTCCGAATGTCGGTTTTTTAGGTCCGGCTACAACGAATAATTAGAGAGTTTCACAGGGAATCGACAACGAGCATGTGATACCATGCTTTTACAACAGGGTACACCTGTCACAGGAGGCTATTTGCTCTTGGAACGCTTTGACTGGCCGGTCGTCGTACGAGGCGCCGGCGATATCGCCACGGGGGTTATTCAGAAGCTGGCGCACGCCGGCTTTAATGTCTATGCCCTGGAGGTTAAAGAGCCGTCGGCCATCAGGCGTAAAGTCGCATTATCCGAAGCTGTTTACGACGGCAAAACACAAGTCGAAGATTTGGTCGGTGTCCTGGTCGAAAATGAAGTGGAGGCGAATATCGCACTCGCTGTCGGACGCATTCCGATTCTCGTCGATCCCGATCTGTCGTCACTTTCCTGGATCAGGCCGCTCGCTGTCGTCGATGCCGTTATCGCCAAGAAGAACACGGGTTTGAACAAGGAGTTGGCGCCTGTCACGATCGCACTCGGTCCCGGCTTTACGGCAGGCGAAGATTGCGATGTCGTCATTGAGACACAGCGTGGACACGACCAGGGGATGCTGATCTTTTCCGGACAGACACAGAAGAATACGGGTGTACCGGGACCGATCGAAGGGTTTACGACGGAGCGCGTGATCCGCGCCCCGCATGCCGGTAACCTGACGGCGATTCGCCAGATCGGTGACATTGTCGAAGCCGGCGAGGATCTTCTAAAGATCGATGACACGATCGTCACGGCGCCGATCGGCGGCGTGGTGAGAGGGATGTTGAGAGACGGCTATGCGGTCGTCAAAGGAACGAAGCTATCGGATATCGATCCGAGACTCGACGAGCAAAAGAACTGCTACACCATATCCGATAAAGCACGTGCGCTGGGCGGTGCCGTACTCGAGGCTGTGACGCTTTTGCTTCGTCAAAAACAGTTGTGGCCATGACACACTATCGGAAAAAAGACGACGGCTGGAGCGAGACGTGCTCTCTGGCTGAAGCTTTCGGCCTGACGCCACGGATCAAGGTGATCTCATTTATCGGATCCGGCGGCAAATCGAGCCTGATCCGCCTTTTGGCCAGAGAACAGGTGGCTGCCGGTAAAGCGGTGGCGATCACGACGACGACGCATATTAGGCCGATCGATAACTGGATTGAAGATAAAAAACGAGCGCTCGAAGCGCTGACCGAAGGCTCTGTCGTGACGATCGCCGAACCGGCGGAACAGGGAAAAATAAAACGTCCGGACGAGAGCACTCTGGAGGCGATCTTTGAAAAGGCCGATCTCACCTTGATCGAAGCCGATGGTGCCAAGATGATGCCGCTAAAGTATCCGGCCGCTTATGAACCGGTCCTTCATCCGAAGACAGACCTGATCATTCTCGTCGCCGGTATGTCGGCACTCGGTCGGCCGCTTCGCGAGGTGTGTCACCGGGTCGCTCTGAGCGGTCTATTGCCGGACTTGAAAGTCGAGGAAGCGCTTATCTTCAATCTCTTGCAAGACGGCTATTTCGAACCACTAAAAAGACAGAGCCGGATCTTCAATCTGGCGCTGAATCAGGTGGATGATGAAGAAAAACTGGCGGCAGCCGAAGCGCTTGCAACCAGTGTCATGGATCACTATAAAGCGGATGTTGGCGCGGTCTCCGCGCATCGTTTAGACGAAACGGAGCGCCTGTGATGACAGGCAGATGAACGATTGGAGGACGAGACAGTATGTTTAAGTTAACTGTGAACGGATTGGAGCGCACGATCGAAAAAGATATGCGCCTTATCGACTATCTCAGAGATGAACTGCGGCTTACGAGTGTCAAGGACGGCTGCAGCTCCGGTGCCTGCGGCACGTGTACTGTTTTGGTCGACGGTAAAAAGGTGAAGACCTGCGTTCAGAAAGTCTCACGTTTTGACGGCAAATCGATCGTCACGGTCGAAGGGTTGTCACAGCGCGAGAAAGATGTCTATGTCAATGCCTTCTCCGACGCCGGAGCCGTCCAATGCGGATTTTGTATCCCCGGGATGGTGATTGCCGCCAAAGCCCTGATCGACGAAAACCCGGATCCGACGCCGGAAGATGTGAAAAAGGCGATCCACGGCAACATCTGCCGCTGTACTGGTTACGTCAAGATCGAGGACGCGATCATGCGGGCCGCGAAAATGCTCAGAGGTGATAAGCCGTTGTCGGAAAATGACGCGACCGGCGTGATCGGCAGTCACTTCTTCAGAATCGACGCGCCGCAAAAAGTACTCGGCACAGGACAGTATGTCGACGATATCGAACTGCCGAACATGATTTACGCCAAAGCGCTGCGCAGTAAATACCCGCGCGCCCGAGTTGACGCGATTCGGATCGACAAGGCGCTCGAACATCCTGACTGCGTGAAAATACTGAAAGCGGAGGATGTGCCGTTCAATAAAACAGGCCACATCATCCCGGACTGGGACGTGTTAATCGCGGTCGGTGATACGACCCGCTATATCGGGGATGCGATCGTCTTGGTTGCGTCTCGAAACAAATACACGCTCGACGAGATTCTCGATCTGGTCGAAGTCGATTACACCGAGTTGACACCTCTGACCTCACCGCGCGAAGCGCTGGCTGAGGACGCGCCGAAGATTCACGAAAACGGCAACCTTCTGACGCATGAGAAGATCAATCGCGGCGATGTCGAAAAGGCGATTAAAAACTCGGCGCACGTCGTGACGCGCACCTACCATACGCCGATGACCGACCACGCGTTCATGGAGCCGGAGTGTGCGATCGCGATACCGGAAGGCGACAACCGGTTCTTACTCTATACGGCGTCGCAGAGCGTCTATGACGAGCAGCATGAAATCTCCCGGATGCTCCAGCTGCCGCCGGAGAATATCAGAAGCCGTGCGCAGCTGGTCGGAGGCGGTTTCGGCGGCAAGGAAGACATGAGCGTACAGCATCATGCGGCGCTGATGGCTTATCACACCGGCGTTCCGGTCAAAGTCAAGTTTTCGCGTCAGGAGAGCATCGATTATCATGTGAAGCGCCACGCAATGGAGATGGAAGTGACGACCGCCTGCGATGAAAACGGGAAACTCACCGCGACGAAGGCGGTCATCTACTCGGACTGCGGAGCCTACGCCTCTCTCGGCGGCCCCGTGCTGCAACGGGCCTGTACGCATGCCGGTGGACCGTATCAGTTCGATCACTTCAAGGTCGACGGCTACTGTGTCTACACAAACAACGTCCCGGGCGGCGCATACCGCGGCTTCGGCGTGACGCAGAGCTGTTTCGCCCAGGAGCAAAACCTCAACCTGCTCGCGGAAAAAGTCGGGCTCGACCCGTGGGAGTTTCGTCATCTGAATGCCATCCGTCCCGGCCAATCGCTGCCGAACGGGCAGATCGCGGGACCCGAGACGGCATTCGTCGAGTGTCTCGAGGCTGTTAAGGACGCCTATTACAAGAATGCCAATACCGGCATCGCCGGTAGCATGAAAAACAGCGGCATCGGCGTCGGGCTGACCGACATCGGCCGTGCCAACCTCGTGATCATGGACGGTATCGTCCACCTTCGAACATCGGCGGCAGACATCGGACAGGGCATCTTCACGATCGCCACTCAGATCGTCTGTGAGACGGCCGGCATACCGGCCGAAGCGATCGTGTGCGAAGCGCCGGATACACTTTTGACACCCGATTCGGGGACGACGACCGCTTCCCGTCAGACCTTGTTTTGCGGCGAGGCGGCACGTGTCGCGGCGACTCAGCTGCGCGCCGAACTCGACGCCGGTAAGACGCTCGCCGATCTGGACGGTCAGACCTTCATCGGAGAATATAGCGGTGTAACCGATAAACTCGGCTCCGACAAGCCCCATCCGGTCAGCCATATCGCATACTCTTACGGTGTGCAGGTCGTGACCATGGATGATGATAAAAAAGTGTCGGCCGTCAGTGCCGCGTACGACGTCGGCAAGGTGATCAACCCGGCGCTCTGTGAAGGTCAGGTCGAAGGCGGCGTGGCCATGGGACTCGGCTTCGCATTGACCGAGAACCTGATCATGGAGGACGGATACGTCAAGAGTAAATACGCGACACTCGGTCTGTTCAGATCGACGCAGATGCCGCCGATCGACGTCCACCTCGTGGAAAGAGCCGACTACGACCAGCTGGCCTTCGGCGCCAAGGGCATCGGCGAAATCGCATCGATCCCGACGGCACCGGCGGTGGCCGGCGCGCTTTACAAAATGGACGGCAAGGAGCGGCTCACCTTACCGCTTGAGGACACGTTCTACGACAGAAAGGCAAAGAAATGAGACATTTACTATTAATCCTGATGGCCGCCGGCGATGCCAAACGCTACGGCGAGAATAAATTGATGGTCGAGATCGACGGTAAACCGATGTTCCGCCATGTGCTCGATCATTTGGTGCGCTACAAAGACGAGAACGAGGAAGATACGGAACTCGTGGTCGTCTCGCAGTTTGACGAGATATTAAATCTGGCCAAAGACATGCGTTTTACGGCGATAAAAAACGATCGACCGCAAGACGGCATCTCGAAAACGATTATCCTGTCGCTCGAAGGCAGAGAGCAAGATCGGGAGGAAGCCGGTGTCTTCTTCACGGCAGACCAGCCGTATCTGACGTATGAGACGATCAGAGCATTCCTCGATCGGGCAAAGGTTGAAGAAAAAGGCATTCTCTCGGCGAGAAGTCCGAAAGGAATGGGAAACCCCGTCTCTTTCGATAAAAAGTACTACGCAGAGCTGAGACAGCTGACGAAAGATCAAGGGGGCCGACTCGTCGCCCTGGAGCATGAAGACGATACGGCCTGGTTCGAAGCGAGCGACCGCGAAATGAGCGATATCGATCGACCCGGCGAGGTCGTGCCGAAGGCATAATCAGGGCAGATGTTTGAGGAGGAAATCGACCGTACGTCGGCTGATTTCCTCTGCTTCTTCCGGCTTGACGGGAAGCAGGCTGTGTCCGGCTTTCGGCAAGAGGTATAGCTCGGACGAGACACCTTTTGCGAGTAGGGTCTCGTGCAGTCTTTTTGATTCCGAGACATCGACGATGTTGTCTTTCACACCGTGCATAGTCAATGTCGGCGGAGACAGCGACGACACGAGATGGATGGGACTGACGGCGCGCGTCAGCATCTCGGGATTCTCTTCGCCGCAAAAGGTGTTGAGATGCTCACGAAAATACTGTGAAAACTCATCGTCCAACAGATGAACATCTAATGAGCGAACGAGATCCGTCGCCGCATTGATGTTCACGACAGCAAAGATCTTCAAGTCTTCGTCACCTTTGACATCGGGTGGGCTCTGATCCGTTTTGAGATAGGCGGCCGCCAGAGCGAGACTGGCACCGGCCGATGATCCCCAGGTCGCGATGCGCGTCGGATCGAGATCGTAGTCGGACGCGTTGGCTTTGAGAAAGCGGATCGCGTCTTTTGCATCGGTGATGTTCACCGGAAATAAGTTATCACCGTCCAAAAAACGATATTGCACGGAGGCGACGGCAAAACCGGCGTCTCTCAACATCATCATGGTGTGCTCGGTGGTGCCGAGCCGGATGTGCTTCTTGTCACCTCCGACAAAACCGCCGCCGTGGTAGAAGACGACTACAGGAAAAGGATGAAAAGCCGGATTTGTCGGCAGGTAAAGATCGAGGGACAGTGGTGTCCCCGGATTTTTGTATTCGATGTCCAGGATCGTCTGACCAAGCATGAACTTATTCTACACGTAAGGAAAAAAGTGACGCGCACAATCTCTATGGCGTAATATTTCTTTAGGAAAGCGAGAGGTTAGAGAAGCGAGATGAAACGATGAAAAAGAGAGCATGGTTAGCTTTACTTATCAGTGTTTTGTTCCTGACGAGTGTAGTGCAGGCAGTGGGAATGGTTGCTGACGAGACGAATCCGCTAGTCGTGGCAAAAGAGATCACGGCGTTTCTGATCGACGGTGATGAAGACGCTGCCCTGGCCTTGATGGATGACCAGATGAAAACGGCGCTTCAAGGAAAAATCGCGTCGCTCTGGCCTCAGGTCACATCAGTGGCCGGCGACTTCGAGGGGTTCGGCGAGTATCGGCTGTCGACCGTCGACACTTATCAGGTCGTTGAGCTGACGCTTCGCTTTTCACGCCTGAACATGATTCAGACGACGTCGTTCAATGAGGCCGGACAGGTTGCCGGTTTGTTCATTAAGCCGGGACAGATCGCAGTCGAGTCGCTGCCGTTGCCGGATGGCGTGACGGAAAAGGAAGTAATCGTCAATGCCGCAGAAGGATATCCGCTTCAGGGGCGGCTGACTCTACCTGATGATCCTTGGGCAGGCATCCTTCTGGTACACGGTTCGGGCCCGCTCGATATGGATAGCACGGTCGGTGCGAACAAACCGTTTCGCGATCTGGCATACGGTTTGGCAACCCATGGAATCGCCGTGCTTCGTTACGAAAAACGGACGCATGTTTATGCCCGTCAGATGATGGAAGAGCCACACTTTCAGTCATTGACGGTGGACGATGAGACGGTCAATGACGCCCGGGCTGCGCTTTTACTTTTGCAGGAGACACCGGAGTTGGAGGGTAGACCGATATTTTTGCTCGGTCACAGCATGGGCGGCATGATCGCTTCCTATATCGGATTGGAAGGTGTGAAGCCTGATGGATACGTGATCTTGGCAGGAAGTCCACGCAAACTGTGGGAGATCAGTGCGGATCAGAATCTGGCCTTTGCCGAGCAGCTCGAAGCAGACGGAGATCTGAAGGAAGCCGAACGAATCAGAGGTTTTGTTCAGGCGGAGACGACACGAGCTGACAATCTTCTAAATTTGAGTGATGAAGAAGCGCTCGCTACCGGTAGTGCCATCTTTGGAGTTGGTGACAATGCCTGGTATCTGAGACATCAGGCATCGATCGACGCAGCTGCGCTACATCTTAACGATCAATTACCGATCCTGATTGTGGGATACATGCGTGGCGAGCATGGCAATGGGCGAACTGTCGCCTTGGCTATTGGCGTGTGGCTGGTAGCTGGATTATGACTCGCGCCATCCCCGACAAATTGCTGGCTAAAGCAGGCTATCTGACGTTCAGTGGTTGCTATGCGAATGCAGGGTAAAGTTTGGAACCGCTGTATACCGAACGGTACGTACAGTGGTGTGGGAGGACGGCTGGCCGATTAACGGACAGCCTCCTACCCGATTGCCATTTTTTCCCAGGCAATTATTCAAGGTGGCAGATTAGGGTGGATTTAGGTGAAATGTTGCACTAATGGGGTAGAATATGGTAATCTACCTGTAATCTATTCTGAAAGGGGAGACACATGGCGCGTTTACGAAGCACCGTCGATGCCAAGGGCAGATTCGTCATACCGGCTAAACTGCGGCAACGCTACGACGGTCCGCTTTGGATAACGGTAAGTCTTGAAGACGGTTATCTCAGTTGTTATGAAGAAGATCACTTCAACAACGTACGTGATGATCTGTTTGCGCATTCCGGTACGGACACCGATTTACGGCGCTTTCGTTACCGGTTTGTCGGTGAGGCCATCGAAGTCACCCCGGACGGACAAGGCAGAGTATCGATCAGTAATGAACTGTGGTCTCTGATCGGTGTGACACCGGGAGATGAAATATACGTCACCGACATGTATCGTACACTCGAGATCTGTCAGGCTAAGCGCTTTGATGAAGAGTTGAGCGAGACGATGCGTGTCAGTAACCTCGATATCTCCAAGTATGACATCGACCTTTGATCCATATCATGTGCCGGTCCTTCTGTCGGAAGTGATACGGCACCTGAACATTCGCCGAGACGGTGTGTACGCCGACTTCACAGCAGGCGGCGGTTCACACAGCAAAGCGATACTCGAACAGTTGGCAAGAGGCGGACACCTGTTTGCCAGCGATCGGGATGAAGAAGCCGTCGCCGAGACGGTAGCGAACCTTGAAACGGTACATACGGAAGCGACATGGACAGTCGATCAGCGCACGTTCAGTGAGACGGTCAAAGCGCTGAGAGCATCCGGGATTGTCCTGGACGGACTGCTCGCAGACCTCGGCGTTTCGTCGCATCAGCTCGACGCAGCCGAACGTGGCTACTCCTATCATCAGGACGGCCCGCTCGATATGCGGATGGATCAACGTCAGACGTTGACGGCCGCCGATCTGGTGAACGAATGGAGCGTCGAAAGGTTGAGCGACATCTTTAGTCAATACGGTGAGGAGCGACATGCAAGAAGACTCGCCGGAGCGATTGTAAACCGCCGGCAGAATAAGCCGTTTAGCGACACGCTCGATCTGGCCAAGACGATTGCAGATGCGATGCCCAAAGCATCGAGAAGAGAGAAGCAGCATCCGGCAAGACGCGTTTTCCAAGCGCTGCGCATCGCCGTCAATGATGAACTCGGCGAATTGGAGCGGCTCCTGGAAGCGATCCCCGCACTGATGGCAGACGGCGGAAGGGTGTCGATCATCACGTTTCACTCACTCGAGGATCGTTTGGTCAAACAGGCGATGAGCGACTG
This sequence comes from Fastidiosipila sp., assembly GCA_012837885.1. Taxonomy (GTDB): domain Bacteria; phylum Bacillota; class Clostridia; order Saccharofermentanales; family DTU023; genus DUPJ01. The sequence continues at coordinate 16,444 of DUQI01000019.1, forward strand.
GGTCAATCCTTGTCACTGCCCGCGAGCACTTCCTTGTACCTGCGGTAAAAAGCCGCTGGCCCGTTTTATTGATAAAGGCGGTATCACCGCCACAGAAAAAGAGTTAGAAGAAAACCGCCGCGCAAAGAGCGCACGCCTGCGAACGGTTGAGATCAAAAAAGGAGTGGACTGATGGCGAGATATGATGGAAACCTAGCATATAAACTTCCGCTTCATAACTATGCTGAACCGGTAAGACCGTTCGATCCGATTGAAGAACAGCGGAAGCGCCGCGCCGCGGCGCAAGCTGCGTTGGTCAAAAGACAAAAAGCCAGAACGACGTATAAGATTCTTTCTTCGCTCCGCGTTAAGAAAGCGTTGGCAGTCGCGTCTGTCGTCTTGATCGCCGCCCTTTTGATCGCGATTCCGGTATGGCGTTACGCCGGCATCATGGAAGCGAATTACGCCAATGTAAGAATTCAAAACGAGATTTCTCGCCTGCAACGAGACATCAACGTACGCGATGGAAAAATGCTCGAGATCAGCGACCTGATGCGCGTACGTGAGAAGGCATTGAAGACGTTCGGCATGCAGACACAGACCGCAGATCAGACGATGAATCTCGTCACGAGTACGAGGACGGCGCTGGCGCTTACCCAGCTAAACGAAGCACTGGTTGATCCGGCGGATACGATAGAAGCATACGTAAAAGGCGGCCGTTAGTCGTTTTGCAAGGTATTAATGTTGATCAAACATAATGATGAAAACACGTAATAACAAAAAGATGTCCAGGCCGCCGTCTGGTGCCAAAAAACGCACCAGAATGCGGCGCTACAATCCGACAAGCGTGCTGATCACAGCCCTTGTCGTCTTTGTTTTTGCACTCATTCTGGCGGTCAATCTTTTTCGTATCCAAGTCGTCAATCATGCGTCGTACCGCGCCCTCGCGGCGAATCAGCATTACAGTCGACAGACCGTCTATCCGCGTCGTGGTAGTATCTTCGATTCCGACGGTACGAGAATCGCCGGAACCAAGATGGTGTACCGTATCGGCATGACGCCGCGCGATGCGAGAAGTATAAGAGGCTCGGTGACGAGCGATGAAATAGCCGCAAAGTTAAGTGCCGGTCTCGATTTGAATCAAGCGGAGTTCCGTGCACAGATGGATCTCGTCGACGAAACGTATATTTTATTGGCGGTCGACGTCGCCGAAGATGTCGCGACCGAACTTCGTACCTGGCTTTCGGAAAAGTCGGTTGGCGGTTTCCGCTTCGACGCGGAGCCGCGTCGTGTCTACAGCAATAATCATCTAGCCGGTCAGGTGATCGGTTTTGCCCGTTTTGACGATCAGATGCTGAGCGGTGCGCTCGGTCTCGAACTGCAGTATGACGCGCTGTTGAGCGGTAAACCGGGCTATAGTTTTGCAAGACGCGATAATTTTCTCAGTCGAGGCGTCGTACCGTATGCTGCGACGCTCGATCTCGACGTTGAAGACGGTGCCGACCTGCATCTGACTCTTGATCTCGATGTCCAGCGGGTGTTATATGAGACGCTCGTCGAGACGGCTGCTTCAGTCGGACTCTCGACGAAGGTGTCCGGTATTGTGATGGATCCTTGGACCGGCGCGATTCTGGCGATGGAGCAGCTGCCGACGATGCGCAGTGACAGTCCGTTCGCTCCGCCCGACATGCTCACACCGGAAGCCTGGGAGAGTATGGGGGCAGCGCGTAACCAGTTCTTGTTTTCCAATGTCTGGCGTAATCAAAATGTGTCGGATCTCTATGAACCGGGATCGACGATGAAGGCGGTCACGACGGCTGTTGCCTTTGAGACCGATCAGGTCAATGAAAACTCGAGTTTCAGTGATGACCCGATCGAAATGCGCGGCCATGAGATCAAGTGTTTTTCCGGGGTCGGTCACGGTATTCAGACGGTGCACGATGGGTTTGTCACCTCCTGCAACCCGGTCTTTGTCCAGGTCGGACAACGGATCGGCAGTGAAGTGTATTACGATTTCATCCGTCAGATCGGTTTATATGAAAGAACCGGTATCGATCTGCCGCAGGAGGCACGGGCGATCATTCATACGAGTCCGACCAATCTCGACTTTGCGAATATGACGTTTGGTGAATCGTCCGTGATGTCGCCGCTTCGCATGCTCACCACGTATGCGATGTTTGCCAACGGCGGGCATCGCGTGACACCGCATGTCGTAAGTCGCGCCGAACAAGATGGCCGTACCGTGTATGAAGCGCCGGCCGAACTCGGGCCGAAGGTGTTCTCGGAGGAGACGACGTCGCGCATCAGAAAGCTTTTGGGAGCTACCGGACGTTCGACCCTCTACTACACGCATGGCTCGGAAGGTTACCGTATCGGTGGCAAGACGAGTACGTCGACGGATGAGCTGGACGGTCAGCTCTCCTATTCCTATATCGCCGTCGCGCCGATCGACGCTCCGCGCGTCGTCGCCATGATTCTGATTCAAAAACCGTCCGTTAAGGTTCCGTCCTCGATCGTCGCTGCGCGTCCGACGAATCGCCTCATCTCACGCGTGCTCGACATACTCGGTGAGAAGCGTCGCTTCCAGCCGGCCGATTTCGGACGTTTGAATCGTCTCGTGCCGATGCCGAATCTCGTCGGCATGACGTATAAGGAAGCGGCATTCAAGCTGTCCGAGTCCGAAGTATGGGCGTTTCCGGGAGGCGAGCATATGCGCCCGGATGATCCGGTGATGGCTCAGATGCCGGCGGCCGGGACACCGGTCTCGATCGGATCGAGGATCTATCTTTACCCTGCACCGCCTCTTGACGTAGAATGGGTGACGGTTCCCGATTTTTCGGGTAAATCGTTTTTTGAGTGCCAGGCACTCGCAGCCGATGCAGGCGTCGTCATACGGGCGGTCGGCGTGCATGGCGGAGGAGCTGTCAGGCAGTCTCCAGCGCCCACGCATGCCACTGCTACGAACGCTGTCGATCAGAGCGGAGCGCCGTTGACTCCGACGATCGCGCAGTCGGTGCCGCGTGGCTCAGTCGTTACGATTTACTTTAACGAGGAGTCGGAAACGGAGCAAACAGTGCCAGATGAGGCGGGAGATTAGTTTATGTCGAGATTCATACCCGTTCAATTGAAGAATTGGACGAACGGCCAGTTGTTTCAGACGGGAGTCAACGCGTCCGACGTCGAGCGGCATTACGTCGGCGTGTCTAAAGATACACGAACGATAAAACCGAATGAAGTCTACGTGGCCTTGATCGGCCCGAATTTTGACGGTCACGATTTTGTCGATGCGGCACTTTCCTCCGGTGCGACGATGCTCGTACTGAAAGCCGATCATAAGATGGCGAAAAAAATGATCAAGCGGCTGGAGAAAGAGCCGGTCAATTTCGATCTGCTTCTGGTCGACGATACGCTTAAAGCGTTTCAGGATATTGCGCACGGCTACCGTCAGTCCCTGGCGGCATCGGTGATCGGGGTCACCGGAAGTTTCGGCAAGACGACGACCCGCCGTATGATCCACTCGATATTGGCGCCTCAGATGCAGGCGATGGAGACTTTTGCGAATTTAAACAACGAGATCGGCCTTTCGGAGACGCTGCTCAATGCTCAGCCGGAAGATCAGGTGCTCGTGACCGAACTTGCGATGGATCGCAGAGGGGAGATCCAGACGCTGTCGGCGATCGCCAAACCGGACGTCGCGATCATTACCGGTATCGGACATTCGCATGCCCAGTTTTTGGGTAGCCTGCGCGCCATCCTGGAAGAGAAGACATCGATCATCGACAGCATGAAGGATAACGCGCTTTGTATTGTCAACGGTGATAACAAGATGCTCGAAGCCTGGGCGATCACGAAAGAAAGAGATTTGTCCGTCTGGTTCGTCGCGAGTGAGCAAAACACGGGACGTCTGGAACGAGACGGTTTCCCGGTCTTCTGGGCAGAGGAGATCAAACTCGAGAAGAACGGCACACATTTTGTCGCGCGTTCCAGTTTTGACTCGAGCCATCGCTGGCCGATGTATATTCCCGAGCCTGGCAAACACCTGATCTCGGCAGCGCTCTTTGGTCTCGCGACCGCTTATGCGCTCGGCTTAAATATGGAGCGCGCCGCGGCGGCGGCCGCGCAATTCGAAAATACCGGTGATCGTCAGCGTATTATTGAGCGAGACGGGCTGACGCTGATCAACGATACATACAATGCCTCGCCGGAATCGATGTACGCGGCATTCGACGTCTTGAACCTTCTGAGCGAAGGTAGGCGCTCGCTCGCCGTGATCGGCGGCATGAGAGAACTCGGCAAGTACAGCGAAGCGGAGCACGTCGAATTGGCAAAATACATTCTCGCCAATCCACCTGAAAAAGTGTTTGTCACAGGCGAAGAAGCGCTGCCGACCTACCGCTACCTGAGCGAGCATATGGCGCAGGATCAGGTGGTCTACGAAAATGATCTGGAGCGCTTAATCTCAAAAGTCAGATCGACCGTCAAACGAGACGATATCGTGTTGTTTAAAGCTTCGCGTTACCACCAGGTAGAAAAAGTGGCGAATGCGCTATTGGAGTCGTGGCCTGTATGAATGTCTGGCTCGGTATGTTGATTATCACGTTGTTTGTGCTGGCCTTGACGGTGCTGCTCGGCTTAATCGGCGTTCCGCTCTTAAGACGCCTGCGCATGGGACAGCGCGTCCGAGACGATGGGCCGGAGACGCATTATGCGAAGTCCGGAACGCCGACGATGGGTGGTCTCTTTTTTTTAATCCCCATCGTGCTTGCGGCGATCGCCGGACCGCTTTTTTTCGGTGAACAGTTCCGCCCGTTTGTCGTCCTGTCGATTCTTATGGTGCTCTTTGGTGTCGTCGGATTCGCCGACGACTTTGTCAAGGTGCGGATCGATCGCGGCGGTCTGACGGTCGGTCAAAAGACGATTCTGCTCGGCCTGTTTTCCGTAGCGTTCGCTGTGTACTATCTCTGGCTGTCGCCGGTCGAACCGTTTATCTTGATTCCCTTTTCTCTGCAGCCGCTGATGATCACCGGCTGGTGGAAAGCGCTCTACGGTGTCTTTGTCGTCTTATATCTGTTTTATATCTCGAACAGCGTGAATATCACGGACGGCCTCGACGGCCTCTTGTCCTCCTTGACGACTATCTTCGGGCTGTTCATCGCGGCCTATCTCGTCGTTGGACGCGTGCCGTATGCGTTGAACGGTCATATCTGGTACAGCACGGCACTCGCCGGCGGTACGCTCGGGTTTTTGGTCCATAACCGATATCCGGCCAAGGTCATGATGGGGGATACGGGATCACAGGCGTTAGGTGCCGGCATCGCCGGTGTCTGTCTGTTGACCGGCATGCCCTGGATCCTATTGATCACCGGCTTTATCTTCGTCTTTGAAGGTCTCTCGGTCGTCATACAGGTCTTGTATTTCAGACACACCGGTGGCAAGAGGATCTTCCGTATGTCACCGATCCATCATCACTTTGAACTCGGCGGTTGGTCGGAGCAAAAGGTCGTGCGTGTGTTTGCCGCCGTCGCCGTGCTTCTCGGTTTTATCGGCTGGCTCTTCGTCTGGCCGTTCGTAGGATAGTTGACGATGTACAAGGGACGATTGTCGGAGTCGAAGCTGGAATCTCTGGCCGGATACAAAAAAGTCCATTTGCCGCTTTTGATCACCTTCTTGATCATCTCGACCTTCGGTCTGGTGATGCTCTTTTCGGCATCACTCGCCGTCAGTTATGCGAGAGAAGGCGGCGCGACGGAGATGTTTATCAAGCAGGCCGGGATCTCGACGGCCGGCTTACTCGTCGCGTTGTTGGTCGCCCTCGCGGTGCCGATCCGTCACTTTAACCGTCCTGTTTTACGCTATATCGTCTATGCCGTCGTCTCGGTCTTGCTGCTCGCACTGCCTTTTGTCGGCACAACGATCAACGGGGCCAGGCGCTGGATCTTTTTCGGATCGATCTCGGTGCAGCCGTCGGAACTCGCCAAGATCGCTGCCGTCTATTTTCTCGCTACCTATTTTTCGGAACAACGTAAAAAGCGGCGGCAGAATCGCCATAAGAAAGTCTCAGCGCGTTGGCAGCCGATCTACGACGCTTTCGTTCAGGTGACGTTGCCGGCCTTGATGGTGATCGCCTGGATCGTTCTGATTTTGATTCAACCGCATATGTCGGGTGCGATCATTATGACGTTGCTCGTCATCTTTATGTTTGTCGTGGAAGGGTTTCCTTTCAAGCGATTGATGACGGGAGCCACGATCCTTTTAATCTTTCTCTTGATCGCACTCATGCTGTTTTTAATGATCGGCCCCGTCATGACGGGCCAATCGCCCGGTGACTTTATCGAGGATCGATTTGCGCACGTGTTTCGTCGTCTGACCAGCTTCACGAGTCCGGAAGAGGCCAATCCCGATGATACGAGGCAGATCGAACAGGCGCAGATCGCGCTCGGCTCGGGAGGGCTGTTCGGTGTCGGGCTCGGTCGCTCGGTGCAAAAGATGAACTGGTTACCTGAAAGTCACAACGACTTTATTCTGGCGATTATCGGAGAAGAACTCGGCTTTGCCGGCACCTTCCTCTGCCTTATGCTGTTTGTCCTCTTCTTTATCTTCGGTATGTCGGTCGCTTTAAATGCGGCGACTTCCATGACGACCTTGATCGCTGCCGGTTACACCTTCCTGATTACAGTGCAGGCACTTTTAAACTTCGGCGTCGCGACGCATGTTTTGCCGACGACCGGTATTTCTTTACCCTTTTTCAGTTATGGTGGAACGGCAAACTTCTTCTTTATGTTGGCGAGCGGTATGATATTATGTGTCTCGAAATCCGGCAAAAGAGAAGACCCGGAGATCGCCCAATATCTGGAACCCGAGAAGAAAAGGCAGGGCAAATCGGCTAAGCCGCGGAAACGAACGCAAGCGGTATAATTGCGGTCGAAGAAAGGGGGATTCGTGGCAAAACGATACATTTTCGGCGCCGGCGGTACGAGCGGCCACATCAATCCCGCTTTGGCCATTGCCGACCACATACGATTATTGGAACCGGATGCCGATATCATGTTCTGCGGCATGGAGAACGGTCTCGAACAGGATATGACGAGTCGCGCCGGCTATCAGATGAAGATCATCCGTGCGCTCAGCATTCCGGGACAGAGACGTCGCCGGCTTTTTCGCTTTTTGAAAGAGAATACGTCCGGTTTTTTGGAAAGCAGAAAACTGATCAAGCAGTTTCAGCCGGACGCCGTGATCGGCACCGGCGGCTACGTCAGCGGACCACTTGTGATGGCTGCGATCTGGAGTCGTGTGCCGGTGCTTTTACACGAGCAAAACGCCTATCCGGGACGGGCCAATCGTTTTCTCGCGCCCTATACGCGTTCCGTTTGCATCAGCTTTGCCGAAAGCGGCAAGTATTTCTCGAAAGGCACCCGGCTTGTCTTATCCGGTAATCCGGTCAAACCTGAATTTTTTCTGGCTGAAAGAGAGTCATCCAGACAAAAACTCGGGATCCCCGACCACACCTTCTTAATCTTGTTGCTCGGCGGTTCGCTCGGAGCCAACTCCTTGACCAATACAGTGATCGCGCTGGCCGATGAGCCGGCCTGGCAGACGTTGCGCGAGTCGCATGACGTGCGCATCCAGATGTCGACCGGCATCGAAAAGGCGTCTGAGTTTCTAAGTAAAGTGAACGCTGTCGACGGCGTTACCGCCGTGCCCTACCTGCACGATGTCGAGGACTGGATGGCAGCGGCCGATCTGTTTATCGGCCGGGCTGGGGCGATGACGTGTGCCGAACTTGCGGCGACCGGAACGCCGTCTTTACTCGTGCCGTATCCTTTTGCCGCGAACGACCATCAGACGTTCAATGCGACTAGCATGGAAAATGCCGGTGCAGCCGAGATGATACAAGATAAAGATCTGACGGCCAGCTGGCTCGTCTCGGCGATCGAACAGCTGATCGAGAATCCGGAAAAGCGTCAGACGATGGGACAGTCGGCCAAGCGTCTGGCGATTCATGACGCGCTGGACATCATTTATCAGGAGCTTGGCCGGATCAGGAAAAATGGCCGTTAAGCGTAAAAGACGCCGACCCAAGCGACCGTTTCCGCTTGCCTTCGTCGCCACCTTTGCGATCTTGCTGGCGCTCGTCGCCCTGCTCGCGTATCTGCCGCAGTTTCGTTTAAAGAAAGTCCAGATTTACGGTCAAACGTCGTTGATCGCGAGTGATATCCTACCGGTCGTCGAACCGAAAGGTGATCCTTTTTTCGTCGTCGGTCTCGGTCCTAGCGCCGACCGCTGGATCGGGCTACGCTACGGCGATCTTGAAGAGGCTTTGCTCCAAAGATTTCCGATCCTCGATCAGGTGTTGGTACGCTTTCAGTTTCCTTCGACGATCCGGGTTGAAGTCGTCGATAAACCGGAGGTTGTGACGGCCAGAGTGCCGGAAGGATTCGCCTTGCTCGATTCTCAGGCGAACGTCATTTCACTGCGTGAAGCGCCGTCCGCATTCTTGCCGGTGACGGAAGGATTGACGCTGACCGGATCCGTCACCGTCGGCGAAAAGCTGCCGGTCGACGAGACCCAGTTCAATCTCGCGCTGCGGATCACGGCCGCCATGATCGCGGCAGACAAATCACTCAATTACGAGCATCAGCTGATGCTATTGACGAGGCAGATCACGATTATGGAAGGGAAGGTTCGGTTACACCTCGTCTTGAGTACGGGGCAGAACTGGCGCGTCATTTTAGAAGACAACAGTGCGATGCCGAAGAACGTCGTGACCTTGTCTGAACTGATTGAGCAGGGACTTTTGGAAAACCGCGGCAGCGGCGAAATCAGCCTCGGTGCCGAGGGCATCGTATTTACGGAAGATGACAGGTAGAATAGACTCATGATTCCAGTGATCGGCATCATTATCGGACTTGTTCTGGGGCTGTTGTTAAACATCAGCATTCCGCCGGCATACGCGTCGTACGTAGCGGTGCTCATTTTGGCGACGCTCGACGCCGTCATCGGCGGCACGACGGCGCAACTGCGCGGTCGTTTTTCCACGACCCTGTTTCTTACCGGTCTTGCCTTCAATCTGGCGATCGCCCTGCTTATTACGGCGCTCGGCGAGCAGCTGAATATCCCGCTCGTCTTTGTCTCGCTGTTCGCTTTCGGAAATCGTATCTTCCAGAATGTCGGCCGCATGCGTCGACTTTTGCTGCGCCGCTTCCGACGCGATCGTCAACTCGACTTCGATGACGATGATTCATTGGCCTGATACATACTCTTCGCTTAAGTCTTGACGTCATTACCAATACCGGCTTTTTCGGCTTTTTCTCGTACCATTTCGGCAAATGCTATTGTCTTAAGCCTTTACAAGGTGTATCATGAACCGGATTTGGTAGCGAATCCATGAACTTTCGCTAGCATTGAACCAAAAAAATAACGGTTGTATACTTGTAATAACATGTATGCAGAGCGAAAAAAGGATTCGCGAAAGGAGCGTTGGGACGTGGCAGAATTTCAATTAGGTTTCGGATACGATCAGGATGTGATTGCAACGATTCGTGTCGTCGGTGTCGGCGGGGCAGGTTGTAATGCGGTCGATCGCATGATCGAAGGCGGGGTCCAGGGGATCGAGTTTATCGCGGTCAACACGGATCACCAGTCATTAGCCAGAAGTAAAGCCAACGAGACGATTCAAATCGGTTTAAAGATTACGCGCGGGCTCGGAGCCGGTGCGCAACCCGATATCGGACAAAAAGCGGCGGAGGAAAATGCCGAAGAGATCTCAAAGATGATCGAAGGCACCGACATGCTGTTTATAACGGCCGGCATGGGCGGCGGTACGGGTACCGGCGCTGCACCGATCGTCGCGAGCATTGCCAGGAAGCTCGGTATCCTGACGGTTGGCGTGGTGACCACGCCGTTCCGCTTCGAAGGATCGCGTCGCCGGCAGAATGCCGAGCGCGGTATCCGCGAACTGCAGCAGTTCGTCGATTCTTTGATCGTCGTGCCGAATGACAAGCTCCTTGAGATTGCCTCGGACGATACGTCGATCGACGAAGCGTTCGGTTTGGCCGATCGTGTCCTGCAGTACGGTGTATCGAGTATCTCCGATCTGGTCGCCGTGCCTGGTCTGATCAACTTGGACCTGGCGGACGTGCGCCGGGTTATGACGGATGCCGGCCTGTGTCATATGGGCATCGGCAGAGGCGCCGGCGAGAGCCGTGCCGCGACAGCCGTCAAGCAGGCGATGCACAGCCCACTTCTGGAGACGACGATCGACGGTGCGCATAGCATCATCATCAACTTCACGGGCGGTCACGACATGAAGCTGAAGGAGATCAACGAGGCGGCCTCGCAGGTAAGAGAAGCCGTGTCGCCTGAAGCCGACATCATCTTCGGTGCCGTGATCGATGAGAACATGAAAGACGATGTGATCATCACGATCATCGCGAGTCGCTTTGATGGTGACGGAACGACGCTTTCAAAATCGATCAAGCCGCAGCAGCAAGTCTTCGGTCATCGTCAGCCGGAGCGCGAGCCGATGAGTAAGGATGATCTGGACTTCGTCATGCCGCAGCGTTACGAGAGCCCGCGTACGGTGCCTGTACAGACACCGCGCCAGTCGAACATCGACGCTTTCTACCGCCAGGAAGACAGTGACAAAGAAGATATGGCCGACCTGATCCAGCGTGTCTCGCAGAGCACGCAGCGGACGCGTAATGAAGAGGCGGAAGTGCTGGAAGAAGCACCGCGCCGTGAAACGCGTGGTCGCGGACAGGGACAGTCAGGCAAGAGTGGCCGCGTGCTACCCTGGTTCTTGCAAGATAACGACGACGATCTGAGTGAATAACGAACGTTCGTCGTTCGCAATATGAATGCAAAGCGGCCGGCCGGGATTATCCTGCCGGTCGTTTTTAAAAAGGGAGGATGGACCGTTGAAATGTCCGTATTGTGATCTCGACAATGATCGGGTGGTCGATTCACGGCCGTCCGATGACGGTGTCATGGTGCGCCGGCGCAGGGAGTGCCTTTCTTGTCAGCGCCGCTGGTCAACCTTGGAAAGAGTCGAGACGACGCCCTTGATCGTGATCAAGAAAGATCTGAGCCGTCAGCCGTTCGACCGTAGCAAGTTGATCGCCGGTATTATGAAAAGTTGTGAGAAGCGCCCCGTCTCGCTCGAAGCGATCGAGTCGATCGTCGATGCGATCGAACGATCGGAAGCCCATCAGATGCGACGTGAGATTTCGACGGCGGAGATCGGTGAGGCGGTGCTGCATCATCTACGTGCGATCGACGAGGTCGCCTATATTCGGTTTATGTCCGTCTACCGTGAGTTCGACGACGTAGCGTCCTTCCTGGACGAACTGGAGCGACTCAAGCGACATGAAGGGAAGTAAGACGTGAAAAAAGTTCTGATCATCGATGATGACATGAATATCCAGGAACTGCTCCGGCTCTATTTCGAAAAGGACGGTTTCGACACGGCGACGGTCGGGCGCGGCGATCTGGCTGAAGTGGAGATCGTGAACCAGAAACCGGATGTCGTCATTTTGGATCTCATGCTTCCCGGCAAGAGCGGGTTCGATATTCTGCGCGATCTGAGAAAAAAGAGCGACGTGCCGGTCATCATGTTGACGGCGCGCGGTGAAACACTCGATAAGGTCGTCGGTCTCGAACTCGGCGCCGATGATTACGTGGAAAAACCGTTCGAACCGAAGGAGCTGTTGGCCAGAGTCAAGGCCGTCTTACGCCGAATCGATGCGATCACCAAAAAAAGTGAAAGAGACGAGAGCCGCGGAGAACTCGTCAAGGCCGACGATCTCATTGTCGACCGCTCGCGCTACTCTGTCTTTCTCGCCGGCAAGGCGATCGACATGCCGCCCAAAGAATTGGAACTGTTGCACTTTATGGTGTCGCACCCGAATCGAGTGTTCACCCGTGAACAGATTCTCGACAATATCTGGGGACGTGATTTCTTCGGCGACACTAGAACGGTCGACGTGCATGTCAAAAGGATTAGAGAAAAACTCGACCTGATCGATCACCCAAACTGGCAGTTGAAGACGGTGTGGGGAGTCGGCTATAAATTTGAAACGAGCGAAGGACAGACGGCGTGAAGCGATTCCGACCGCAATTTATGCGTTCGATCTACGGCCGCACGATTATCAAGATGGCCATGTTTATCCTGGCCATTTTTTTGATTCTCGGTACCGTCTATTTCGCCCTTTCGAACGCGGCGAATCGCAATCAGCAGTTGGAACAGCTGCAACGCAGTTCGGCTGAAGTCGCAAGAAAAGTCTCGCAGGGATTGAGTCGCGATCGACTCGAGATCGAAGACTTTCACGTCACCGGTTATGTGACATTCACGGCGCGCTCGACGAACGCTCTGGTCTGGGTGATCAATCCGCGCGGCGAAATTATTTACGACACAGGCATACCTCAGTCGACGCTGGAGCGCCTGGCGGTCGCCGAAGATGGGGAGAGACGTCTGCTCGCCAACCTCTATTTAAACGACAGCCAGACCGGTTTTGCGCGAGCCGCGTCGCGAACGCCTTTTCGCGATCTTTTGCCGAGTGATCAGGGGTGGCTGATCGCCGGTACGCCGCTGGCTTCGACGACAGGCGCTTATGCCGGTGAGGTCCTCTTGATCCAGTCGACGACCCCGCCGACCTGGGGAGCCTTCTTACAGTCGAATTCGGTGCCGCTCTCTTTCCTGATCGCGTTCTTTCTCTCTTTGATCATCATCATCTGGCTGTCGAATCAGATCACGAAGCCGATATCGGATCTGACCCGTACAGCCGAGCAGGTCTATATGGGAGATCTGACGGCCAGAGCCGGCGTCGATGCGAACGGGATCGCGCCGGTCCTTAGGGACGAGCCGTCACCGGAAAACGACGACATGATGCTCTTGATCCGTACGTTTAATACGCTCGTGGAGAAATTCGAACTGCGTGAAAAAGAACGGCGCGAATTCATGAATTCAATCTCGCACGATCTCAGAACGCCGGTGACCTCGATCAAGGGATTTGTTAGCGGGATGCTCGACGGCACGATTCCGGACGATCGCTTCGCCCATTATCTCGGAGTCGTAAAAAATGAGACGGATCGCGTCCAGCAGTTGATCAATACGTTGTTCAGCGTCGTGCTGAGTGAAGACAAGAGCCGCCTGCGTTTCGAAAAGGTCGACTTCAATGCGCTCTTGAAACAGACCCTGGTCAGCTTGGAACCGCAGCTTCAAGGCAAGGATTTGACGGTCAACTCACTGCTTCATGGTGATCAGGAGGGGCACTGCTTCGTCACGGCCGATGAAGCGGCGGTCGTGCGTATCGTCACCAATCTGATGATCAACGCGATCCGTTTTACGCCGCAGGGCGGTAAAATTCAGATTGAAAGCAGAAAGCAGATCGGCGGCAGCGTGTTGACGATTGTCATCTCTGATTCCGGTCCCGGTATAGCCGCAGAGGATCAGCGCCATATATTCGAGCAGTTTTATAAGGCCGACAAGAGCCGCCAGTCCGAAGGATCCGGTCTCGGCCTCTATATCGCGCGAAACCTGCTTCTCGCACACGGTCAGCCGATCGAGGTCGGCAGGTCGACACTCGGCGGTGCGAAATTTACGTTTAGTCTGGAGCTGGCATGAATAAGAACGAAAGAAACAATCCTTCGGGATATAGAAGACGTACGCCGGCCTGGTTCTGGCCTGCCTTGATCTCCGGTCTACTTGCGATCGTCTTGTTCTTTTTAGTCATGGTGCTCGTTCCGGGACTTTCCGATTCTTTTATCAGCGGGTCGATACCCGGCAAAGATGTCGCTTCGAATCAGGGGACGGAGCCGATCGTTACTCGTATGCAGACGACGCCAACGCTGACCGAACCGACCGAATCTCCGACCACGACGACGGCAGCGGAGCCGATGCCGACACCGGAAGCGAGCGAGTCCGAGTTGGAGGCCGTGCCGACGCCTGAGCCCACATCGTCCCCGACGCCTGAACCGACACCGGAACCGACGCCGGAACCGACCGAGCCGTTTCAACTGATCGGCAGTCCGGCCACCGGTTATATCAAGAAAGCGGTGGAGCGGGCAAAGCCGGCGATTGTGACGATCTACGTCAGCATGCCGGAGCGAGGCGACACGCCGGAACGGGCAGCGCTCTTTTCGGGCGTGGTGATCGATGATAAGGGGCGCATCGTCACACCGATCTCGAATCTCTCGTTCGCCCTGACCTATAACGGGGTGTTCCACGAGTCGGCCGTCGCACTCGCTTATCTGCCTGACGAGAGTGAACCGTTCGCTCTGGAGATGATCGAGTACGACCGCAACACGGATGTCGCTTTACTCCAGTTGGTTGAGCCGCCGGATTCTTTGACGCCGATCTCGTTCGCTACGGAACCTGTGCTGCATCTCGGCGATTTTTTGGTCGCGCTCGGCGGGTCGGAAATCGGCATGACCGATTTGACCTTGAGCGTCGGTTACCTGACCGGGAATATGCGGCGCACGTATTTTGAGGACGGCTTGGAGATGGGCATGATTCAGACGTCGGCGTTCGTCACGCCGATTATGTCGGGAGCCGCGCTACTCGATACCGACGGACATCTGATCGGCCTGATCAACAGTAATGTCGCCAAAGACTATTCCGATATTATGGGGTACGCGTTACCGGTCGACGTTTTGCTCGATGTCGTCAAACGGCTCGAAAACAAGGAGCCGCCGTCGCTTGTGCGTCGCGTCCGCCTCGGTGTTCGTGTCATGGATAGCGATGAATACGGAAAAATCGCCGCGTCGCGCAATTATCCTGACGGCCTTTTAATCGCGGAAATCTTGCCGGACGGACCTGCCGCTTCGTCCGATATGCAGACGAACGATGTGATCATCTCGATCGACGGTGAATCGGTCGACAGTCTGGAGCGGTTGAACGCGCTTCTTAGTAAACGCCAAGTCGGGGAACGTGCTATGATCACGCTGTATCGAACGGAAACACGCCGTTACTTTACGACGACTGTTTATTTGAGGGAACTGAGGGATTGAACAAGAAAGCACGCGCCAGAGAAATTGTCGAACGACTGCAACGCGCCTATCCGGATGCACGTTGCACGCTCGATTTTTCCAATCATTTTGAGTTGATGGTCGGTGGCATACTGGCCACCCAAAGCACAGACAAAAGAGTCAACCTGACCTTGCCTGATCTGCTTCGCACATACCCGACGCCGGAGGCGATGGCCAAAGCGGAACCGGCCGATGTCGAACCGCTCGTCCAGAGTGTCGGACTATATAAGAACAAGGCCAAAGCTCTGGTCGGTGCCTCGCGTCTGATTGAAGAAAAGCATCAAGGCAAGGTACCGTCGGAGATGAAGGATCTTTTGGAGCTTCCTGGCATCGGGCGAAAGATCGCCAACCTGATTCGAGGCGACGGCTTCGGTATACCAGGTGTGGTCGTCGACACGCATTGCGGTCGCATCGCGCGCCGACTCGGCTTGACGAAAAAAAACGATCCAACAGGCGTCGAGCGTGATCTGGAAAAAGTGTTGCCGAAGGAGCATTATGTGAAATTCGGTCACCTGATGGTGGCTCACGGTCGTGAGATCTGTGTGGCGAGAAAGCCGCGTTGTAGCAGTTGTGTGTTGGCGGACATCTGCCCGAAGGTAGGTGTCGACGGTGCCTGACGTGAGCGGGCTCAGGTCACTGAAAGGCATCTCTGAAAGACGGGCAGCGCTTCTACAAAAACTCGGTGTCGAATCGCTCACCGATCTTTATTTCTTTTATCCGCGACTATACGAAGACTGGTCGAAAATCAGTGAACCGGAGGAACTTTCAGATGGTGAACCGGGCGTTTTCAAGGCGACCGTGGCACGCGACGCGACGGTCAACCGCTACGGCCGAAAAAGCACCATCCGGGCGCAGCTGAAAGCCGGATCGTTGACGATTCGTGCCGTCTGGTTCAATCAGCCGTGGCTGTCCGAGACGCTGAAAGCCGGCACGACGTTTTTATTTCGCGGTCAGATCGAAAAGAAGGGGACGCAGCTCCAGATTATGAGTCCGCAATTTGTAAAAGAGGGGCAGGACTTGCCGCCGCTTTTGCCGATCTACCGCATGACGGCCGGACTGACCCAAAAAATCGTGCGTGATGCGATCAGCCAGGCGCTCAATCTGGGGCACCTCATACCGCAGGAGTTTTTACCAAAGTCGCTACGCCTGAAGCACCGTATGGCCGAACGCCGCTTCGCCTTTCAATCGATTCACTTTCCAGCCGATAAACACGCCCTTTCTTTATCGCTGAACCGTTTTAAGTATGAAGAACTCTTTCTGGCCAAACTGGCTTTGTCGGTGATGGCCAAAAGGCGCGAGTTGGATGCGCTGGCACCGACACTGAAAAACACCGATGAAGCAAGAGAGGCACTCGCGGCCTGGCTTTCAACCTTGCCTTATACGTTGACGTCAACCCAGAAACGCTCGCTCGATGAAATCGTTGGCGGGATCTCGAAACCAACACCGATGCACCGGCTGCTTCAAGGCGATGTCGGTTCCGGCAAGACGGTCGTCGCAGCAGGCGGCATCTTGTTTGCGGCCAAAGCATCCGGTCAATCGGCGTTTCTCGCGCCGACCGCCGTTTTGGCGCGTCAGCATTATGAGACGTTGCAGCGTCTTTTTGATGGCACCGGGCTCACGCTGGCTTTGTTGACCGGACAGATGCCGGCCGCCAAGCGTCGAGCCGTTTTAGAGGGCTTATCGGATGGATCGATCGATGTCGCCGTCGGGACCCATGCGCTCCTAGAGCCGGACGTGCAGTTTAAAAATCTGGCGTTTGCGATCACCGACGAACAGCATCGTTTCGGCGTGTTACAGCGGCAGCGTCTGTTGAAAGAAGACGAGAAGCGCAGGCCACACCTGCTCGTTATGTCGGCGACCCCGATCCCGCGCACTCTGGCTTTGATTGTCTACGGCGATCTCGACGTCTCGGTGATCGAAGGCGTGCCGCCCGGCAGGCCGGAGATCAAGACATATACGGCGCGCTCGGCAGATCGTCAAAGGGTCGAAGGCATTATCGAGAAGACGGCGGCCAGGGGGGAACAGATATATGTTGTCTGTCCCTTGATAGAGCAATCGGCGGCGATCGATCTGCAGGCGGTGACCGACGTCTACATGCATCTGAAGACGCGCTTTCCCAATCTAGAAGTCGGTCTTTTACACGGCTCCTTGAAAGCGAAAGAAAAAGATCAGGTGATGGAACGATTTATAAGCGGCAAAACGGCCATCCTGGTCAGCACGACTGTGATCGAAGTCGGCATCGATCACCCGAATGCGACCTTGATGGTGATCGAAAACGCGGAGCGTTTCGGGCTCGCCCAGTTGCATCAGCTACGGGGCCGGGTGGGGCGCGGTCATTTGCCAGGTCTCTGCATTCTGATGAGTGACACGAATGTGCAGGCGTCGCGCAAGCGACTCGTCACGCTTTGCAAAAACCGTGATGGATTTCGTCTCGCTGAAGCCGATCTCGAACAACGCGGACCGGGCGACTTTTTCGGGACGAGGCAGCACGGTTTGCCCGAGTTTCGTCTCGTTAATCTTTACGAGGAAAAGCACCTGATCGATGAAGTCGCCGAAGATGTCGAAGCGATACTGGCGGCCGATCCGCTGCTTAGTGGTCCGGAACATCGCCTTTTGTTACCGGCGATCGGTGAACGCTTCGGCGAACAGTTCATGAATCTGGTGCTCTAGTATGCCGAGAATTATCGCCGGTGAGAAAAAGGGACTGCCGTTACTCGCGCCGAAAGGGGAGATGACGCGTCCGACGGGGGATCGCACCAAGGAAGCACTGTTTTCCATTTTGCAACCGGATCTGAAGGATGCGCGTTTTCTCGATCTTTTTGCCGGTAGTGGGCAGATCGGACTGGAAGCCCTCTCGAGAGGAGCGTCGCATGTCGTATTCAGCGAGCTTTCCGGAAAAGTGCGCGCGATGTTGACAAGAAATATCAAAAGCACCGGTTATGAAGAGAATGCACGCGTGTTGGGCGGCTCGGCCGATCGGACCTGCCGTCTGCTTATCGCCGAAGGAGAAACCTTCGATCTGATCTACGCCGATCCGCCGTGGCCGGATGTCAAAGCCCAGATCGATAAGATAGAAAAGCACATCCATGAACTTTTGGATAAAGGCGGTAGCTTCATCCTCGAAGCCCCGAAAACCCTTGATACTGCGCCCTTTGTAACAGGATTGGAACATTCTAGACGTTGCAGGTACGGTAGCGCAATGCTATTCTTCTACACAAAACAGTAGGTTAACCATGCGTAAGTTTGTTTGTCCAGGTACGTTTGATCCGATTACGAACGGTCATATCGACGTGATTTCACGCGCGAGTCGACTTGTCGACCACTTAATCGTGCTCGTCATGGACAATGAAAAGAAACAGACCGTACTGACGCTCGAGGAACGCTACGATCTCGTCAAGCGCGCGCTGGACGGTATGACGAATGTGTCGGTCGACCGGCACGCCGGATTGCTTGTCGATTATGCGAAAACGCATGGCGTGACGGCCGTCGTCAAAGGGATCCGCAACGAGGTCGATTACGCCTATGAGTATGTGATGGCTGAAGCGAATCGGGCGATGGAGCCGTCTCTCGATACAATATTTTTGCCGGCGAGCGGCCGGCTCGCTTATATGAGTTCTTCAATCGTGCGCAGCATCGCCTGGTTCGGTGGTGATATCACTGAACTGGTACCGCCGTGTGCGGTTGATTTGATAAAAAGACGTTATACCAAAAGGTAATGGAGGAAAGATATGAACGAACGTGAAGGATTACCCGTACAGCGCGTCGGACGCGGTCAGGCGGGACAGGCAGGCGGCAAACCGAAAAAAGAACAGATCGAAGTGTTGCTTGCGCGTATGGAAGATATGGTTGGATCGGCGAGAAATGTGCCGCTCAGCGATAAATGCGTGATCAGCCGTGACGATATGCTGTTTATGCTCCGCATGGTGAGAGAAGGGCTCCCCGAAGAACTGTCTCAGGCCAAATGGCTCCTGGAGCAAAACAAGCAATTGATCGCCGAAGCGAGGAAGGAAGCCGAGTCGATCATGCGTGATGCGGAAGCACAGACAGCGCGTATGATCGATGAGCACGAAGTCACGCAGCAGGCGAGAATGGAAGCATCGGAGATGTTGCAGCAGGCGCAGGCCCAGAGCACGGAGATCCGGGAAAATGCCGTGCAGTATGCGAAAGGCATCCTCAATGATCTCGATAAGCAACTGACAGAGATGCTCGTCTACATAAAGAAAAACAACAAGGATCTGCAATGACAAGCCGCCAAACGGTGTTGGTACTTTTCGGTGGTCAATCGAGTGAGCACCGGATCTCTTGCCTGTCCGCCTCTTACGTGATCGACACGATTCGCGCCGGCGGACTTTATGATGTTTTGGCGGTCGGCATTACGGAGGATGGCCGTTGGTTTCTGACGGATGCGAAGCGGTCCGAGATCGCGGATCAGTCGTGGAAACAAAAAGAAAACAAGCGTGTATACGCGACAGCGGATGCGTCGGGCAGCGGCTTCTTCATCGAAGAAGACGGCCGTATTACGCCGCTCAAGGCCGATGTCGTGTTTCCCGTACTCCATGGTAAGAACGGGGAGGATGGCACGGTGCAGGGCCTTCTCGATCTCGCCGGCATCCCGTATGTCGGATGCGGCACGTTGGCATCTGCCGTGGCGATGGATAAAGATATCGCGAAGCAAGTCTTTGCGACAGCCGGCATCCCGCAGGTCGATTATCTGAGTGTCAGGCAATTCGAGTACGATAAAGACAAGTTGGAAAAAGACGTCACATCGCGTATCGGCTATCCGTGCTTTGTCAAGCCGGCGAATGCTGGTTCTTCGATCGGTGTGAGAAAAGTGAAAGTACCGGAAGCGCTCGCGGATGCCGTAGAGGCAGCGTTTGAACACGATAGCAAAGTGCTCGTTGAAGCGGCGTCTGATGGACGTGAAATCGAGGTCTCGGTACTCGGTCACGATGGCGACGTGATGGTCTCGATCGCAGGCGAGATCCTGCCGGCGGCAGAGTTTTACGATTACGAAGCAAAATACGACAATCCATCGTCCGAGCTTTTGATCCCGGCACCGCTGCCTGAGGAAACGAGCCGGAAAATCGCCGATCTCGCGGCGCGTGCCTTTACGGCAGTAGGCGGCAGCGGGCTATGCCGTGCCGACTTCTTTGTCGAAAATGACCGCGTCTATCTGAATGAGATCAATACGATGCCGGGCTTCACCAGCATCTCGATGTATCCGAAGCTGATGGAAGCGTCGGGCGTCAGCGGCAGCGAGCTCGTGAACCGCCTGATCGACATCGCGTTTAAAGCACACGAAGGGGTGCGGTAAAAACCATGAATAAAAGAGTCATCCTGATCATTCTCGACAGCGTCGGTGTCGGCGCACAACCTGACGCGAAAGCGTACGGTGATGAAGGAGCGAATACGCTTCTCAATATCTATCGCCACATGAAGCCGGAACTGCCGCATATGGAGCGGCTCGGTCTTCTAGAGGTCGTGCGCAGCACGGCGGATCAGGAAGCACTGGCCGAACTGCCGGAAACGAAGACGCCGATCGAAGGTGCGTACGGCCGTGCACTAGCCAAAGCGGCCGGCAAGGATACGACGACCGGTCACTGGGAAATCGCCGGTGACATCTTAGAACGTCCTTTTCCGACGTATCCCGAAGGATTCCCGCCGGAGATCATCGATGCGTTTGAGAAAGCGACCGGCAGAGGTGTGCTGGCCAACGTACCGGCTTCCGGTACGGAAATTATCGAGCGGCTCGGCAAAGAACACATGGAGACCGGCAAGCTGATCGTCTACACGTCGGCCGACAGTGTGTTTCAGATCGCAGCTCACGAGGATATCGTGCCGATAGAAGACCTCTATCGCTATTCGCAGGCGGCAAGGGATATCTTGACCGGCGAACATGCCGTAGGACGAGTCATCGCGCGACCGTTCGTCGGCACTCCAGGATCCTTCGAGAGAACGCCGCGGCGCAGAGATTTTTCCTTGGAGCCGACCGCCGAGACGATGCTCGACAAGATCAAGGCGGCCAGCCTTACGGTGATGTCGGTCGGCAAAATAAAAGATATCTTCGCCGGCAAAGGGATCACGGATGCGCTGGAGTCTAAAAACAACGATATGGGCGTCACGAAAACGCTGGAAGCGATGCAAAACGTCGACAGTGGGCTTATCTTCACGAATCTCGTCGACTTTGACATGAAGTATGGACATCGTAACGACACTACAGGGTATGCGAATGCATTAAAAGCGTTTGATGAGAGGCTTCCCGAGGTTATTGCCGAGATGACTGACGCGGATCTACTTATTTTGACAGCAGACCACGGCGTCGATCCTTTTTATCCCGGTACCGACCATACGAGAGAGTCGGTTCCAGTACTTGCTTACATGAAAAACATGAAAGAAGCGATTTCGCTCGGTGTGAGAGAGACGTTTGCCGATGTCGGACAGACGATCTGTGACTGGCTTGAGGTCGAATCGCTTGAGATTGGTACCAGCTTCCTTTCACTTTTGCATCGGTAATACTATGAAACGCGTCGGCTTATTGTTGATATCCTTCATCCTGATTTTCGCCGTGACGGCGTGTGACATGGAGATGGCGGAACGGCCGTCTGTGACTGCACCGGTTCAGATCGGAGAGACGGCGCGGCCGGCCGGCGACGATGAGATCGATACGATATTTTCTCTGATCAGGAATCAGCAGTGGCCTGTCCTGATGAACTGGTTGACATTCGATTCACATCGCGCCGTCTCACTCGAGCAGATCACCGAGCGTCACGAGAAGATTGTCGAGCGTCTCGGCGTGCTGACCATGGATCTTGTGAATACAAGAAAACTCGATCGCGCATCGGATCAGAATATTCAGGTCTTCGAAGCCGACATGGTGTTTGAAACGCGCTACGGGCGGATGGAACGTCCGCTGACTCTGACATATCTAAGAAACGTTCAGGAAAACCGCTGGGAACTCGACTGGACCCCGGCCTTGATCTTTCCCGGCCTGACCGACGACAACGACCTTTTGGTCGAAACGTCACGCGGCAAGCGCGGCAATATCTACGATCGCAATATGCGCCCGCTCGCGGCCGAAGGCGTAAAGTACACGGTCGGCGCGGTGGCCGGCTCTTATAACACGGAGTCAAACCGCGAGGTCGCCGATTTGCTCGGATTATCGGTCGAAAAGATCGAACAGACGATGGGGCAGAGTTGGATCGGTCCCGGCATGTTTGTCCCCTTGATCACGACCCAGAATCTGTCGACGGAACAGATGGAACGCCTGCCTCAGTTTGGCTTGACCGTACGTCGTTCCGAGTCGCGCCATTATCCGGCCGGAGCATCGCTCGCCCACCTCATCGGGTATGTCGGCGAAGTCACGAATGACGAGATCGAGAAAAGCAGCGGTTACTACCGCGTCGGTGACATCATCGGTAAGCGCGGTTTGGAGTCACTGTTTGAAGAACAGCTGCGTCCCGTTTTGGGCGTCACCGTATACTTGTCCGGTAGCACGCGCACCGTGCTCTATGAACGCGCCTCCGGCGACGGGCAGGATATTCAACTGACGATCGACAGCGAACTGCAGCAGTCGCTCTATGAGCATTTCAAAGATGATGAAGGGCAGGTCGTGGGGATTCACCCGGAATCAGGTGATCTTTTAGTGTTGATGTCGGTGCCGTCGTTCGATCCGAATCTATTTGTCGGCGGGATCTCGAGTCAGGATTATAACGATCTGTTAAATAATCCTTCGACTCCGATGGTTAATCGCTTTCAACTGCCGTACGCACCCGGGTCGACTGCCAAGATACTGACCTTCATGGCCGGTTATAACCTCGGTGTGATCAACGATCAGACGATCAAGACGATTACAGATAAACAGTGGCAGCCGGGGCCGGCCTGGGGCGGTTACAAGGTGACGAGACTCGTCGAGTATATGGAACCGCAGGATCCGAAACAGGCGATCGTCGTGTCCGACAATATCTTCTTTGCTCAAGTGGCGGTCGAATCCGGCAAGGAAGGTTTTCTAACCCAGTGGCAACAAGGCTTTGGTGTCGGCGAGGATATACCGACCGAGTATCCGTTTTATCGTTCACAGGTGACAAACGACGGTACTTTCGATAATGAAGTGCTGCTGGCCGATGCTGCTTATGGTCAGGGGCAGTTTCAGATCACGGCGATGCAGTTGGCCGACATCTTCAGCGGCGTTTTAACCGGAAACATTATGAAGCCGAGACTCATAAAGTCGCAGGAACCGGAAGTATGGAAAACGGATATAGCCTCCGAGGCAACGCGTCAATCACTTTTATCGGCAATGCGCGCATCGGTCGAACGTACGCATGTCAACACGGTCGACAGACCGTATGCAGCGCTGGCCGGAAAGTCGGGGACGGCTGAGGTCGCGTTCGATCAGCAGTCGGGCAAACCGGGAATCGATAGCTGGTTTATCGGCTTCGATATGAATAACCCGACCATCATGCTCGGTGTTCAGATTCAGCAGATACAGCGCAGAGACGATGGCATGACAGCACCGCGCCGTTTTGGCGAAGCGTTTGACATCATTTACCGTGAAGGCGCGACACCTTATCAGCCATCGCCATAAGGAAAAACTTCTCTAGCAAAGAATCAGTCGGTCGAGCTGCGTGCCTCGCGCACGGCGATTAAATCAGCCTGTCCGAAGTGATAGTGACGGTTACAGAAATGACAGTTGATGTCGACGCCGTTTGGATCGTCGATCAGTTCATTTAAGTCGCCTGCCGGCAGTGTGAAAAGATTATCGAGCATGCGTTGTTCGCTGCAATTGCAACGATAACTGGCGCGTACCGGATCGGCGTAGTTGATCTCCGGATCACCGAGCAAAAGATCGAGCAATTGATGCGGGTTCATTCCTTCTTCAAACCAGTAGGTGATATCCGGGAACCCGCCGGCTCTCACTTCCAACCAGTCTGCGAGTGGCTCGTCCCAGCCCGGCATGAGTTGAACGATCATGCCGCCGGCGTGCTTAACGCCTTCCTGGTCGAGTTTCACCCCGAGCGCGACGACGCTCGGTATCTGTGCTGAATTCAAAAGATACGAGCCGATATCGGTCGATATGCCTTCACCCGTCAGCTTAACCGAACTGGCATACGCTTCACGCTCAAGTCCGTCGTCACGGCTTAGAGTCAGTGTCCCGGAACCGAGGGCTCTCGCGATGTCGATTCGCCCGTCTTCCGTATAGATCGTTTCGACTGCCGGCGGATCGGCGAATCCTCTGACTTCACCAGACCTGTCGCCAACCGTGAGTAAGGTAGATAACGGTCCGTCGCCTCGCGTATTCAAGGTGAGCGACGCATCGTCTGTTTTCAAGTCTTGCCCCAGAAGAGCGGTAGCCGTCAACAGTTGACCGAGAGCGATCGTCGCCGTCGGACAAAGATCATGTAGGCGCCTTGCTTCTTCAACCAAACCGGTGGACCGCATGGCAAAGCCGCGGATCAATCCTGATTTTGCGCTGGCGCGTACGATGTAATCATCATTAGCGTAATTAATCATGACGCTAAACTAGCGCAGAAAGCAGCTATTGAATAGCACATATGTGTCAGGTTCGGTGTTTTGCGACTCCATACCGATGCCTCTGGCAGGTAAATCGGGGCAGGGAACAGTGACCTGTTGTGTCAAAACAGACGGTTTTTACACAGCGCACGGTATAGTCAATGTCATGCTTGTGATAGAATAGTAAGCGGCTTAATGTTCATAAAGATACAAGTAATTGAAAACATATGCCCTGTTTCTGGCAAAATGATGACGAAGCGAATTGTTTTTATTTGCAAGTATCGGACTTTAGTAGTTAAATTATATCTAACGGATTAACTTAGCCTAGGTGGGCTACTTAAGCCGAAAGCTCATTATTAAAGCGTAGGCAAAGCAATAGCTTACGTGGAAAGAGGAGATACATGAAGAAAGCATTATGTGCAGTATTGGCATTGTTATTGCTGTTCAGCGTATCGCTCTCTGCCGTATCGGTGCATGCCGAAACGAATGACGCGGTAGATAGCGACGTCTTAGAAGACGCTGATGTAATAACTCTAGCCGCGGAGCCGGAAGATGAAACGGCAGTAGATTTGGAGAAAGAAGAAGCCCCAGACATCAATGATGATGAAACGTTTGTAGAATCGGAAGATGCCGACCTAACTCTGGGTGAAGAAGCCGATGAAGAAGCGCTAGACATCATCCCAGACGAAGTGCCAGATGTGGAAGAAGCACCGGACGAGCCGGAGCCTTTAGCTGAGGTGCTGGAAGAAGAATCTGTTCTCGAAATCGAGATTGAAGAACTAGTGCCCGAAGTCGAGACAGAGGAAGCCTTGACGGAAGCACCTGAGGAAATGGAGTCTCAAGATGAAACGCCGATGATACCGATGAATGTCGGAATTATGGCGACACCGCAGGAAAGACCGAATGTCCTAATCACGAACTTCGAGATCAAGAGCTGGGACGGTAAACCGGATCCGTAACTGGATCTTTTCAGCCCGTTCCGCATGGACATCGATTGGGATGCCTCATCATACGGTAATCAATTGATTGCTGATGACTATTTTGTGGTCAATGTACCGAATTCGATAAGGCTTCCGAACGATGCAAACCTGAATAAATTCAATCTGCTCCATCCGGATGACCC
>DUQI01000020.1 GCA_012837885.1 Fastidiosipila sp.
GCGAATGCCGCCTCGTTTTATTTTCTTCATATCCAGTTCGCCGACAGAGTGTAAAAAAGCTTTACAATAAAACGATGAAAGAACATGCCAGATATCAGGACATCAACGCGGAAACGATCGACGAATGGGTCAAAGACGGCTGGGAGTGGAGTATCCCGGTCGATCGCGAAACGTATGCTGCGGCCAAAGCCGGTGACTGGAAGGTCAAGTTGACGCCGACAAAATACGTGCCGGCCGCATGGTTCGGAGACATAAGGGGGAAGAAAATTCTCGGTCTCGCCTCTGGCGGAGGCCAGCAGATGCCGATATTTCAAGCGCTCGGCGCGATCTGCACGGTGCTCGACTATTCTCCGCTGCAACTCGAACGAGAACATATAGTAGCTGCACGTGAAGGTTATGAGATCGAGGTGATCCGGGCCGATATGACAGAGCCTCTGCCCTTTGAAGACGAGACGTTCGACCTGATCTTTCACCCCGTATCGAACTGTTACGTGGAAAAAGTGGAACCCGTATTTCTCGAGTGCTACCGCGTCTTGAAACGAGGCGGCATCTTACTCGGCGGCTGTGACAACGGCATCAACTACATCGTCGACAACAAGGAAGAGCGCATCATCCACAGCCTACCGTTTAATCCACTTAAAGATGAAGCCTTGCTTCGCGAACAGGTCGAAGTCGGTCTCGGCGTCCAGTTCTCACATACGATCGAAGAACAGATCGGCGGCCAGCTCAAAGCCGGATTTCGCCTGACCGATCTTTATGAAGACACGAACGGCGTGAATCGGCTGCACGAGATGCAGATTCCGACGTTTCTCGCGACGCGTGCTGTAAAAGACTAGGGATTATTGTAATCTAGTGACCGCCGCCGGCCATCATCTTGAAGGCGTGCTCCAATTGATCGACGAAGGCATCGATGCTCTCCGCCACCGCTTTTGGACTTCCCGGCAGATTGATGATCAAGGAGTTTCCGCTTATACCGGCTATGCCGCGCGATAGCATCGCCCGTTTCGTGATCGCCATGCTGTGTGCGCGGATCGCCTCGGCGATGCCGGGCGCTTCTTTCTCGATCTCTTGCTTTGTCGCTTCCGGCGTCACGTCGCGCCCTGAAAAACCGGTACCGCCGCTCGTCAAAATCAGATCGACCTTGGCTTTCACCGCCTCGCCAATCGCTTTTCGAATCTTTGCCACTTCATCCGGTACGGTGTCGACGTATGATACGTCAAACGGATAGTCAAGAAGCTTCGCGCGGATCACATCGGCACAGAGGTCTTCTCTCTCGCCGCTGTACGCACGGTCGCTGACGATAATGACCGCTACTTCATAGCGCTTATCAGTCGACATAGACGGCATCGCCTCTTTTTACCGAGCCACCCTCCAACACCTTCGCGAACACGCCTTCACGCGGCATGATGCAGTCGCCGACCGTGTTATAGATGCGGCAGCGGGTGTGGCACTCCTTGCCGATCTGCGTGATCTCGAGCAACGATTCGCCGATTCTCACCTTCGTACCGACGACGAGTGACACGGGATCGATGCCGGTGACCAGAATGTTCTCACCGAACGCGCCGTTATCGACATCGATGCCGGTTTTGCGGAATCGCTCGACCTTGTCTTCGGATAACAGGCTCACCTGGCGATGCCAATCGCCGGCATGCGCGTCCCCTTGAATGCCGTGACCGGCGACGAGCAACGCCTCCGGCACTTCTTTTTTAGGTGTCCCTTTCGCTTCACTGATGCAGACGGCGTAAACTTTACCTTGCAACATGTCAGCCTCCTGTCTTATACATGCCTTTGGCGGCATCGATTGTCGGCGCATCGACCTCACTGGCCAACACGCCTTGGTGTGCCTCCGGCTTAAAGGCAACGGCATGCGTAATCGCCGCTTCTATCTCTTCATCGCTCGAGCCGTCTCGGAGTTTTTCTTTCAACGGAATACCGACGTTATAGAACAGACACAGTTTCAGGTGACCAGTGGACGTCAAGCGCAGACGGTTGCAACGGTCGCAAAACTGGTGACTGATCGCTTCGATAAAGCCGAAGCGTCCCTTGCTGCCGGTCGCCTCGAACATCGCCGCCGGACCGCCCGAAGTATCGGCTTTTGCCGGCGTCAAGGCGCCATACATTTTCCTCAACGCGACCTTCACTTCCTCGACACGTCCTTCAGGTTTCTCCTCACCGGCCATCGGCATCCATTCGATGAAGCGCACATCGATTCCGTATCTGTCGGCGAGCGATGCGACGCCGAGCCAGTCGTCCTTCGTGCTATCCGGACTCAAGACGCAGTTTACTTTGACCTTCGTAAAGCCGACCGCCAGCGCTTCTTCGAGACCGGCCAAGGCCGCGTCAAGCGCATCTTTCCCGGTCAGCGCGGCAAACCGTGTCGGATCGAGCGTATCGATGCTGATATTTACGGCGTCGAGGCCGCTTCGTTTCAGTTGCTCGGCCAGCTCGGGAAGCAGTAAACCGTTCGTCGTCATGGCGACATAGTCGATGCCGTCGATCGCCTTCAACGATTCGACAAGTTCCGGCATCCCTTTCCTGACGAGCGGCTCTCCCCCCGTCAGACGCACGCGATTGACACCGAGTCCGGCCATTATCCGGACGAGACGGACGATCTCTTCATACCGCAGTATCTCATCGTGCGGAATAAACTCGACACCTTCCGCCGGCATGCAGTAGCTGCAGCGCAGATTGCAGCGGTCGGTCACCGAGACCCTGAGGTAGTGAATATGTCTACCGAGACTGTCTTTCATAATCACCGCTTTTGCCGCCGGCTTTGGAGACGACACGTACATCATAGATCTCCATGCTCCGGTCGATCGCCTTCGCCATGTCGTACACGGTCAGAAGGGCGACCGATACGCCGCACAGCGCTTCCATCTCGACCCCGGTTTTGCCGGACGTCTTCACTTCACACTGTGCATAGAGCACGTGATCTTCTTCGAAAGTAAACGTCACGGTTGCCTTTTCGATCAGGAGGCGGTGGCAAAGCGGAATCAGGTCCGGTGTGTTCTTCACCGCCATGATCCCGGCGATTCTGGCCGCCGCCAGGACGTCGCCTTTCTTCGCACTGCCTTCGGAAATAGCGCGAAACGCCGCTTCATTCATGCGGATACGGCCTTCGGCTACAGCGACACGTGTCGTCTCGGCTTTGGCCGACACATCGACCATCACCGCTTCGCCTTCTTTATTAATATGTGTCAGAGGATCGCCCATGGGACTTTCACTTTCTATCATCAGGTGGTGTTGTTTCCCCCGGTCAAAAGCAGCACATCTTCCGGTGCGACCGTAAGATACGCCGGTTTTTCAAACACCTGACTCTCTTTCGTTAACATCCACCAGATCGGTTCAGCACCTTGGCCTTTATCCGGTTGAATCAGTATATTCCATTCAAAAGGCGTTTCAATGGCGGAACGTATGTCGAATGTTACCATATTTATCACACTGTCTTCGTTCGTCGCTTTAAAAGCGTGTGCACGTACACCGATATGCGTCAGATCGTCCGGAACGGCATCGGCCGTCTTAAGCGTCAGATTCCAATCCTCGGCGAAAACGGTCAAGTCATCTTTTTTCGTCGCGCGGGAGAGGTTCTTGCACCCCGTCAAACGCGCCGCCGCGACCGTCCCCGGCTGTTTGAACAAGTCTGCCGTCAAACCGAAATTGTCGACCTGCCCGTGTTCGAGCAGCATCAGCGACGGGCAGAGTTTATAGACCTCTTCCCTGTCATGCGTCACCATCACGGCGTATCCGTCAAAATCTTCAAGCCGATTTTTCATATCGAGCTGCAGCGACTCTTTCAAGTAGGCATCGAGTGCGGAAAACGGCTCGTCCAGGAGCAGCACATCCGGTTCACTCGCCAACACTCTGGCTACGGCGACGCGCTGCTGCTGTCCACCCGACAATTGAGACGGATACCGTTTGCCGAGACCGTCGAGTTCGAAACGGTGGAGCAACTGTTCAATGCGTGCACCTTTTTCCCGGTTCGGTCCGTCGAGCGCTTCCGCGATATTTTTTTCGACGGTCATATTCGGAAACAGCGCGTGGTTTTGCAACAGATACCCGACCCGCCTGACCTGCGGCCGCAGATTAATGCGCGCCTTGCTGTCGTAGAGGACGCGACCGTCCACCTCGATCCGGCCTTCATCCGGCGTGATGATACCGGCGATGCATTTCAAGGTCATGCTCTTGCCGCTGCCGGATGCGCCCAGAATGCCGAGCGGCATTTTCTCCATCTCAAACGAGACATCGAGGGTAAAGCCCGAATATCTTTTTTTAATATCGACAATCAGGCTCATTTTCGGTTCTTCGGGCGCACACCGCGCCGCTCCTTCGCCGTCAGCACATTCATACTGACGACAATGATAAACGAGATTCCGACGAGGATCGCCACGTAGGCGTAGGCGCCCTCCATGTCACCGCCGGCGACAGCCGAATAGACGGCGAGCGGTAATGTTCTCGTCTGTCCGGCGATATTGCCGGCGATCATGGCGGTCGCGCCGAACTCGCCGAGGCCTCTGCCGAACGCGAGAATGCCTCCCGAGGCGACGCCCGGTAAAGCCATCGGCATGATCACACGCCAGAAAATCCGCCATTCCGACATACCGATCGTGCGCGCCGCATAGATCAGGTCGGGATCGACCTGTTCAAAGGCGCCGCGTGCGCTCCTGTACATCAAGGGAAAGGAGATGACGACGGCGGCGATCACGGTGGCGGTCCAGTTGAAGACGACTCTTATGCCGAACCACTCGATCAGCATCTTGCCGACCGGACGGTTGACTCCGAAGATGTATAGAAGGAAAAACCCGGCGACGGTCGGCGGCAATACCATCGGCAAGGTCAAAATGCCGTCGACGACGGCACGGACGCGTTCACGCCGCATGGAGACGACGCCCCATGCGGCGAGTACGCCCAGGAAGAAAGTAATTACGATCGACAGCACCGCCGTTCTTAACGAGATGAGGATCGCGGAAATATCCATTAGGGCAGATTCGATTTAAAGCCGTTCTTTTCGAACACGGCGATCGCTTCCTTCGATTTCAGGAATTCAATGAACTTCTCGGCTGCCGCTTTTTGCGGTGCATCCTTGAGGATCGCGACCGGATAGATCACTTTGTTCAGGCTGCCTTCCGGCGCTGCCGTGATCACCTTCACCTTGTCGGGAATCTGCGCAGCATCCGTCGCATACACGACGCCGACTTCGGCACTGCCTTCACCGACCTGGTTCAACACTTCCGTCACGTTCGTGCCGAGGCTCGCTTTGGCTTTCACGTCGTCCCAGTTGCCGAGATGCGTAAACACCTGCTCCGAATACTGACCGACAGGCACGTTGGCCGGATCACCGATCGCGATGGTCGCCGCTTCCGTGACGTTGTCAAATCCCGTCACCTTCGTGTTGGAGTTGACGCCCGTGATCAAGACGAGTTGGTTTTCCAGCAGTTCGACGACATTCTCACGCTCGATCTTCCCCTGATCGACGAGGGCATTCATCTGTTTGACAGCCGCGCTCATGAAAACACTCGCTTCCATGCCTTCCTCGATCTGAGTCTGCAGTTTACCGGATGAATCGTACGTACCGTCCACCGTGATGTTCGGATTGTCCTTAACGAACATCGGAATCAGTTCGTCTCTGAAGCTCGCTTCAAGACTCGCCGCAGCCGCCAGTAGCATAGTGGCTTTATCACCCGCCTCTGCCTCGCTGCCTCCGGTGTCCTTCGGTGCTTCAGTCTTCGGTCCGCATGCGCCAAGCAGCGAGACAGTCAGGAGCAACACCAGTATCAATATCAGTCCTTTTTTCAATGTTTTACTCCTCACTTTCAATCATTGTTTCTAAACCCCTGCGCCAAGTGCGCAATTGGGGAATATACATGTGTCGCAGTTAAGACAGAGCCCGCCGTGGCCGAGCGCTGCGATATCGTCCGAGGTGATCGGCAGATCGGCTAAAATGCGCGGCAAAATAATGTCGAAGATCGTGCGCCCGTGAAACATCACGCACCCGGGCAACCCGATCAGCGCCTGCCCTTCCTTGGCGTAGCCGAGCATGAACATCGCGCCCGGCAATACCGGCGCGCCGTAGCGCACGACGCGCTCGGCAACCGTCTTGATCGCGAGCGGTGTGCGATCGTCCGGATCGACACTCATACCGCCGGTACAGAGCACGATCTCGGCACCGTCCGCCAAAAAATCACGGATCGCCTGAACCGTCCGCTCCGGATCGTCACCGACCAGTCTATGCGGCACATCGTCTATGCCGTATTCTTTTAGCTTTGCCAACACGACCGGGGTAAATGTGTCCCGGATCAGGCCCTTGTCGACTTCACTGCCCGTCACTACGACGGCGGCCTTTCGCTGCCGATAAGGATGAATGCGTAAAAGCGGCACGTCGCCTGCGACTTGCCGCGCGCGCTCCATCTTTCCGCTCTCGATCACAAGCGGTATGACGCGTGTTCCGGCCAGTTTGTCGCCTTTTCGGACGGGGCTGTTCGTGTGCCTCGTCGCGATCATCATCTCGCCCAGCCGGTTGACGGCTTTCAGGCGTTCGACATCGACCTGGAACAGTCCGTCTTCTGCCGCATATATATCGATTTTGCCTTCTTTGACTTCACTGCCGGTCATGTGTTCACCGGCCGAGATGTCATACAAAATCGCCGCCGCATCATTTTCATGCAGCATGCCCTCTTTCGCTTCGAAGACGTACAGACTCGCTTTACCAAGTTTTAGAAGCTCGGGAATGTCAGCCTCAGTGACCACATGCCCGCGGCGAAAGGCGACACCTTTCGTGTCGTCTTTGACGATGCGCGTGATGTCGTGACAAAGGACGTGACCGACCGCGTCTTCCGTGCGGATTGTTTTCATGAAACCTCCTACTCAGGCTCGATACGTGCGAATTGTACCGTAAAATAAGTCGGTTGTAGTATATAGTAGGTATAGTGAGAATTCAACAAGAGGGATCCCGCGCAAGTCACCCGCGACAAGGAGACGGCAGGACTCTCTTTACGACATCAGGAGGATATCTAGATGAAACTGAGTGCGAGAAACCAACTCAAAGGCAAAGTCATAAAAATTGAAGAAGGTGCCGTCAACGGCATCGTCGTGCTTGAACTTGAAGGCGGCGAAAAAGTCGTCTCGACGATCACGATGAATGCGATCGCCGATCTGAAACTGGAAGTCGGCAAAACGGCCTACGCCGTGGTCAAAGCGTCAAACGTCATGGTGGCCGTCGACGACTAAGCGACTTAAGAACACTAACTTTACTTGCGACCGATCGTTCATATGATATGGCGATCGGTTTTTTGTTGGACAAACGTTAACTACTTAGACATCAATAATCTCGGGCACCCGCCCGATCTCCGGCAACACTTTCTCCAACAGATCGCGTGTGGCGAGCGTCAGGTAGCCGGTATTCGTGCCGTCCGTACAGCCGTAGTCCGTAGTCGTCAAAATGGCCCGATCGAGGGCGAGACGAACCTTTGCCGCCGCATCGTGCAGAAGGCAAAAGACCGACGTGTCGCCGATCTCGGTCCCTAACAACGAATGCAAGTCTTCGGCAGAGGCAAACGACAAACGGGAAACGCCGAGCGCTTTTGACACGATCGACGTGCGAAACGGTTTGTCTCCCGGTGTGACAAACAAGACGTAGGACGATTTATTTCGGTTACAAAGAAACAGCGTCTTGACGATCTTTGTGTCGAGTGCCCGATCGATCGCCAGGCAGTCATCCATCGTGACCGCCACATCCGTATCGACCCGCCGATAGGAAACGGCGAGCCGTTCGAGCAACCGGTACGTCTTTGCCTGCAGGCATGATTTGTACGTCACCGGAGGCGTCGTAAAGATCCGGCTTACCCGGATCGTGTTATGTAGTGAGTCGGTCATTTAGTCGGCGTTAAACCCACTGGCCAATGAATCAAAATAGCCCTGGATCAAGACGACGGGGGTGCCCTTGTCACCACTTCCCGAAACCAGATCGGCGAGTGAGCCGAGCAGGTCGGTCAAGCGGCGCGGCGTCGTACCGAGCGCATCGCCTTCTTTCGCTTCATGTGAATCTTTCTCTCGAATATAGTCGACCATGGCACGCTGCAGTTCGTCGCCTGAAAGATCGGCAAACAAGGTGTCGGCCAGGTATTTCAGCTTCACCTCCGAAGGTACCCCTTCGAGCCCCTCTGTATAGGCCGGTGAGACGACCGGATCGGCGAGTTCCCAGATCTTACCGGCCGGATCTTTAAAGGCACCGTCGCCGTAGATCATGACTTCAATCGCTTTGCCCGTCGCCTCTTTCAGGCTGGCCTGCACTTCGCGTACGACTTTATGCGGCTCACGCGGAAAGAGTTTCACGCGTTCGGCATCGGCCGTATTCGATCCGAGCAGACCGAACGCTTCGTTCCAGCCGCTGCCATCGACCGGAGCGACCAAGAGGTCGGCCAGAGACAGCGCGATCTCGGCGCCGCCTTTTTTCAGAGCGCGCAGCGTTTTCTCACGCGTATGCACGTCGCAGGCGAGTACCTCTTTCGTGTACTTCAGCACCTCTTTCGGATCGTTGCCGAACCAGATATCGATCTCACAGCCTTCGGCCGTGACGAGTTCCCGGTAATAGCGGATATAGTCGACACCGGTGAACGGGTGAAGATTCTCACCAAACGTCTCGTAAAATGCCGCTTCGCTCAGGACGTCGGTATATGGGTTGACACCTGAACCGTCGAAGCGCTCCGGTTCAACGATCGCATTGCCGACTTCATCGGTCGGATAGCTGAGCAAAAGCGTAATCTTCGAAAGGCCTCTGGCGATCCCCTTCAACACCATGGCAAACCGGTTGCGGCTGGTGATCGGGAAAACGAGGCCGACATGCCCGGAGGGAAACTTTCGACCGGCTTCCGTTGCGATCTGATCGACACTCGCATAATTGCCCTGAGCCCGCGCCACGATCGCCTCTGTGATGGCGACGATATCGCGGTCGGCAAACGTCAATTGATCGTATTTGGCGGTCTCGAGCAGACTGTCGACGATCAGCGCGGCGAGATCATCGCCCTCACGAATAATCGGCATGCGAATGCCCCTTGCCACCGTCCCCGAATGTCTCATGATTCTCTCCTTAAAAAGCGCTCAATCGAGCGTCAGCTGGACGCCTTGACGGATCGCCCAGATCTGTTTCCAGTGTACATCGTTTCCGATCGCCTTTTCAATTGCCGCCGCATAATAGTCGAGCTGCACGCCGTAGCGTTCGGCGTAGAGCGCGGTCAGTGCCTCGACGGTATCCGCCCGCAGCTGATCCGATTTAAAATCGACCAGACCGGCTTTTCCATCGGCCGTCTGATACCACAGATCGATGATCCCCTGCACCAAGGTGATCTCATCCGGCAAGCCTGGTGTCGGCACCGCGAGCGTAAACGGCATCTCGCGATAGATTCGCGTACCGTCTGCCAGCAGGCGGTCGGCCAGCTCCGATTCGGCATAGGCCAGTACCTCTTGATAAAACGGGCGGACGAGTGAGCGATCGTCGGCGCTCAATTGCCGGGATCCGACCATCTCGTCAAGCAGGCGATCGTACGTCCATTCCGTCGGCTGTTGCCTAAGCGCCTTCAGGTCGAGAAACTGAAAGACGGTGTGCAGCGCCGTACCGAGGTGTTTGGCTTCATCGCGTCTGAGGGCATCCGGCCGGTTCACCAAAAATGCCATATCGATCTGTTCCGTCGGCTGCTCGATCTCTTTGTCGAAGGCGGCTTCTTCCAGAAGAACACTGTCCATCTGCCTTTTTAATTCGGACACCGTCAACTTCGACGGCGCCACGGCCGAGGCCTCGTTCGGTACGGTCGGATCGAGCAGTGCGGCAATCCGTTCTACCTTTGCAGGATCGGGCTGCTCCAGAACGCGTTCCGGCGATGTCGGTAGGTCGTCCGTAGCGATCTCGATCGGCTGCCCGACGGCCTGAACCAGATGGACGCTGCCTGCGGTAGCCTCTTTCTCACCAGCGAGCCATGCATCGACTGCTGACCTGTATTTTTGTCTCAGGGCACCGATCAGCAAGGTGGCGAACGTCGACGCACGTTGCTGTCGCTCGAAACTGACCGTGAACGGATCGAGGTCGGTGAAGAGCGCTTCGGCCTGGATTCTCACTTTTTCCAATTCCTGCGCACAGCCGAACATAAACAATTGATCCTTCGCTCTCGTCAGCGCTACGTAGAGGAGCCTCAGTTCCTCCTGCATCTGGCCCGCCAGATGGTCCTCAATATGATAGTGGTGCCTCAGATTCTTGTAGGTCCGACCGCTCGCCTCGTCGACAAAATCGGTCGTAACGCCGTGCGACTCCGAGATAGCGAAACGCTCGGAGCGACCGCGGTTCAGACGCTGACTCAAACCGACGACGAAGACGACCGGGAATTCGAGTCCTTTCGACGTATGCATCGTCATCACGCGCACGGCATGTCGGTCCGGCGCATCCTGACCGAAATCATGCATCGTCGCTTTGCGCCGTTTCATCTCCCCGATCACGGACAAAAGCGCGCGCAGATCGGCCGGTTCGGCAGCGCGGAGCCAGGCTGAGAAACGGTCGAGGTAGGAGACGCGCGACGGTCCGAACGGCAGCGTCGCGACATACGTTCTAAGTCGGCTTTCATCTATTATCCGAAGTAAAAGATCGTGTACACTCAGCCGGTCGGCGAGGCGTCGCCAGCCTTCGATCTGATCGAGAAAGCGTTTCACTTTCTGACCGAGCCGATCGTCTAATTCTGCTCTCGCATACACGGATTCATGAAAGGTCAGCGACTCCTCGGCATCATTTCTGATACTGAGCAGTTCAGACTCGTCGAACGGCGTACCGGCCAGAGCCGAGAGCATGACCGAGGCCAGCGGTATATCCTGATTGCCGTTAATCAACAGTTCAAACAAACGCTCGAGTAGTGACAGTTCAGCTGTATTGAACAGCGCTTCGTTGTCGGCACCGAAGACCGGCACACCGGCCGCCTTCAGGGCGCGGAAATAGTGTGCGCAGATCGTGTGGTTGCGCGCCAGCACGACGATGTCACCCGGCGCTCTGCCTGAAGCGATCAGCTGCCGGATCTGTCTTACAGCGGCAAACGCTTCGAAATCGAGCGCACTGAACTCTGCGCTCAGCGCGTCGGGATCGACGTCTTCTTCGCCGTCATCGACTGTGTTCTCCGGTGCATTACTGACGACGAGGGTGAAGGTCACGGCCTTATCTTCCGATTCATCCGTCCGTCCCGGATTCAACCAGTGTGTCGTGTCGTAGACGATCTCGCCGGCGGCGTCTTGCATCAGGACGGAGAACATGTCATTCACCGACTCCAGAACAGCGGCACGACTGCGGTAGTTCGTGTTCAAAAGCAACAGATCCCCGGTCTTCTCTGCCGTCAGCGGTTCATCCGGACGGACGAGACGATACTGGCCGGAGCGGGCCAGAAACAATCCCGGATTGGCGTGTCGGAAGCGATAGATGCTCTGCTTGACGTCGCCGACCATGAAGGTGCAGCCGAGCGCCAGTTTCTCGATCACGGCTTCCTGAATACTCGAGGTGTCCTGATATTCGTCGAGATAGACTTCCTTATAACGTACCGCGAGTGCCGAACAGACGTCGGGACGGCCGAGCAGACGCAGCGCATAATGCTCGAAATCGGAGAAATCGACACTGTTTTGCCGCAGTTTAAGCGCCCGGTAGCGGCGGTCGACGAGAAGCGCCGTCTCGAGGAGGCGTAAAAGGAGCGGACGCGCCTTCTCTTCATCGAGCATCTGATCGGCGCGCGTTCTGACAAACACGTATTCAAGACCTTGTCCGTACTCCCTGAGCAGGGTCGCGCCTTTAAACTTGCCGCCGATCAGATGCAGCAAAGGCACGATATGCGGTGTTACCAACTCGAAAAATGACTGTTGCAACGGACCGTTCTTCGCATCAAAGCGTCTCGTCGGCAGCGTCAGTTCGGTCAGTCGCTGACCGATCTCCAATACATCATCCCACCAGGCGTCGTTTGCCGGATCGAGTGCCGTCAGCAAATCGGGCAGGACGGCTGCCGCCCGTTCCAACGGTTCGACGATCGCCGCGACCGTCTTGGCCGCTTTCGGTTCGCGCGCGAGATCCATATACGGATGGTGCAAGACTTCGACGATATCGCGGACGGCGCCCGAGGCGAGCGCTTCGACCGTCTGACGAAGCGCCTTTATATGCGCTTGCTGGTTAAAGTCCGCGGTTGTCAATCGTTTCGAAAAAACGCCCCTCAGCCAGTTTTCATAATCGGGCAGACTGCGTAGCTGCGTGACAATGCCGCCCAAAATCTCAATCAGGCGATCATCACTGTAGCCCGGTGCATAGGCGGCCGTCATCTCGAGAAACGACTTCAGCCAGGATGCGCGGCTGACCGGTTCGGCGAGCGTGAAGAGCTCTGTCTCTGCCGTCACGTAAGGACATGAGGAAGGGACCGGTTTATCACTGTCTTCCAGGACTCCACGCGTCTGCATACTCGCCAGAATATAGAGATCTTCGAGTGTCTTGGTGGTCGCTTCGACCAGTATGCCGGCCGCCTGATCCGGATCGAGCACACGGTACCCCGGTTCCAGAAACAAGGCACCGTCATCGTCGACGAGATCACTGACAAATTCCGCGACGAGACGGTTACAAAAGGCGTGTATCGTCGAGATCGATGCGTCCGGCAAAGCATCGAGCAAAGACTGATAATGTGGCTTCTCCGCTTCCGGCGCCTCGGCGATCGAGCGGTTGAGCCTCTTTTCGATGCGTTCTTTCATCTGCGTAGCCGCTTTTTCCGAGAACGTCATGACCAAAAGTTCACTAGGGCTTACGAACCCTTCTCTCAAGCGTTCATAGATGCGCTCGGTCATCACGGTCGTCTTACCGGCGCCGGCTGTCGCCGAGACGAGCATATGCTTCGCGTCATGTCGGATCGTCAGGTGTTGTTCTTTCGAAAACTTCATGGCTTTCCCTGCTCCATGGCACGCGCGATTCTGCCGGTCAGCGGATCGAGCCTGCAGGCAACGCGGTATGCACAAAAGCGACAAGGCTCGCTATTATTGCGCGGCACATAAGGCATCGCTGACACCTCACCCGATTCGATCGCCTGAAGCGTTTCTGCGGCGATTTCGATCGCGCGCTCGGCCATCGCTTCGTCTCTTTGCATCTCCTTGGCGACATGTTTCAGATGCGCATCGGGATCCGAAACCGGCGGCGCAAAGCCGCTGTCTCGCTCGTAGGGTTGCAGCGTCTGATAGTAAAAGCCGCTGACCCGATGCGCCGGATCGAGCTTTTGCCAGGCGTTTTGATAGAAAGGCAACTGGATATCGACACCGGCTTCAAAGTCAGCCGGTCGGAACGCGTGCGTTCCGCGTTTGTAATCGATCAGGACGTCGCTGCCGTCGGGATAGCGGTCGATACGGTCGATCACCCCGCTGAAACGATACTCATGATCTCCGACGTTCACGCTGACGGCTTCCGGCGAGTCCTTCGTGAACCGGTATTCGAGCGCCACGGGGCGCGCGCCGTCTTCGACATAGAGTGTCCTGATACGTTCCAAGTTTTCTCGGATGGCGGGCGACAAGCGCGAGACGACGCGTACATCATTTCCGGGAAATGCGAGCGAGCGCGCACGGCCTTCTACCATCATCTTCGCTTCGATCGCCTGCTGTCCGCCTCGTTCCAGCGCGTCCAGCCAGTCGTCTATGGCCTTGGCGCGTTTTTCTTCCGGCGTCGTCTCCAATATATTCAGCAACATCTCGACACTGGCGTGGAGGACATTATGCAAAAAACTGCCCTGCACGGCGGCGTCGGGAACGCCGATATCTCTTTCTTCAAGTCCGAGCAGAGCCGAGGCATAAAACTGGTACGGACAGCGGTTGAAAAGCTGCAGCAGGCTGACGCTCGCGACAAAACGTCTGGCCAAGGCTTTTTCCAGGATCTCGGGATCGAGTATGGCCGTTTCGGCCGCCGTGAAATGCGCCGTCATCGCTTCATCAGTGACCTCATGTCCCGCCGCTCGAAACGCCTGAAGCCAGAGTTTCACGGCAGCAGATTGGCGCGCCTCGGCCGTCAGCCGCGGCAGACGACGCCTGATCTCCTCCGGATGATTCCAGTGCATCCCCGGCACCTGCTCTTCGAGTACAAACGTCTGCCAGCCTTTCTCCTCGAGACCTGCCGGTAGCGGGGCATCCTTCCCTTCCGGGCAAATAAAGTAGAGGGAGAGTGACGGTAACGTGCGAACTTTCCGGTCGATCGCCGCTCCCGACAACCGATGATCGTCGCTGCCGTTTGGAAAACCGCTGACCAGATCGGCCAGATGCTTACGCTCTTCCACGGTCAGGAAGGTCGCACCGGTATCTTTCAGCGGATACGTCCCCGCCACGACACCGGTGACAAACAACACACGACTCGGGTAATGCACGATCTGTCTGAGCGGCGCGACCCGCACCCTGTCGATACCGACCGGGATCTGCTTCACTTCCAACTGGAAAATCGACTCGCTCAGAAGGCTGCAAAAATGCGCCTGCGATATACGCTCGTCACCGAGTATCTCGGCCGCCTCCGCAAGCTTTTCCTGCCATTCGTTGACCGACCTGGCCATCGCCGTCGCCTGCAACGTGTAATCATCGGCAAAGTCACGTGCGATGTCGGCTTCAATGCGATCGAAGAGGTCCGGTTGTCCGCGCAGAAATTCCTGCAGCAACATTACTTTCGCCGCACCGCTTCTCGCTTCACGTAAAGCGGCACCGAGCGCATCGACGGCTCTAAGCAGCGGCAGACAAGCGGCGATGGCCGCCTGATCCCTCTCGTCGTCCGGTAGGCGCGTCGTATCGAGTAGCCCACTAAGCCGTTTGATACCGCGCGACAGACAGAAGTTTTCGACCCGGTCCGTCAGCGCCCGCTCAATGCCGGACAGCGGATTAGAAAGCAGGCGCATCACCTGATCGAGATCGTCCTGCCTCTGGCTGATCTTCAGTACGGCATCCATCAGGCGGGCAAATGGCGTCCATTTGACGGAGCTCGCTTCATCGATGAAGGCCGGTACATCGAAGGCCCGCAAGGTGTCGGCAAGAATCCGGCTCGATTCCGGATCGGCGAGTCCGACGGCGATATCGCGCCGCTTAAGATCGGTCTCGGTCAGGAGCCTTCGAATCTCACCGGCGACAAAGCGAGCCTCGTCTTCGACTGAAGAAGCGTATACGAGATACTTATGCTGCGGCGGCATGGGTGACGCCGTCCGAAGCGGCCTGATCTCGGCTGCGAGTTGACCCGCCAGACGCTCCAAGGAGCGCGCCGCATGTAGGTAGGAGGCGCCCTGTCCGGCCGGAAGCAGCACGGTCAACTGCGCGACACGCGCGTTCAGCGCACTGAGAATCGATATTTCGGTCGCGGAAAACGGTGTCAGTTCACCGAATCCGGCGACATAAACGGATGTGTGTGAAAGGAAATCGAGATGTCGGTTCTGCTCGTTTTGCAAAAGCTCGATAAGACGTTGGCTGTCGGTCGCCGCATCGACGAATCCTTCGTTTCGCCTCGCGTCTTCGACCATCGTCCAGAGCGTCGCGAGATCTTCAAAGCGCGCCCTGGCTCTCGGTTCCTTCTCGCTTGCGGCGGCATCGAGCAACGCCTTTTCATCGACCATGAAGCGGGAGAATTCTTCCCACAGCGCCGACAGTTGAAACGCGAATCCCGGTTTTTGGCGCAGCCGGTCGAAACGGTTGAAACGTGCTTTACCGGTGAGCAACAGCCGGCCGATCAGGACGGCGCGGCCGGTCGCCGAGAGACGCTTCACACCG
Organism: Fastidiosipila sp.; assembly: GCA_012837885.1. Taxonomy (GTDB): domain Bacteria; phylum Bacillota; class Clostridia; order Saccharofermentanales; family DTU023; genus DUPJ01. The sequence goes on from DUQI01000020.1 coordinate 15,763, forward strand.
AGACCGCCGGCTTCGGCAAAAAGACGAAAGGCGAGGCGCTTAAATGACAGCACCTCGGCCATCAAAAGGCCGCCGGAAGCATCGCGCTCGAGATAACGGCGCTCGACATCGGCTTTCGACGATTCCGGTACGATCAAAAAGACGCGACGGTCAGGCCAGCGCTCAACACGCTCCGTGATCTCCGAGAGCGCGTGGTCGAGCAGTACCTGCTCCGATTCATGCGTTAAGATCGCGGCCATCAGTTCCTCGCTTCGTATTCATCCTCCGGCACCAGTTCATGGGTGACCCAGGCGGCCGCCTCGGACAACGCCGGATGGATGACGACGGAGCGGTCGATCGACTCGACCGTGCCCGGTTCGATCGTCATCTCTTTATAGCGGTCACGCTCTTTCTTCGTCAGTTCGGAACCGATATCGGCGTTATGCACTTCGCGTAGCGTCGTTCCGGCCTGCAGCATATAGGCGAACGGTTGGACGAGTAACGCCGCTTCATGGCCGGCGATGTGGACACCGAGAATGCGATCCGTATCGGCATCGGCGATCAGCTTGACGAAACCGTCGGCCGGCACGTCTTCTAATCCCATGGCAAACCCCTTGACCACATCGGCCATGGCAAGCCGTCCGATCTTGAGGCGTTTGCCGGTCTCTTTCGCCTGTTCCTCGGTCAGACCGACAGACGCGACCTGCGGATGACTGAAGATACAGGCCGGTATCGCCTCGTACTGCACCTGACGACGTGCCTCGTCCGGCTTTCTCTGAAACAGATTCCAGGTCAGCGTCTCAATCTCATAATTGGCCTTATGTCTGAACTGCGCGAGTCCGTTGATGTCACCAATCGCGTAGATATCCGGTTCACTCGTCTCGAGAAACTCGTTCGTCTTGATGTAGTCTTGCTCATCGAGCTCGATACCGGCGACGTCGGCGCCGAGGTCCAAGGCGTTGGACGACACACCGGTCGCCAGGAAGACCATGTCGGTCTCCTGCCGACTCTCCTTCCCCGTATTACGATCCTGCCAGATCACTTCGGTGCGTCCGTTTTCGAGTCGCTCCACGCGCTTCACATCAGAGCAAAGATGAACCTCGACGCCGTCTCTAATCAGACCGTCTTTCAGGGCACGCGACAGTTCTTTATCGAGGCCGGGCGCAAGCCTGACGTTTCGCTGCAGCAAGGTCACATGCGAACCGGTCGCGGCGAAGAAATGCGCGAATTCACAGCCGATCGCACCGCCGCCTATCAAGACGACGTCTTTTACCGGTCCATCCGGGAAGGAGTCGCCGAAGAAGCGCTGCGGTGTCATCACATCGATCTCCTCGATGCCTTCCACCTGCGGCACCGTAAGGTGACCGCCGGCACCGATCACGATCGTCTTTGCCGTAAACGGCTCGCCCAGACTTCCGTCAGCGGCACGCGGTGCCACCTGCTTTTTCCCGACGAAAACGACGTCCTCGAACATCGTCAGATTCTTTTCTTGTTCGTATTCTTCCCTGATATCGACATTTTCACTCGTCTTTTCGAGCACTCGCGCCTTTAAGACGGAAAAGTCGACGGTCGGTTTGCCGACCTGAAGGCCGATCTCAGGTGCTCTCTCCAAAAGCCGAATCTCATCCGCCACCGTAATGATGACCTTCGACGGAATGCAGCCGTAGTTGAGACACGTGCCGCCGTAATGGGCGCGCTCGGCGACGGCGCAGTCAAGCCCGAGATCGAGCGCCGCGTCCAATACCTGAAACGCCGCTCCCATGCCGATGACCAGAATATCGTATGTATGCATAAATCCACCTTTATCGTATCTTGCAGTCGCCGCACGACGAGGTGCGGCGCCTCCTCCTTCCATCCTATCAGGCGTAGAAAAAGGCGGCAATCGACCGTACCGACACTTCACCATAACCGAACGCATGTTCCCTCGTCAATCATTTGCCGGGCCTCGCCACTCTTCGCTATGATGGAACAACCGGAGCGAGGCTACCGGACGTCAGATAAAGAGGTAAGCACCATAAAAGTCCTGCACTGTATTGCGCAGCTACCGACGAGGACGGGCAGCGGCATCTATTACCACAACCTACTCCGGCAGTTCGCTGCTGAAACCGACTGGGAACAAGGCGCTTTATATGCCCTGCCGGTCGGGGGCAAAGCGTCTAATCTGATGGCCGATCGAAAGTTTCCGGTCTTCTTCGGCACACCGTCTCTGCCCTTTCCGATGCCCGGCATGAGCGACGAGATGCCGTATCCGTCGACCGTCTATCACCGTATGGACAAGGCACAGATCGCTGCCTGGAAATCGGTCTTTCGTGACAAACTCGTGGAGATAAAACGCGTATTCAATCCGGACGTCGTCATCTCCCATCACTTGTGGATGCTGACCGAACTCGTCCTCGATGTTTTCTCGGATCGCCCGATCATCGGTATCTCGCACGGTACCGACATCAGACAGGCCAAGCAACATCCGGACTTGTGTCAAACGGAAGTCGGAAGTCTGAGACAGCTGACCCGCGTATTGGCTTTATCGGCCGATCAGGTGGGGGACCTTCTCTCCTGCTTCGATCTTTCTTCCGAACAGATCGTGGTCACCGGCGGCGCAATCGACACCACTCTCTTCCGACCGACATTACCGCTCACCCACCGAGCGCCGGGCCAATCAGTGCGCCTCGTCTACGCCGGTAAGATGGTGGAGTCGAAGGGTACGTTCGAACTCGTCTCGGCTTTTCATCTGGCACTGAAAAGCGATCCATACCTGACGCTCGATCTGATCGGACGCGAGACGGACGCGCTCGACGACCATATCGATCGCCTGTTCGGTTCTGACGAACGCATCCGCTTGTACGATGTCGAATCGCAGTATCAATTAGCCACGCATTTTCGGCGTTCCGACGTCTTCATGTTTCCGAGTTACTACGAAGGGCTCGGTCTGGTGGCACTCGAGGCTCTCGCCTCCGGTCTATCGCTCGTCACGAACACACTCGTACCGCTTTCTAACCAGCTCGACCGCCTTGCTTCGTCAGCGGCGATCAGCTGGGTACCGATGCCGCGCTTGATCGGGCTCGACCGCATCGATCCAGACGCAAGGGCGGCCTATATTCCGCTGCTCGCCGAGGCGATTCTCGAGCAGGCAGCCTGCCGGCGCGATGCGTCATGTGTCGCTGAGCATCCGTATCAGGAGATGGCTTCCTTCTCCTGGGAAGCGCTCGCCCGCCGCGTCCGCCAACTGATTGGCGAACTGTAGTCGTTTACGGAACTTTAGCACCCGCTGACTTGTACCTTTTGACCGGGCACACCTTAAACCTTAGCGAACAAGGCCAATAAGACTTAGTGATCGGCAACGATATTCGTTAAAATAACACGATTACGGTTCGCTCGAAAAAGACGTTCTACATGCTAAAATGGACGGTATGAGGGCTGTTTCTAATCCAAAAGCCCGCGGCAACTGGGAACGATCGATTGGCTGGTTCCTCACCGGTCAGGGAGTGTCCCAGATCGGTTCGGGCCTCGTTCAATTTGCGGTCATATGGTATGTCGCAACGAAAACTGGTTCCGGCTCGGCGATGACGGCCGTCATCGTTGCGTCTTTCGTACCTCAATTGCTGGTCGCTTTGTTCGCCGGTGTCTGGGCCGATCGTTTCAATCGAAAATGGATTATCGCACTGGCCGATGCCGGTATCGCGATCGCGACTCTGGTGATCGCGATCTTATTCATGATAGGTAAACAGAGTATCTGGCAGATCTATGTGATCTCGGCCATCCGTTCACTCGGCGGCGGCATTCAGGGACCGGCCGTCTCGGCCGCCATCCCGCAGCTCGTACCGCGGGAACAACTCGTGCGAATCAATGGCATTCAGAGCACGATCGGTAACGCGACGCAGCTTCTTTCACCGCTCCTCGGCGGTCTGGCCTTGACCTTGCTGCCGATGTTCGGCGTCTTCATGATCGACGTGGTGACCGCGACGATCGCGATCATCCTGCTCGTCTTCATCCCGTTCCCGAAACAACACGGTCTATACGTCGAGCCACTCGAAAAACTATCCGAAGCCGAGGAGATGGCGAAAGCCGCTACGCAGTCAGCCGTCTCGAGCGAGGTCGAACTCAATCTGGGCAGTGGGCAGGAATCGGGCTGGCAGAGCCTGAAAGAGGGCGTACGCTACATCCGGGAGTCGAGGCTGATTTCCGTCCTGATGTCGATTTACGCCGGCTTCATGTTCCTTCTGGCGCCGACGATCACCCTGATGGCGCTCTATCTGAAACGAAACTTCGGCGAAGAAGAGTGGTATCTGACGGTCGCGCAGACGTCTTTGTTCGCCGGCATGGTCTTGGGCGGCCTGATCGTCTCCTGGATCGGCAAATTCAAACATAAACTGCGTGTCATTCAGATGGCCGGTTTTTCACTGGCCCTCGCGATTATCGGGCTCGGTCTGCTCGGTGCGTTCCGCTCGCCGCTCTTTTCAGTCTTCGCGGCAATCGCTTTCGTCGCCGGTACGGTCGTGCCGTTCTATACGACGAATGTCACGGTCTTGATCCAGGAGGAGACGCCGCCCGATCGACACGGACGCGTCTTCGCCGTTTTGTTCATGGTCGGATCGGCGGCGATACCGGCCGGCAGTATTGTCTTTGGGCCGCTCGCCGACTTGATCTCGGTCGAAGCTATTTTGTTTGCCACGGGGCTGTTGCAGATCGCGCTTGTTCTGTTATCGACAAGACTGCTGCCAGACTCGTACAATGAACCGTCAGCCGCTTTGCAAGAAGATGCAGAGTCGGTAGATACGAACTCCAATCCGGAGCTGATCGATCAAGCGATAAAGCGTAAGGTCAAAGAGGAAGACGGTATAACAACAGTGAAATCAAAGGTGGAGGAAACACATGAAACCTGATCTATGTATTTTAAACGTATGGGCCAGAGAGATTCTGGACTCAAGAGGCAATCCGACGATCGAAGTGGAAGTCGTCGCCGAAGACGGTTCAGTCGGCCGCGCCGCTGCGCCTTCCGGTGCATCGACCGGCGCTTTTGAAGCCGTCGAACTGCGCGACAACGACGACACCCGCTACATGGGTAAAGGCGTCCAGACGGCGGTCGACAATGTGAACGACATCATCGCCCCCGACCTGATCGGCATGAACGTCTATGAGCAGGGCAACATCGATGCCTGGATGATCGAACTGGACGGCACGCCGAACAAAGGCAATCTCGGCGCAAACGCGATTCTCGCCGTTTCACTCGCTGTCGCCAAATGCGCGGCCGCGTCGCTCGGACTCGAGCTTTACGCCTATCTCGGCGGCATCGTCGGTCACGTGTTGCCGGTACCGATGATGAACATCATCAACGGTGGCGCCCACGCCGACAACTCGATCAACCTGCAAGAATTCATGATCATGCCGGTCGGTGCGGAGAGTTTTGCCGAAGCGCTGCGCTGGTGTACCGAGGTCTTCCACACCTTGAAATCGATCCTGAAAAAGGACGGTTACTCGACGGCTGTCGGTGACGAAGGCGGCTTCGCTCCGAACTTCAAAAATGACGAACAGGCGCTCGAATATCTGATCAAGGGTATTGAAGCGGCCGGTTACAAACCGGGTGAAGACTTCTTCATCGCGATGGATCCGGCCTCGACGGAACTTTTCGAAGAAGCGAAAAAAGCCGGCAAAGACGGTTATCTGTTCTGGAAGACGGGCGAATTCAAGACGCGCGACGAGATGGTCGAGTTCATGGCCGATCTGTGCGAGCGCTATCCGGTGATTTCGCTCGAAGACGGCCTGGCCGAAGAAGACTGGGAATCGTGGCAGAAACTGACCGAACGGATCGGTCACCGCGTGCAGCTGGTCGGCGACGACCTGTTCGTGACGAACACGGAACGCATCGCCAAGGGTATCGAGCTGAAAGCCGCCAACTCCGTGTTGATCAAGCTGAATCAGATCGGTACCTTGACCGAGACACTCGACGCGATTCATATGGCACAGCAAAACGGCTGGACAGCCGTCGTCTCACACCGCTCCGGTGAAACGGAAGATGTGACGATCGCCGACGTCGTCGTCGCGACAAACTCCGGTCAAATCAAGACAGGCGCACCGTCCCGCTCGGATCGTGTCGCCAAATACAATCAACTTCTGAGAATCGAAGAATCGCTCGGCGCATCTGCCCGCTACGCCGGAAAGAGTGCGTTTCGTGTAAAATTCGAAAAGTAAGAAGCGTATGACCGCATAACAAAAAACGCGGGGTGACGACGCTGGTTGTCACCCCGTTTTTGAATGAATTTAAGGGGAATAATACGATGGCGAACGACCTGCTGACAACATTACGTCATAACATGAAAGAGAAACACATCGACGCCCTGTATGTGCCGACGGCTGATCCGCATCAGACGGAGTACGTCGGCGAGCATTACCAGACGCGCACCTTCCTCACCGGCTTCACGGGGTCGGCCGGCACGGCGGTCGTCACTGAAAATGATGCCCTGCTCTGGACCGACGGACGCTATTTCATACAGGCGGAGCGTGAGATCGAGCCGGCCGGTTTCAGCCTGATGAAGATGGCGACGCCAGGTTATCCGACCGTCATCGAATGGCTCACGCAGCATATGCCGGAAGAAGCGACGCTGGCGTTCAACGGACAATTGCTGTCGCAGAGGCAGTACGAATCGCTCGAAACAGCGCTTAAATCCAAAAAGATCAAGCTGGTCAGCGATGATTCGCTGCTCGAGTCGCTCTGGGCCGATCGCCCCGCGCTCCCGAAGAGCCGCGTCTTCACCCATGACATCGAGTTTGCCGGTCAGACCGTGAAAGAAAAACTCGATGCGCTGAGAGAGCGAATGAAGGATGTCGACGGCACCTTGCTTTCGAGTCTGAACAATATCGGCTGGCTGTTTAATTTCAGAGGCGGCGACCTGCAGCACGATCCGATCGCCTATGCCTATTCGTTGATCACGAAAGACAACGCAATCCTCTATCTCGATCCGGCGAAGTACGACAAGGCGTTTTCTACTGACCTGGAAGAAAACGGTGTCACCTTAAAACCGTATGAAGCGATCTGGGACGATGCGAAAAGCATAGAGGGCAAGATGATTCTCGACAAGGCGACCACAAGTCGTGCGCTTTACGAAGCGTTCGGGCAGGTCGAGAAAGTCGACCGCCCGGAACCGGTCTTTTTACAAAAGGCCTCGCTCCTAGCGATCGAAGAAGAAAATACGAGAGATGCCTGGCTCGAAGACGGCGTGGCCCTCGTTCGTTTTTTCCGCTGGCTTGAAGCACATGTCAAAGACGGTAAGGAGACCGAGATCACGGCGTCGGACGAACTATCTGAGCTTAGAAAAAAAGGCCGCCATTTCCTCAAAGACAGCTTCGATACGATCTCCGCTTACGCCGATAACGCCGCGATGATGCATTACAAAGCGGCTGAGGAGACAGCCAAAACATTGAAACCCGAGGGGCTGTACCTGATCGATTCCGGCGGACACTACTTGTCCGGTACCACGGATATCACGCGCACGGTCGCGCTCGGCAAGCCAACGGACAAAGAGAGACGCGACTACACGCTCGTGTTGAAATCACATATCAATCTGGCGACGGCCGTCTTCCTCCATGGCATGACGGGACACTACCTCGATGTTCTGGCCCGACAACCGCTTTGGAAACACCACATCGACTATAAGAGCGGCACCGGTCACGCGATCGGCTATCTCGGCGGCGTGCACGAAGGTCCGCAGAGAATCTCAACCGTCCATATTCCGGTCAAGCTGGAAGAGAACATGGTGATCACCATAGAGCCCGGCATCTACCGTGAAGGCGAACACGGGATCCGCCTGGAGAACGTCTACATCGTCAAAGAGGACGGGAAAGCCGGCACGGACCGCTTTATGCGTTTCGACTGCTTAAGCTTTGTCCCGTTCGACCGCTCCCTGATCGACGTCTCGCTTTTGAGCGATGATGAATTGACCTGGCTCAACGAATACCATGCGGACGTCTACGCAAAGCTCTCCCCGCGTCTCAGCGAAGAAGAAACGGCATGGCTGAAAAAAGCGACCGAGGCACTCGGGAGGTCATGATGCAGCTTGAACTAAAAGATATTCACAAATCGTTTGGCGACAAACATGTCCTGCGCGGCATGAGCTTCACCGTCAATACGGGACGGGCTTTCGGGCTACTCGGCCGCAACGGCTCCGGCAAGACGACGACGGCGCGCATTATTCTAGATGTATTCAGGCCGGATCAAGGCGAGGTGCTGCTCGACGGCAAACGTCTCGAGAGCGACCAATCGCGTTTCGGTTATCTGCCGGAAGAAAAAGGACTGTATCCGAAGCTGCCGATTGTCGACCAACTCATCTATTTCGGTCAACTACGCGGAATGACGAAGCGGGCTGCGACCGAAGCGGCCAATCACTGGCTCGAGGTCGTCGAACTGTCGCATGAGAAGACGAGAAAACTCGAGACCTTGTCAAAGGGGAACCAGCAGAAAGTGCAGTTGATCTGCGCCCTGCTCACCGACCCGGATATCTTGATTCTGGACGAACCGTTCTCCGGTCTCGATCCGGTCAACGCGAGGCTCTTGAAGACGATCGTCACCGAGGAGGTCGCCAAAGGCAAACTGGTCCTCTTCTCTTCGCATCAGATGGCGGAGGTCGAGACGTTTTGCGACGATATCGCGATCTTGCATGACGGCACGATCGCCTTGTCGGGCAGGCTGAGTCAGATCAAGCGTTCCTATCCGCAGGACAAAGTCGAACTAAGGATCTTGCAAGACGGCCGGCTGGTGCCGCAGCCGGAGATGCTTCGTATCGTCTCCGATCTCGCCCCGGAGCGGGCACTGGCGGAAGCCGTCGGCGACGATCTCGTGTCGCTGAAGTTTCAAGGAGAAAGCGAGCGACGGCCGTTTTTGACCACGCTCTTGAACGCCGGCTACGATGTCGATCTCTATGAGGTCACGGTACCATCGCTTGCCGAGATTTTCGTCGAGACGACGACGAAAGGAGCGTCCCATGGATAAACGTGTTTTCACTGTCATCGCGTTTGAGTTCAACAATCTCGCCAAAAAACGCGTCTATATCGTCCTCACACTGCTACTGAGCCTGATCGTCTTCGGTATCTTCTTTATCCCCGGCCTGATCACCGGTAAAGATGACACACCAACGGAACCGGTCGACGGTCAAAAGACGATTTACGTCATCGGCGAGATTAAAGATGAAGCGCTTTTGGTCGAAACGCTCGATTCATTCTTTCCGGAGTACACATTTTCAGCCGCTACCGGACAGTCCCGGGCTTCCTTGATCAAGGAAGTGACGGAACAGGGACAGACATACGGTGTGCTGACGCTCTCTGAAAACAATCAGGCGGAGCTCTCGGTCTACCAATCCGATATGTTCGGGACGGTTACACCGCGCTTACAGGACGCGCTAAACCGTTACCAAGCGCTGGCGGCGCTCACGGCGGCCGGTATACCGGCGAACGAAGCGAACGAGACGCTCGTACCGGCAAACGTAAGTCTCCATGAAATCGTGCAGGACCTCGGCAAAAGTCAGGCGCAAAACTACGCATTCACCTATGCCGTCTTAATGCTCCTCTACATGGCTGTCATGATCTACGGACAGATCGTGGCCGGCAGTGTGGCGGCCGAAAAAGGCAACCGCACGATGGAGCTCTTGATCACCTCGACGAAGCCGCTCAATCTCTTGGTCGGTAAGGTGCTCGGGAACGGTCTGGCTGGACTGTTACAGCTGTTTCTTATCCTCGGCTCGGCACTCGCCGGTTATCTCCTGAATCAGGGGAACATGAGCGCACTCGGCATGGGCGCTATCACGGCACCGATGGTATTGCGCAGCTTATTGTTCTTCGTCTTGGCCTATTTCACCTTCGCCTTTCTCTTCTCCGCACTCGGATCGTTGGTCAGCCGTACGGAAGAGGTGAATCAGGCGGTGACGACGGTGACCTTGCCGTTTGTCGCCGTCTTCCTGGTCGCCATGTCGGCGCTTTTCACGCCGATGTCGAGTTTTGTGAAGACGATGTCGTTTGTGCCGCTGTTTTCACCTTTTGTCATGTTCGTGCGCACCCAGATGACTGTCGTGCCAACGGTTCAGGTACTGATCGCCGTGGTGATCAGCCTGCTGACGCTCGTCGCATCGGCCATGATCTCGGCGAAGATCTACCGTCTCGGCACCTTGCTCTACGGCAATCCGGTGAAGCTGACGGATCTGCCGAAACTGCTGCGCCGCTGATATGCCTGAACTGCCGGAAGTCGAGACCGTCAGACGAAGTCTCACCGACACGCTGAGCGGAGCCACCATCGTCGCCATCGAGGAGCGCTTTCCCGGCGTCCTGATCGACGAGAGCGAAGGCTATACGCTGCCGCTAACGATCGAGCGCCTGCGCCGGCGCGGCAAGTATCTGCTCTTCGATCTCATTGACGTTGAAGGAAAAGCACTCATTCTGATCGCTCATTTTCGGATGACCGGTAAGTTCTACATCGAGCACCATAACCATGTTCAGCCGCACACGCATGTGCGACTGAAGATCATAAAAGACGGCAATACGTTCCATCTCGATTACGTCGACGTGCGTCGCTTCGGCCGTCTCTGGCTCTACGACAGCCATGACGAGAACCGGCACAAGACAATCGCCGGACTCGGTCCCGAACCGCTTTCAGAGGCGTTTAGTGAGGAATCGCTTCGCTTCAGTCTGAAGCGGCGCCACGGATCGACGGTCAAGGCGACGCTTCTGAATCAGGAAGAGATCGCCGGCATCGGCAATATATACGCCGATGAGGCGTTGTTTCGCGCCGGCATCCGGCCGCAGCGAAGAAGCGGCCGCGTCACGAAAAAGGAGACAGCCAAGCTGCATCTTGCCCTGCGCGACGTTTTAGAGCTCGGCATCGGGCATCGCGGTACGTCGTTTCGCGATTATGTCGACGGACTCGGTCGACCGGGATCATTCCAGCAGTTGCTAAACGTCTACGGCCGAAGCGGTGAGCCTTGTCATGTCTGCCAGACACCTCTCAAAACGATCCGCGTAGCCGGCCGAACGACCCGCTACTGTCCTCGCTGTCAACGTTGAGCGGCCCCGGTGTGACAGACAAAAGCCGCTGTCATCTTTATACTGTGCGGCAATGAACGAGACTAAGAAGAAAAACACGATTGTCTATTTCGATATCGACGGAACCCTGCTCGATTCGTCGCGCGATCTGCCGTTATCGGACGCGACGATCGACGCGATCGGGCGACTGAAGGAAAACGGCATCATCGTCGCGATCAATACGGGGCGCGGCTACGGCTTCATCCCGCCGGAAGTGATGGCTCTCGAATGCGACGCCTACATCGCCGGCTGCGGCACCTATATCACGTATCACGGCGAGACGGTTTTGAATCGTCTTTTTTCCGAGGAAGAAGCGAGCCGCATCGTCGAAGCGTTTCGCGAGGCGCGCCTCGACATGATCATGGAGGGGCCGGAGCATGTCTATTTCGAGGAGGTCGGCTTCGATCCGGACGTCGTCGAAAGCTCGCGCCACCTGTTTAATCCGAACCACAGCCTGCGTACCCTGACACAGGAAGCCGTCCTGGCGAACAAGATCAGTTATGTCGCTACGACGGAGGAAAAGGACATGTACGTCAGAGATGCCCTGGCCGATATCCTGACCTTTATTCTCTACCCGCATCAGGTGCGAGAAGGACTTCCCCACGGCTTTAATAAGGCGACCGGCATGGAAGCGCTGGAGCGTCTGATCGGTGACGCGTACACGTACGCCTTCGGCGACTCGATGAATGACATCGACATGCTGGAGCGCGCCGATGTCGGTATCGCCATGGCCTGCGGTCAGAGCGCCGCCAAAGAAGTAAGCGACAAAATCGCGCTTCCCCTGGCCGAAGACGGCACCGCGAAGATGCTGGCAACGCTCGGCCTGATTTAACGGAGGATTATTAATGACCAAAGAACCTGCTGTCATACTCGTCTACGGAGCGACGGAAGACGACCGTCGCGTCATCTTCATGCGCGAAGGCGAATCGTACCTGAATTACCGTCTACGCCTCGTCGACAAAGGAGAAACCGATAAAACGATCGAGACGCTCGTCCACTCCCTGCCCGAAACGAAGGTAGCGGTTGATCCGGATGCCCCGGGTTTACTGCTCTTTTCCGGTATGGACGATCAGGTGATGCGACAGTTTCTCGGTGCCTTGAGAGACAATCAGGTGCGCTTTGAGCTAAAAGCGATGGTGACCGAGACGAACCGCACCTGGACGCTCGCCGCCCTGCTCGATGAATTAAAAGAAGAACATCAACTGATGCAGGCCTGGCAGCAGCTGGCTGCCGTGACCGAAAAGGCGGATCTGCTCTTGATGGAGCCGGCGGTGCTCTTGGATAAAGGTGGATTCGAAGCAGACGTGGAAGCGACCAAAGCGTATCTTCGTCGCCAGAATATGGATGAGATCACGCTTGATAACTTAACCGAAAAGAGGAAAATTCTGGAGGCGCATTTGACGCGTCTCGGTTATTAACGTCGAACATTTGTGCAGCGATTTGTCGATCACTTGCCGGCTCGACATTAGCGGAAGTTACTCACAAAGTTATTAACAATGTGGAAAGCTAAATTCACAGAATCCACCACAGTTAATTTGTTAATAACTCTGAAAACGTCGTGCTCTTAGGCATTTTGACCTTTCAACTTGAGCCGGTTTCTGTTAACATAACTCCTACCAAAAAGAAATGCGGTGAGATGTATGATGCCTACGCAGGCAAAGAGAATTTGGCAGCAGGCGTGCGACGAATATCTGCAGGGACAGGTCAGCGCGCTCTCATTTAGTACCTGGTTTACCAAGGTTGAACCTTATCTGAAAGACGATGAAACGATCGCGCTTTCGGTTCCCGATGATATGATCCGCGAGCATATCGAAGATTATATGCCGCTCGTTCGAAAAGCGATTACCAGAGTCAGTCGTCAACCGTTCGACGTTGTGGTGGAAGTCGGTGTCGACGAGGTCGAAGAACGACGAAACGGCAAGTCGAAAACGGCGCCGGTGGCAGAAAGTGCACCGGGTGGAAGACGTTTATTGCTGAATCCGAACCTGACATTCGATAATTTCATCGTCGGTGGCGGCAATGAGCTCGCTTACACGGCCAGTCAATCGATGGCCAACCAACACGCACATCAGTTCTCCCCTCTTTATCTTTACGGCGGGTCCGGTGTCGGTAAGACGCATCTTTTGCATGCGATCGGTAACCATGTGCAAAAGATGATGCCGTCCAAGCTCGTGATCTACATCCCGACCGAGCAGTTTGTCAACGAATACATCGGCTGCATCAAGAGCAACCGGTTCGAAGAGTTCAGAAACAAGTACAGAAAGGCCGATTTTCTCCTGATCGACGACATCCAGTTTTTGGAGGGCAAGGAAAAAATGCAAGAAGAGTTCTTCCACACCTTCAATTCGGTGCATGAATCGGGCAAATACGTCGCCTTAACCTGTGATAAACCGCCGAAGAGTCTGACGACGCTCGAAGATAGGATCACGACGCGCCTTTCGAGCGGTTACACGATCGATATTCAACCGCCCGATTACGAGACGAGGGTGGCGATCCTGAACAATCTTTCAGAAACACATCAGATCCATATGCCGTTGGATGTCATTGAATATATGGCGAAGAACATCTCGAGCAACGTGCGTGAACTGGAAGGCGCATTTAAGACATTGACCGCGATCTCTCAGCTCGGTGCACCGATTACACTTGAAGTCGCACAGAATGTACTGAAAAACATCGTGCAGCCAGGTGCCGTAAAAGTGATCGACAGCCGTCACGTGATGGATATCGTCTCCAATTATTACGGCGTGACGATCGCCGATCTGATGTCGAAGCGACGCAGTCAGGATATCGTCCTGCCGCGTCAGATCGCGATGTACCTCTGCCGTCAAAAAACGAACATGACATTGGCGGAAATCGGCGATGCATTCGGGGGCAAAAACCACGCAACCGTCATACATGCCTATGATAAAATCAAGGACGATTTGAAGAGCAACACTCATCTCCTGGAGCATGTGACGGCGATTGAGGCGAGGCTCGGTTAGTTCACAAATTCACACGCTTGTGCAAAAGACCGTGTGAATAGACGTGTGGAAACCGTGTGAAGAACAGGCATATGTGAGTCGTGTTGACAAAATGATCAGTCATTCACAAGAAAGCTGACGAACGATTCACATCGGAAAAGTAGAGACGGTCGGGTCAATTCCAGTTATTGACAGAATTGACAGACCATAACAATAAAGAAGGATAAAAGCTATAGAGATAGGCTGATGCCTACGCGGAGGAGACCTCATGAAAGTCATATGTTCCAGAAGTTTGTTTGTCGATGCGATCAATACGGTACAAAAAGCCGTCGGTACTCATACGACATTGAGTATCTTGGAAGGCATTTTGTTTGAAGCGAGCGACAGCGTAAAGCTGACCGGGTATGATTCGGAAACCGGTATTGAACATACGATGCCGGCAGAAGTACTGGTGCCAGGTCAAGTCGTTATCGCGGCGAGACTTCTCGGTGACGTCGTCAGAAAGTTGCCTGAAGATACGGTCAAGATTGAGGTCAATGACAATTTGATGATCACGATCGAAAGCGGCAGCAGTGTCTTTCATCTGAGAGGACTCTCCGCTCTCGATTATCCGAAGATTCCGATTGTCGAAGAAGCAAGACTGCTTAAAGTGCCGCAGAATAAACTGATCGAGATGATCCGTCAGACGGCGTTTTCGGCCAGCACCGACGACAGCCGACCGATATTGAACGGTGTGAACGTCGTGTTGGAAAACGGTGTTCTGACGCTGGTGGCGGTCGACGGCTTCCGCCTCGCTGTGCGACACGAAGAGGTCGAGGCGAAGGAGGAATCGGTATCCTTCATCGTCCCCGCCAAAGCGATGAATGAGGTGGCCAGAGTGCTGCCGAACGTCGAAGGCGACATCTCTATTTACTATTCACATAATCATATTCTGTTCGATTCGGAAGAGACGCGTCTCGTCTCGCGCCTGATCCGTGGCGAATTTATGAACTACAAGGGATTGATTCCGAGTTCAGCTGAATCGAGCCTCGTGATCAACACGAGTCACCTGTTGGCTGCCTGTGAGCGCGCCTCCTTGATCATCGAATCGGAGAGCAAACGCTTCCCGGTGACGTTTGTCAGCACATCGGACAGCGAACTGCAGGTATCGGCCAGAACCGACGTCGGTACGACAGAAGAAGATATTGAGGTGAAACTGACCGGCAAGCGTTTCGATATCGATTTCAATCCGAAGTACTTTATCGACATCTTGAAAGTGGTACCGGATGAAGAGATAAAGATCGAGTTTTCCGGAAGCGTCGGACCGAGTGTGATCAAGCCGTTGGAAGGTGACCGCTACGCCTACATGATCTTGCCGCTACGCCGCTGATGCGTCTTTCCTCACTCGGGCTGGAGACATTTCGAAATTACGAGGCCGAACGATTAGCGTTTGAAAACGGCATCGCGCTGTTTTATGGACAAAACGCGCAGGGCAAAACGAATATCCTGGAGGCGGTGTTTCTCTGCACCTGTGCCAGATCGCACCGCACCGGCAAGGACAGTGAGCTCGTTAAGAGCGGCCACAGCGCGTATCAGGTCGATATCGAATATGTGACAGACAGAGATGAAGATGAGTCGCTGACGATCCGCTACGATCAGGAAAAGCTAAAACGCACCATCACTTATAACGGCATACAGCTAAACCGTGTGGCCGACCTCATGGGTCTGTTTCATGCCGTGATCTTTGCACCGGAGGATCTCTCCATCGTCAAAGACGGTCCTGCTGAAAGACGACGTTTCCTCGATCTTCTGATCTCTCAGATACGCCCGCGTTATTTTCGCGAACTGTCCATTTATCAACAGACACTACATCAACGAAACAAGCTTTTAAAGCAGATCCGCGATCGGCAAATGGAAGATGACAACGATATGCTGCAACTCGACATCTGGGATGAGCAGTTGGCCAAAGCCGGTGCCTATGTAATGGCGACGCGGCAGTTTTTTGCCAAAGTGATTGAGACAAAAGCCAATGTCGCGCTATCCGACATAACAGGTGGCAAAGAAGCGCTCTCGCTTCGCTATCGCTCATTTGGCGCGAAGCTCGACGCCGAGGAGCAGATTGCCACGGAATACCTGGAACGCCTTAAAACGGCGCGCCGTGACGATCTGTTGAGGGGCAGTACCTCCTACGGACCGCATCGCGACGATCTCGAGATCGCCCTCGACGATAAAGATGTACGCGCCTATGCATCTCAGGGGCAACAACGCTCGATCACTCTGGCGCTGCGTATCGCCGAGCTCGGCATCCTGCACGAAGAGTCGGGCGAAGCACCCGTCCTGTTGTTGGACGACGTGATGAGCGAACTCGATGTCGATCGGCGGACGAATCTTCTGACAGCGATCGAGGGGTATCAGGTGTTGATGACCTGCACCGATCTTCACCAGGTCTTCTCGCCCGCGGTTGCCGATGCGATCTATGAGGAGACAACGAATCTGGAAGGCATAGATCTGGAAAAAAAGGATCGTCTGAGTCGTCTTGGCACGATTCATTTCTACAAAGTCGAAGCCGGTAACGTACACTTTCGAGGCACGCTCAATTAGACGGTCAAAAGCCCTGAAAATACGACGTTTTGTCTATTTCGACGAGAGGAAAAAACTTTAAAAATCGCACAAAAAATGGTATAATTTACACATGTATGTACACGTGGGTGGTGAGGTCTCATTACCGTCCGATTTAATCGTCGGCATATTCAATCTTGACGCTGTGAAAGATCTCTCGACGCTGACGTTCATGCAGAAGCTGGAAGAGGCGGAACAGTTGGAATTGATGAGCGGTGATCTGCCTCGTTCGCTGATTGTGACGCTGGAGAGAAGCTACCTCTCCCCTCTTTCGTCGGGCACGCTGATGAAACGCTGGCAGACAAACTACGTGCTGGGAGTAATTGATGAACGATAAAAAAAGTGACAACCTGGATGAACTCTTAAGGCGTGCTGAAGAAGACGCTGAGTATCGCGACGAGGAAGATTGGCGCGATAAAAAACTGGTTGAAGATTACGAAGAAGTCATAGACGAAGATCGCCTGATGCCTGAATTCTACGATACGAGTAACCTGTCGAGCTACGAAGACAGCGATATTCAGGTGCTGGAAGGCATGGAAGCCGTGAGAAAGCGTCCCGGTATGTATATCGGTGATACGCACTCCAGAGGACTGCACCATTTGATCTATGAGATCGTGGCCAACTCGATCGATGAAGCGCTGGCCGGCCGCTGTGATGAGATCTGGGTGACGATCAACCCTGACGAGAGCATAAGAGTCGAAGACAACGGTGTCGGTATCCCGGTCGGTATCCATCCACAGGTCGGTATTCCGACGGTGGAAGTCGTCCATACGGTGTTGCACGCCGGTGGAAAATTCGGCGGCGGTGCCTACAGTGTCTCCGGTGGTATACACGGCGTCGGCGCATCGGTCGTTAACGCGCTTTCCGAATGGATGACAGTAGAGGTACACAGAGACGGCGAGATTCACTCGATCGCCTTTGCCAGAGGCGTGACGACCTCTCCCCTTACCGTGACCGGAAAAACGGACAAGAGCGGTACGATCACCGTATTCAAACCGGATGCCGAGATCTTCGACGACACGACGATCGATTTCGATCTGATGATCAACCGTTATCGTGAGATGGCTTTTTTGAACAGTGAGGTCAAGATCAATCTAACCGATCTGAGAAAAGAAGAACCGGTGACGAAGGTATTGCATTATGAAGGCGGCATCGTCTCATTTGTCGAATACCTGAATAAGCACAAGACCGTTTTGCACAAGGTGCCTATCTATATATCCGCCAAGCAAAACGATGTATTCGTCGAAGTGTCGATCCAGTACAACGAATCTTACGCGGAAAGCGTGTATTCCTACGCGAACAATATCGCGACGGTCGAAGGCGGCACGCACCTGACCGGCTTCAGAGCCGCGTTGACGAAGACGATCAATGACTATGGCCGAAAGTACAATTTCATCAAGGCGAACGAAAAGAATCTGCAGGGTGAAGATGTGCGTGAAGGTATGGGCGCGATCATCAGCATTAAGATGAGCGAACCGCAATTCGAAGGTCAGACGAAAACGAAGCTCGGTAATGCCGAAGTCAGAACGATCGTCGAAAGCGTTATGAACGATAAGCTGGCGTCTTATATGGAAGAAAATCCGCAGACGGCGAGAGTGATCCTCGACAAGTGTCTTTCTGCTTCGAGAGCGAGGGATGCTGCCCGAAAAGCGAGAGATCTGACCAGAAGAAAAACGGCGCTCGACTCGAACGCGTTGCCCGGCAAGCTTGCCGACTGCCAATCGAAGGATCCGGCATTGAGCGAGCTGTTCATCGTCGAAGGTGACTCGGCTGGTGGTACGGCTAAAGGCGGACGTGAAAGAAAATACCAGGCAATTCTGCCGTTATGGGGAAAGATGCTGAACGTCGAAAAAGCGCGCGTCGATCGCGTCTATGACAACGAGAAGCTTCTCCCTATCGTGTTGGCGCTCGGCGCCGGTATCGGCAGCGACTTCGATCTCGAAAAGCTCCGTTACCATAAGGTGATCCTGATGGCTGACGCGGATGTTGACGGTGCTCATATCAGAACGTTGCTTCTCACCTTCTTCTTCCGTTACATGCGTCCGCTGATTGAAGCAGGGCACGTATATATCGCCGTTCCGCCGCTCTATCGTGTCTACCAGGGAAACCAGAGCTTCTACGCGTATGAAGAAGATGATGTTGAAAAGATTAAGGCCGAGAACAACTGGGAAGATCCGAAGATTCAACGCTTTAAGGGCTTGGGCGAAATGAATGCCGATCAACTGTGGGATACGACGATGAATCCTGAGACGAGACAGCTCCGTCAGGTGCATGTATCGGATGCTCAGAGTTCGGATGAAGTATTTACCTTGCTGATGGGTGATAAGGTGGAACCGCGTCGCGACTTTATTCGCGAGAATGCTCGCTATGCGACGGTTGACTCTTAATGTTTCACGTGAAACATGAGGAAGTAAAAAGAATAATACCTTAATACCTACAATCTGATTACACTTAATAAAGCCGCGATGTTTCACGTGAAACATCGCGGCTCTTTGATACAATGAATCGGAAGTCCACTTGACCTCAGGAGGCATATGGTACCGATATTAGCGTTCGTGAATCAAAAGGGTGGCGTCGGCAAAACGACGTCATGCGTGAGCATTGCCGCTCTTTGCGGCAAGCGCGGTAAGAAGGTATTGCTGATTGACAGCGATCCACAGGGTAATGCGACATCCGGTCTCGGTTACGATAAGAATCAAATCGAGATGACGACATATAACGTCCTGATTGACCATGTACCGATGAAAGACATCATACGTCCGACGGCCGTGAGGAATCTATCATTGTGTCCGGCAAACATTAACCTAACCGGCGCTGAAGTCGAACTCGTTTCGATGGAAAACAGAGAATCAGTATTGAAGCAGGCGATAGAGCAAGTGAAAGAGGAGTTCGATATCATTTTCATCGATTGCCCGCCGTCGCTTGGACTATTGACGCTAAATGGTCTCGTAGCCGCAGACGGACTGCTTATCCCGATACAAGCCGAATACTACGCACTCGAAGGGGTCGGCCAGTTGATGAGTACGTTCGAACTAGTGAGGCAAAGCCTAAATCCCGATTTAGTTATCGAAGGCGTCTTTCTTACGATGTTTGATAAGCGTACGCAGCTGGCACATCAAGTTGCGGAGGAAGTGAGAAACCACTTCGCAGATCTTGTGTACCGAACGGTCATTCCGCGCAACGTAAGACTAAGCGAAGCACCGAGTCATGGCAAACCGATACATGAGTATGACAGACTATCAAGAGGAGCTCGTTCGTATGATGCACTGACGCGAGAGATACTGAGTCGGCTTAGAGCAAAAGGAGCAATGAAATAATGGCAAAAGCAAAACCAAGTAAAGGCCTCGGGAAGGGGTTGTCGGCGCTACTGACATCCTCGGTTGATACAAACGACGTTCAGAAAGATAAGCTGGAACAGATCAAATTGTCCGAGATCGTTCCGAATGAAGAACAGCCGAGAAAGGCTTTTCCTGAAGAAAAGCTCGAAGGATTGGTCGAGTCGATTACGGAGAACGGGGTTATTCAACCATTGATCGTTCGTCAGGTGAGACCCGGTAAGTACGAAATTATCGCCGGTGAGCGACGTTGGCGCGCAGCCAAGCGTATCGGGTTGGAGACGGTGCCGGCCATTATCCGAGACGTCGACGAAGTCGAAAAGTTAAGGCAGGCACTGGTCGAGAATATTGTCAGGGAAGACTTGAACGCCATTGAGGAAGCCGATGCGATTAACGACTTAATCGAATCACACGGTCTTTTGCAGGAAGAGGTAGCCAAAGTACTCGGGCGTAGCCGTTCGGCCATTACGAATACATTGCGCTTACGTCAATTAGATGATGAACTGAAAGAGATGGTGATCGATCAGAAATTGAGTGCCGGTCATGCCAGAACTCTGCTCTCCATTCCCGATAAAGGACTTCGCAAGACCGTCGCAGAGCAGGTGATCGCGAACGGCTTGAGTGTCCGGGCAACCGAAACGCTCGTATCGCGTTATCTGGAACCGCGTCCGATCAAGCGAGCGGTGAGTCAGGAGTCTCCGCATGAAGTCAGCATCAAGGATCTGGAGACGAGGCTGAAACGTCATTTCGGAACGAGGGTTTCGGTTCAGGATAAAAAAGGGAAGGGGAGAGTCGTCATCACTTATACCTCTCTCGATGAATTGGATCGTCTGTTGGATCAGTGGGGGCTTGAAGGCAGCCGCTAATCC
>DUQI01000021.1 GCA_012837885.1 Fastidiosipila sp.
CCATCTCCGTTGGCATCGCCGTAGATTATAACCGTAAGTGTTCTGGCCGGCGACGTCTGTCCCGAAGCATAGAAATGAATCTTGGATCCTGTACCGACGTTTCCTTCCGTGATCACGGCGTTGTCCTTGTTTCGCACTTCCATTCGATAACCTGACGTGTAGGAAATGAGTGACGCCAGATCCTGCACCTTGTTATTCGCCGTCTGTACGTTAAATCCCGCCAGATAGTTATCCGTGACCTGAAGCACCGAGCTCGACACGCTCAGAGCAGGCGTCGTCGGTGCAGTCGTCGGCGACGTCGTCGGTGTGACAGGATCCGTCGGAAGCGGCGGTCCACTGGCACTTCGCTTTAACGTAATCTGATACACCCTGAGATCACCCCTCTCGCTCGTCACGCTGACCGAGATCTTCGTGTCACCGGGCGGCACAGCATAGCCGCCGACGCGATCGACCTTGGCTGTCGCATGATAGGCGCGGGCACTGACCACTGTCGACAAGGCATTGTCCGGGAAGGTCGCCGTGTATTCATAGACCTGAGGATTAAATGCCGGCGAAAGTGTCGCACCTTCGACCGTCAGACTCGACAGATAGTTGTTACGGTTCCTGTTGTCGTTCGGGTAAGGAGCACGCGACGCAGGCATATTGGTCATCACCGGGATATGGAAGACGAACGGACTCGAAAGCTCACCGCGGTTTTTATAC
Source organism: Fastidiosipila sp. (assembly GCA_012837885.1). Classification (GTDB taxonomy): domain Bacteria; phylum Bacillota; class Clostridia; order Saccharofermentanales; family DTU023; genus DUPJ01. The sequence continues at coordinate 703 of DUQI01000021.1, forward strand.
GTATTGTAGACGCGGCTCGCCTCCCCTCGCGGGGCATTCAGGTTTGTCATGTATTGATGCCAGTACGCACCGTAACGGGCATCGAAGTCGAGATCGAATTTTTGCAGATAGAGCGTGTGCTGATTCGCTCTGATATAACCGTCGGCAATCCAGCGTGCGCCACCGACGATCGCGCGGTAGCGCGAATTCCAAGGCAGTAGGAACGTCGGATTCGTGTTGGTCAAAGCAAAATGGAGCCCGTTACCGATCGGGTCGGAAGGATCGCTCGAGGCGCCGATGTTGTAATAGTTTCGAATACCGGTGAAATCGATGTTCGGATATTTTGAACTCTTATAGTTGCCCGATACGGATCCGGAGCCGCCGGTGCCTAATTCATAGACTGACCGCTGGGCGAGAAACACGGGGCTCGCGCCACTGTACTGCGCGGCACGCATGAACATCTCGGCATGATCGAGGCTGACGGATGCACCGTTTTCGTCGACACCGTCATACTTCGTCGTATTCCCCATGAACGTGTTGGAGAGCGCCTGTCGCACGCTCGCCAGCGTGTGAAATTCCGAGTCGTAGGCGAGACTTTCAAACATGAAGATGCTCTGCTCGTCGAGGAAGTTTCGCGGATCTAAATAGTAAGCGACCGCTTCCGGCGACGCACCGGTCCAGCCGCGATCCAGATGATACCAGGAATTTCTCGTGAAATCGTACGTCTTCGGGTCGAACGATTTAAAGGCATTCGTACTGCCGATCGGTACCATGCTCGTACCTATCCGGCTCTGCTGCGCGAGCGCCGTATTCCAGTTCACTGTTCCGCCGCCATTTGCACGCGGGAAAAACGCGCGAAACTCCCAATGCGGATACTTTTGATAGAGCGCGCGTAATGCCGGTTTATACGACTCCGGGAAACGCTGAGCCGTGAGATGCGCTTCAAACTCCGCCGGTGTCATCGGCGGCGGAAGCTCGTCATCATCTTCATCGGATACGGTCCAGATTCTCAAGTAATCGTGCGCGAGATAACCTTCGACCGGCTGACCGCCTAAAGGCGTATAACGCACCTGAACCCAACGCAAAAACGTCGGATCGTCGGTCGTTTCAACATTATCGTTTAAGACATCGACGGTTATGCCACCGCCGATCGTCATCAGAGACGTACTGTTGGTTGTCGGGCCGCTACGCAGACGAAGTGAGTAGAGCGTCTCGGCATACGTTTTGATGCTTTGCAGATTAATAGTCGACGGACGCATGAATAGCGGCGGCTCCGTCTCCTCGGTATCCGTCGGCTCGGTCGTCTCTTCCTCCGTCTCGCTTTCGCTAGGCGGTTCGGTCGTCTCTTCCTCGGTGTCTGATGGATCGGTGTCTGCAGGCGGATCGGTCGGGTTTTCCGGATTCGGTAAAACCGTCTCGCTGTCGTTCGCCTCCGTCGTCACTTCTTCTTCGCTTTGACTTTCCGTCTGACTTTCTGCCTCACTACCTTCAAGTGTCGTACTATCCAACACTTCTTGACTCGCCGTATCGAGGACAGTCGTATCCAGGGTAATCGTGGTAGCGAGGCTCGAAACACTGAAAATCGACACGAAAAGAATCACAGCACAAAGTCCTGAAATGACTCGTATCAGGTTATTTCTTCTCTTCATGTCCGGCACAGACAGTGTCTCCCTTCACGCCTGGTATGACAACATGACAAACAGGTGCACAAAAATGAACCTATTCGGGTAGGTCATCTAAAATCGTCGTCATTCTAACATACTGACAACGCTGTGATGTGCCTGTACAGGGGATATCGGGTCTTTCTTAATTGTATTGTAATGATTGTGCAATGACACCGCGTCAGAGACGTTCGTTAATCGAACCTCGCAGCTCATCGAGATTTTTCTCGTATGCCGGATAAACATGCGTCAAAAACCACTCGACTTCCGGCAGTTTCAATTCGTTTAGTCGCTCGCTGACATAGCGATGGGCATGTTCAAATTCGCGGTTACCGGCATTGATCTCGTCTCGACACTTGATCAAGGCGGACAGGCGATCGGCCGCTTTGACGAGTTCATGAATCGCCTTTTGCTCTTCACCGTCAGCATAGAGAATCAAGGGACGATATTCGTCTTTCAGATCGTCCGGCAACATCGATAGCAGGTGGTTCGCTGCCGCGTTTTCCAACACGCCGTAGTTTCGCCGCATCTCGTGGCTGAAATATTTCGCCGGCGTCGGCATGTCACCGGTCAGGATCTCGGTGATGTCGTGGAAGATGCCGTGCAGGGCGAC
>DUQI01000005.1 GCA_012837885.1 Fastidiosipila sp.
GACCTCGCGTCTGCCGGAGAGCACTAAAAGATTGTCGTCTTGATGCGTGTGCATATACCACGGACGTTTGACGCCGGCGATGGATCCCGGCGAGACCGCGCCCTGAATATGGATGACGCGATCGACGGCATCGACTTTGGGCACGTCGTGTCGGACGAGGACATCAAAGCGCACACCTGTGGTGCGTCGAAATGGTTTTAAGCGGATGATGTTGTACAGGCCGTCCACGATATCGAGCGTCATGATTGCTTCTCCTGACAAGTTCTCTGCATGGTGCTTAAAAGTTACGCTTAAGCGTAGTGTAGCAAAAGACACTTAAAGATAGAAAGGAGCTCCCCGCCTCGCGGAGAGCTCCCGTCCAGAGATTACGCTTTTATCGCGTATGTTGGCTTTCGTTTAGTCTGCGGGCACGAAGTCCGGCATTTCACCTGTGACTGCCACTTCCGCGGCGATGTAGCCGTGGACCAAGGCGTCAGGTGTTGCGTTCGAACCGAGACGGTTTGTGCCGTGGACACCACCTGTCACTTCACCGGCGGCGTAGAGACCCGGGATGACTTCATTCCAGATATCTTGCACTTCGGTGCGGTTCGTGATCGTGAGACCACCCATGGTGTGGTGGACGGACGGCCACTGCGGAATAGCGTAGTAAGGGCCATCTTCGATCGGCATCATGACACCGGAGTCGATGCGCTTGCCAAAGTCGGGATCCTCGCCGTTTGCGACGTAGGTGTTGTGGGTCGCGATCGTCTCTGCCAAGGTGGCGGGATCGATCGTTACTGAACCGTCTTTATACGTTCTGGCGTTGATCTCTTCAGCCAGCGCTTCCAGTGTGTCGGCTTTAAAGATGCGGTCGGCTTCCATGCCGTTTTCGAGCTGTTCTTCGGTGATAAAGCCGCCTTCATCGACGATCTGCTGACCGAGGATACAGAAGGTCGGGAAACCACCGGATTGTTGCGCCGCCAAGGAGCAGACGTCACGGCGTTCACCTTCGTTGACGTAGCGCTCGCCTTTGTAATCGACGTAGACGACGCCGGCTGAAGGCCCCGAGAAGGGGATGACGGCGGTCGCGTCCAAGACGCCATTATTCGGATTCGCGAACGGGTAGAGTTGAATGTAAGACATCTGCATCGTGTTGGCGCCGATTTCCTGCGCCATGGTCAAGCCTTCACCGGTCGCACCGACGTGGTTGGTGGTCGGGACGTCTTCGGTCAAGGTCGGGACGTGCTTCAAGCGCATCTCCACATTACCGGAGAAGCCGCCGCTGCAGAGGATGACGCCTTTTTCGGCGCGGATGTTTTTCTCTTCGCCGTCGGCGTCGGTGACGCGGATACCGACGACACGGCCTTCGCCGTCCGCTTCACGGTAGATCGCAGTCATCTTGGTGTTCAGTAAGACTTCAGCGTCGGTCTCATCGAGCATTTCTTTTTGCACGCGCGTGATGTCGCCGCCGATGCCATTGATCGTGGTGTAGGTACGGTAGCCGTAGTGGCCGCCCGGGCGGGTGATCGATTCACGCAGTTCGAGACCGGCGTCGATCAGCTTGTCGAGATACATCGGAGAACCGTAGACGAGGTTTTTAACGAGTGCCGGGTCGCCCATGTAGTCGCCGCCGACGATCGTGTCTTCAATGTGTTTTTCTGCCGTATCCGGCTCGAGATTAAGTTTTTCGTAGAGTTCGTCAGCGATCTGACTCGTGTAGGCCGCGTAGACGCCACCATTGATCTGGGAGTTTCCGCCCAGGACCGGCATCTTCTCGATGAGGACCGTGGACGCGCCTAAACTGGCTGCGTGCTCTGCCGCAGCTAGTCCTGCGAAACCACCGCCGATGACCACGATGTCATATTCGAAGTCAAACGTCTCGGGGACCGGCAGGCCACTTAAGTTAGGACGTACTTCGGCTGGTTCTTCCGGCTCTTCCGGATCTTCAGTCGCGCGGAATTCGTCCGGATTGCCGCCTGCTTCTTCGATCGCTTTGGCGACTGCCGCCACAATGCCTTCACTCGTAATCGTGGCGCCTGTCATCAGGTCGACACTCAGGCTGTTGGCTTCGACGATTCGCGCCGGAACCGTCTCTAAAGCGGCGTCCGAAACGCCGGGCGTCTCATCGTGTGAGACGATCTCGATCGCTTCGATCTTGTCTTCAGACAAGGTCACCTTGACGACCATGCCAGGACCGTGCGCATCCACTTCGACTTCGTAGTCGCCGGGGGTGAGCGCTGTCCTAGTCTCCGCTTCCGCTGCCATGCCGAAGCTAGGCACAAAAGCGAGCACGAGAACCAAGGCGAGCAAGCCTGAAAGCAGTGTTTTCAGTTTTCTCATTAGATTCCTCCTGTTTTCTAAAACCACGTTATTTTGCGCATAAACCACACATTATGCGGTGGCTTCCGATTCCAAAGTTATAGTGAACCGGCGCATTTATCCTAAAACGATTACGGATTTTAGTCAAGCAAAAGTTGCTCATCATTAGCCTCTCGTTTAGGATATCCCTATGCCTGATTCGAGCGAAAAGAAGCGTCCTTTTTACCGACGACTAGATGTGTATGTTTTGGTCGTTATCGTGATCGCGGCGATCGTCTGGCTCTTTTTATTGCGCCAGTCTGGCGAGGCGGCTGAGACGGTCGCGATCGTCTATATTGACAATAAAGAAGTGGCCAGAATAGATCTGATTGCGTCTGCGCCGCAAGATTTTGTTTTCGCGGAAAGGCCTGCTGTCAAGCTGCATCGGGATGAAGAGGGGAAGATCGCGTTCGTCGAATCCGATTGTCCGGACAGGGTCTGTATCGATACAGGTAAGATTCATTTACCCTACCAAGACGCGGCTTGTCTGCCGAACATGATGGTGGTCAGTGTCGTCTCGCGCGATAAGCTTGAGACAGGCGAAGCGAACGAACTCGATCTCGTTCGCTGAACTTAACACTAGCTTTAGCCTGCTTGGCGTCGTTTTCAGCCAGTCATCTTGTCGGTCTTTTTGTGGTCTACTTGCGCTTTAAGAAGACGCAGATCCAGACACATGGAGGTTTGACCGATGTCTTCGTCACCCGGTGCTTAGTGCCGGCCGTAAGCAGGCATGTGTCACCGCGCTTTAAGGTCTCCGTGCGCACTTGATCCGGCGATTTTTGCACGATCTCCAACGTCGCCTCGCCTTCGACTAAGACGATCCACTCGTCTTCTTCTTGTTCGTACCAGCTACTTGTCTCACCCTGCGAGACGATGCGCTCGATGCGCACATCCTGCTTTTTCCAGAGTTCTTCTACCAGTTCCGTGCCGATGTTCTTGGCGCTCAAATCGTAGATATTCATTGGACATAGTATAACAAAGTACTGTTATGTCGTCTTGAGCGCACTTAAAGACGACATATGGGTAGCGGTGTCGACCGTGCCTCTTCTTTTGTCACACTGCCGGCTTTGGCTCAATTTTCGCGTTCTGCTTTGCCGAATTGACGAATTATGATATCGTTTTGACCATCGGCGACAAGTGACCCGAATCTTTGTCTCGGATGTGTGAGGAACTTTGAGAGATGTTTAAAAAACGTGACTATACAGAAGGTGCCATTTTGAGTGTGCGGGATCTGCACACCTCATTCTTTACGGTATCCGGTGAAGTGAAAGCGGTGAACGGCGTATCTTTTGACGTCGAGTCCGGCAAGGTGCTCGGCATTGTCGGTGAGTCCGGTTCGGGAAAGAGTGTGACGGCCTATTCGATAATGCAAATTTTAACCTTTCCTGGGCGTGTTGTCGGCGGCGAGATCATATTCAAGGGGAAAAACCTTTTGGAGCTCGATAAGAAAGAGATGAGAAAAGTGCGCGGCGACCAGATCTCGATGATCTTTCAGGATCCGATGACCTCGTTGAATCCGACCAAGACGATCGAGAACCAGATAGGTGAGGCCATTAAGTTGCATACTGAACGGCGCGGCAAGGAAGTGACGGCGCGCGTCGTCGAACTTTTGACTTTGGTCGGCATCAATGAACCGGAAAAACGCGCGCAGCAATACCCGCATGAGCTATCGGGCGGTATGCGCCAGCGCGTCATGATCGCGATGGCCATCGCCTGTGAACCGGATATCTTAATCGCGGACGAGCCGACGACGGCGTTAGACGTGACGATCCAAGCGCAGATTTTAGATCTTATCAGTAAGCTACAAGACGAATTGGGATTAGCCGTGATCATCATCACACATGACTTAGGCGTCGTCGCTGACATGTGTGACCGAATCATTGTTATGTACGCGGGCTCCGTCGCCGAGCGCGGCACAGCCGACGATATATTCTACAATCCGCATCACGAGTACACGAAGGGACTTTTGAATTCGATCCCGACGATGGAAAAATCGGATGATTTGTTGAACCCCATTCCCGGCACGCCGGTTGACTTACTGAATTTGCAGCCCGGTTGTCCATTCGCGCCGCGCTGCCGCAATTCACTTAAAATTTGTTATGAGAAAATGCCTGCTGAACGGGAAATCGCTCCCGGGCATTTTGCCAGTTGCTGGTTGAATGAATTAGACCAGTTGACGGCTGAGGAAGGTGCGCGCTATGGAACAGACATCGATGAACTCGAATAACAATATTCTCGAAGTATCCGGTCTGAAGCAGTACTTCGCTGTGAAGACGGGATTCATGAAGACACGTGATCTCAAAGCGGTCGACGATGTCAGCTTCAACATCGAAAAAGGGGAGACGCTCGGCTTAGTCGGGGAGTCTGGTTGTGGCAAGACGACGGTCGGTCGCTCAATCATTCGCCTCTACGATCCAACGGCTGGTGAAGTAAGTTTTGACGGCGAACCGATGACCGAGAAGAACGTGACGCAAATGCGCCGCAACATGCAGATGGTCTTTCAGGATCCGTATTCGTCGTTGAATCCGCGGATGACTGTCGAGGAGATCGTGGCTGAGCCGCTCGTCATCCATAATCTTTACAACAATCGTAAAGAGCGAAAAGAAAAGGTCTTGGAGCTGCTCGCCTTGGTCGGGCTAAATCCGGAGCACGCGACGCGTTATGCGCACGAGTTTTCCGGCGGTCAGCGTCAGAGAATCGGCATCGCGCGCGCCCTCGCGGTCGATCCGGCTTTCATTGTCTGCGATGAATCGGTTTCCGCTCTTGACGTCTCTATTCAGGCGCAGATTTTGAACACGTTCAAACGTCTACAACGGCAACTCGATCTGTCGTATCTCTTCATCGCGCACGATATTTTAGTCATCACTTATATGAGCGATCGGGTCGCCGTCATGTATCTCGGCAAGATTGTCGAGCTCGCCGAGACTAAAGAGATCAACAAGAATCCGACGCATCCCTATACAGAATCACTCTATTCAGCGGTGCCGATTCCCGATCCGATCACGGCGAGAGAGAGCGAGCGGATCATGTTGAAAGGTGATGTACCGTCGCCTTTGAACTTGCCGTCCGGGTGTTCGTTCAGGACGCGTTGCGCCTACGCGACGGAGCATTGCGCTGCGCAGACGCCACCACTGACCGATCGAGGCGGCGGCCATTTCGTAGCCTGCTGGAATCGTTGATTAACGCCATTTCCTGATTAATATGCACTGTTGACTCGCCGCCATCGCTCGTATGACGGCGAGTTTTTTATTTTCATCTTTTTTGACGTTTATACATTCTTTGCATAAAGTGAGTCACTTCTGCCCGGAGAGTAACATGAGTAACACGTCTTCTGATTGTTTATACAAGGTGAATGGTAAGTGAATCGGTTATCATAAACGTGATGCGAAATCGTCCTTGCGACATTTGCACAAGCCTCGACACGCGTGCAATTTGAGCGTTCAGCCGATTCCTTGACATTAACTTTTTTGAATCGGCGTCGAAAAGGTGAAAAACGTCGCTAGAATTACTAATCCGGCCTTTCCTAAGAGAATTTATGTAGTATAATCCGAACTACATGACAAAGGAGGAACCCTTATGTACCTGAAAAAAACACTGGCGCTCATTATCGCGTTCCTTATGGTTTTTAGTGTTCTAGTTGTGACTGGAACCGAAGTGGCCGCGGAATACGCCGACGAAATCATTGTTGCGCAAGGCGCAGATGCCGTCACTCTGGATCCATACGGCCAGAATGACCAACCGTCCTCACGCGTGCGCGTCCAGATCTTTGATACGCTCGTTCTGCAGAACAAAGATCTTGAGCTCGAGCCTGCCCTCGCGGAGAGCTGGGAGCAAATCGACGACGTGACGTGGGAATTCAAACTGCGCGAAGGCGTGAAATGGCACAACGGCGAAGATTTTACCGCTGCTGACGTCGTTTTCTCACTGCCGCGCGCTATTGAGTCTGAAACCGTTGGTTACATCGTGAACATGATCGATCCTGAGACGATTGAAGCTGTTGATGACTACACGGTTCGCTTGGCAACTTATGAGCCTTTCGCACCGTTGCTCGCGCATCTATCGCATCCGGCGATTTCCATGATGAATGAAAAAGCTGTCGAAGACGCTGGCGAAGAAGTGAACATCCAGCCGGTCGGCACTGGCCCTTACAAATTCGTGAGCTGGGATCCGGGTGTTGAAATTGTCCTCGAAAGAAACGAAGATTACTGGGGAGAACCGGCACAGACCCAAAAGGTCGTTTTCCGTCCCGTACCTGAGAATACGAACCGTACGATCGAAGTCGAGACCGGTAACGTCCATATCGCTTATGACATTCCACCGTCCGACGTGACCAGAGTGGAAGAAGATGAGAATCTGACGCTTTATCGCGGCATGAACCTCTCCACAACGTATATCGGTTTCAACACGCAGAAAGAACCGTTTGACAACATTAAAGTCCGTCAGGCGATCAACCACGCTGTGAACATGGACGAAGTCGTTGAAGCCGTCTATGAAGGCGTCGGAAGTAAGGCGAGTGGTCCTCTCGGATCGAACGTCGCTTTCGCAAACCAAGATTTAGTGCCGTACGAATACAATCCGGAATTGGCGAAAGAAATGCTGGCCGAAGAAGGCTATAACGAAGGTGATATCTCGCTCGTCATCTGGACCAACGACAATCAGTTGCGTATGGATATCGCGGAAATCGTCTCCTATCAGCTCGGTGAAGTCGGTATCAACGCCACGATGGAAGTCGTTGAATGGGGTGCTTATCTCGACCGTACAGCCAACGGGGAACACGACATGTTCATTCTCGGTTGGGTTACCGTGACAGGTGACGCGGACTATGGTCTGTACGCGCTGTTCCACAGTGAAAACTGGGGCGATCCTGGTAACCGTATGTTCTACAAAAATGATCGAGTCGATGAGCTCCTCGAGCTCGGCCGTAAGGCGCAAACCGACGAAGAGCGTGAAGAAGCGTATTATGAAGTCCAAGAGATCGTGCGCGAAGAAGCTCCGTGGATTTTCACCTGGAATGGTGAGGATCTGACAGCGGCGAACGTTAACATTGAAGGCTTTGAGCTGCATCCGGCCGGCCACTATCGTCTGAAAGACGTCAGATTGGCGTTAGGCGAGTAGGTCATTGTTCGGAAGCGGTCACGTCAGCTCCCCATGATTAAATGGAGGCGTGACGAAAGCTGATAATTAGTTTACAGTGAAGAGGGGAGTCGATGACTCTCCTCTTCATTTTTTTGTAAAAAGAGGAGATAACATGCATCGATATGTGTTGAGACGTCTGCTTTTGGTGATACCTGTGCTCTTGGGTGTCGCGCTGGTCGTGTTCACGATGCTCTACCTGACGC
>DUQI01000022.1 GCA_012837885.1 Fastidiosipila sp.
AAGAGGGAGATCCAAGCGATTAACGATGTGGTAACCCAGTTGAGCAAGAAGAACACCACAGTGGCAAAGATCCAACCCATCAAAATTGAGACCAAAGCGACGATCAATAGCATGGACAATATGTGTTTTCTCATAATTTAAGCTCCTCACAAGCATTTTTTCCATCATAGCCCGTCAATAGTGCCAAAACCCGTCTCATTGATACAGCCAGTACCGCGCGTACTTCTCGAAAAATATCCGAACTCTTGCAAATCATCTGCAATTGAAAAGAACGCCCGGTTCATCCGGGCGTTCTCTACGCTTAATTTGTCTTATCTCGTTTTTCGTCAGATCTTCTCTACCGCAATATTGAGCATCTCACCATTGATATTCCAGTTCTTGCCTTCTTCATTGTGTAGCTTTTCAATACGATCAGCGAGAACCTCTGCTTTAATAAACTCCTGATTTTCATCAATCACGTTCTCAAGCATCTCGTTGTTTCCGACTCTCAATACGATTCTATCCGTCACTTCGAAACCGCTCTCACGTCTCATCGTCTGGACTTTTGAGATCACTTCTCTGACAAAACCCTCCTCGATCAAGTCATCGGTCAATGTCGTGATGAGAGAGACGGAGATGCCGTTATCCGTTTCGCTGACCAAGCCTTCTCTTTGCTTTTGCTCAATGATCAGTTCCTCTTCCGTCAGCTCGATTGCCTCACCGTCGATTGTGATACTGATGCTACCTTTTTCTTTCAGCGTACGCATCGCTTCAATGCCGTCGATGTCTCTCAGCGATTCGTTCACTTTCGGTAGCTTCGCCCCGAGTTTCTTACCGAGGATCTTCAGCTGCGGCTTAAACGCGTAATCGAGAAGTCCGCTGTCATCTTTCTGGAACGTCACTTCCTTGACGTTCAGCTCATCCTCGATCAGGTCTATGTATTCGTCGGCCAATGCTTCCGCACCGACGACGATCAATTTCGATAGCGGCTGTCTATTCTTGATCTGCGCCGTGTTTCTCGCCGCTCTGCCGAGCGTCACGATATCGAGCACGGTCGCCATACTCTTTTCGAGTTCCTTGTCGATGAAATGTTGACCGGCTTTCGGAAAATCGGCCAGATGCACACTCTCGGCGGCGCCCTTCAATTTCGTCGCTGCCAGGTTCTGGTAGATCGTTTCACTCATAAACGGAGTAAACGGTGCAGACAGTTCCGCCAGCGTCTTTAACGCCGTGTAGAGCGTCAAATAGGCATGGATCTTGTCCTGCGTCATCTCAGCGCCCCAATAGCGTTCTCTACCTCTTCGGATATACCAGTTCGACAGTTCTTCAGTAAACTGCTGCAGTGCTCTTCCCGATCCGGTGATGTCATATCTTTCGAGTCGATCATCGACGTTTTGAATAAGCGTATGAAGTCTCGACAAGATCCAGCGATCCATCACATTCAATTGCTCGAGATCGTAGTCATAATCGATCGGATTGAAGTTATCGATATTCGCATACAACACATAGAACGCATACGCATTCCAGAACGTGCCCATGTATTTACGTTTGGCTTCGGCCACCGCTTCGTACGAGAATCTCGACGGCAGCCACGGCTGTGAACCGGTATAGAAATACCAGCGTACTGCGTCGGCGCCTTCCGAACTCAAGATATCTTCCGGATCGATCACATTCCCCTTGTGCTTCGACATCTTCACGCCGTCGGCATCCTGCACGTGCCCCATGACAATACAGTTCATGAAAGACGTATCATCGAAGAGTAAGGTAGCAATCGCAAGCAGCGTATAGAACCAGCCACGCGTCTGGTCGACCGCTTCAGAGATAAAATCAGCCGGGAACTGTTCTTCAAACAACTCCTTATTCTCAAATGGATAATGGTACTGGGCAAACGGCATCGAGCCGGAGTCAAACCAACCGTCGATAACCTCCGGCACGCGGTGCATCTTACCGCCACAACTACAGTCGAATGTCACCTCATCGATATACGGACGATGGAGCTCGATCTCATCGATCGGTTTATCTGATCGACTCTTTAGTTCTTCGATGCTGCCGATCAATTCCTTGTGTTCACACGACTCACACTCCCAAATCGGAAGGGGCGTGCCCCAGTAACGTTCTCTTGACAATCCCCAGTCGACGACATTTTCCAGAAAGTTTCCAAATCTACCGGTCCCGATCGACGGCGGCAACCAATTAATCTTCGCATTGTTCTTTAGAAGGTTTTCCTTGACCTTCGTCATCTCGATGAACCAGGTCGCACGCGCGTAATAGATGAGCGGCGTATCACAACGCCAGCAGAACGGATAACTGTGCTCATAGGACTCAACCTTAAGCAGATTGTTATCCTTCTTGATGTATTCGATCAAGCCCTTGTCGGCGTCTTTGACGAACACGCCTTCAAAGCCTTTTACTTCCTGCTTCATCGTGCCGTCGACATTGACAAGTTGGATAAAAGGTAGATCGTAAATCTTCGCTACCCGATCGTCATCTTCACCGAAGGCAGGCGCCGTATGCACGACACCGGTACCGTCTTCCGTCGTGACGTAGTCATCACTCGCCACATACCAGGCGCGTTTACCACTCTTCTCTACAATGTCCTTGGCAAACGGGAATATCGGTTCGTAGGCTTTGCCGACAAGATCCGATCCCTTCATCTCCTCCAAGATCTTCACACCCTCGCCAAATGTCTTTTCAGCGAGCGGTTTAGCGAGGTAATATCTAGCCAGATCGTCCGTCTCGGCGACATACGCTTCGACCAACACATAATCGACATCGGGATTCACAACGAGCGCGACGTTCGAAGGTAGCGTCCAGGGTGTCGTCGTCCAGGCGGCGATATATGTGTTCTCCTCATCGAGCACCTTAAAGCGCACATAAATCGACTCATCTTCTACATCCTGGTACCCCTGCGCCACCTCATGGCTCGACAGCGCCGTACCGCAACGCGGACAGTAAGGCACTACCTTATGACCGTGGTACAAAAGATCCTTGTCCCAGATCTGTCTTAGCGCCCACCAGACCGACTCGATATAGTCGTTCTCGTACGTCACGTACGGATGCTCCATGTCTGCCCAGAAACCGACACGGCGGCTCATCTCTTCCCACTCCGCCTTATACTTCCAGACGGACTCTTTACACGCCTTGATAAACGGCTCGATACCGTACGCTTCGATCTGGTCCTTACCGTCGATCCCTAAGGCCTTCTCGACTTCGAGCTCGACCGGCAAACCGTGCGTATCCCAGCCAGCCTTACGCTCGACCCGATAACCTTTCATCGCACGGTAGCGCGGAATGAGGTCTTTTATGGCACGCGTCAGCACGTGCCCGATATGCGGTCTGCCGTTCGCCGTCGGCGGACCGTCATAGAAGGAGAACACAGGCGCATCGGAACGCTGCTCGATTGTTTTCTCAAAGATGTTGTTTTTCTCCCAAAACTCCAACACCTCAAGCTCACGCGCCAAAAAGTCTAAACTGCTGTCAACTTTGTCGTACATGTATGTATCCCTTAAATCTTTAATTAGCAAATAGTGGTCAGATTATACGCTTGGATGACTTTAATCACACGCTTCACGTACATCTCAGACATTCGTCTATTCTAGCGAAAAACGGCCTGTTTGTCCTACATCCCTGCGATCACAGGCGATTGAAACGAGTGTCAGCCGAATCGGTAACACAAAACCGACATTTCGCCGAGCTATTCCTTTACTCTAAATGCAAGACAAACGAAAAGGTGGTACACATCTTGAATAGAAATCGCTACGGCGGAACCGTGAAAGCAGGCATCGGATTTGGTGCCGCACTCGCCATCGCCATCTCCTACACGACCTGGAAGTCTATTCTCTGGGCAATACTACATGGCATCTTTGGCTGGGCTTATGTCATCTACTTCGCGATCCGATACGGGGTGGGCGGCTAAACGATTAACCTTTAATCGTTCTCTTACGAGTCGTTTCTAAAATAAAACACGACGAGCTGTGTTCTGTCGCGCAGTTCAAGTTTTTCCAAAATCTGCGAGATCTGATTTCGCACCGTGCCTTCGCTTAGATAGAGTTTAGTGGCAATCTCTTTGTTGTTCATGCCCTCGGCGACGAGCGTGACAATCTCTATCTCTCTTTGATTTAGTCCGGATCGCTCGAGCTTCGAAATCGCATTTTTCTCGTCACCATCCAGGACATGCCTCAATTCTCCAGCGACGGCTTCAGCAAAGACACGCTGACCGTTTGCGACCGAAATCAAGGCCGGTACGAGGGCTTCATAGCTTTGTTTCAGGATATAGCCCTTGGCACCGATCCTCACGGCTTGCACGAGATAATCGCGATCGAGGAAGGTAGACAAGAACAACACCTGAGCATCCTCATGCACAGACAAGACACGCCTCGCTGCCTCGATCCCGGAACCCTCACCCATGCGGATATCGAGCAGGAGAACGTCCGGTTTATGCTTAGCATAGAGCGAGACGGCTTCATCTTCACTGTGACCGAATGCGCTGACCTCAAACCGTCCATCACTTTCAATGATCTGGACTAGCGCTTTCGCTGCCAATACATCGTCGTCTGCGAGAACGACCGTAATCTTCTTATCTACTGCCGCTTCAGTTAATTTCTCATCCATCTTCGTCATGTCGTCTGCCATTATCTCACGTCACGTCCTTTTCCGTTCTAGGCTTCGGTAAAAGGAGCGTGATGCCAAATCCGTCTTTTCGCTCGATGCTGACACGTCCACCGAGGCGCCTCGCTCTTTCGTTCATCGTACTGATACCGAGATGAACGCCGCCTCTTTCCGCCTCTTCTTCTTCACTCAATATCCTCGTACCGTTATCTTTGA
>DUQI01000023.1 GCA_012837885.1 Fastidiosipila sp.
ACCTGACGCCAGGTAATCCAGCTAAAATGATCTTAGGTGAGCAGGCTGATCCTGAAAGCATCGCACGTTTTGAGGAGAAGTATGGCTTGAACGATCCTTATTTCATTAGGTTTGGCAAGTATATTTGGAACATCGTCGCGCATGGTGATTTGGGAGATAGCTACACGTTTAATCAGCCGGTCGTGAGGTTAGTCTTGCAACGTTTTCCTGCGACCTTAACCCTCGCGGGGCTTGGCGTGTTGGTCGCGCTCATTATAGGCATACCAATAGGGGTGTTATCGGCGACGAAGCAGTATTCGGTCGTCGATAATGTCGCCATGGTGTTCGCCTTGATCGGGGTCAGTATGCCAAGCTTCTGGATGGGCATGATGATGATTTTGCTCTTTTCTGTGAAACTCCGATGGCTTCCACCATCGGGCTTTCAATCGTTCAAGCAGATGATTATGCCAATGATCGCGATCGGTACAGGTTCAGCTGGAATCATCACGCGTATGACGCGATCTTCAATGCTCGAGGTTATTCGCTCCGATTATATACGGACGGCTAGGGCAAAAGGGCAAAGAGAGTCCGTCGTCATCATGCGGCACGCGCTCGGTAATGCCTTGATCCCGATTGTTACCGTAATCGGGCTGCAGTTCGGTTACTTGCTCGGCGGCGCTGTTTTGACCGAGACCATTTTCTCTATCCCCGGTGTCGGCGCATTGATGGTTGAGGCGATCAAGCGCAAGGATATGCCGATCGTGCAAGGCGGTGTGCTGTTTGTCGCCTTAGCGTTCTCGATCGTCAATCTCTTTATTGACATCTTGTACGGTTTCTTGGATCCGAGAATCCGCGCTCAGTATAGATAGAGGTGGCAGATGAGTACGAAAAGTGAAGTGAAAAAGGCAAAAATGGCAGCCAAGCAAAAAGATCGAAGTGCGTCCGAGTGGGCTGAAGTGTGGCGACGCTTAAAGAAGAACAGAATGGCCATGGTCGGTCTTGTCATCTTGATCCTCTTGATCCTCATGGCGATCTTTGCCGATGTGCTCGCGCCAGCTGGCTTCAATGACCAGAGTATTCCGAGAAGAAACAAAGCGCCGAGCAGTGAGTACTGGATGGGTACCGATAACTTCGGCAGAAGTATCTTAGATAGAGCGATCCACGGTTCGCGAGTGTCGCTTGTCATCGGCATTATCAGTGTCAGTATCGCAGTCGTTTTTGGTGGCCTGTTGGGCGCCATTGCCGGCTACTTCGGCGGCAAGGTCGACAATATTATTATGCGTATCATGGATGTCTTGTTGGCTATCCCGAGTATTTTGCTCGCCATATCGATTGTGGCGGCGCTAGGTAACGGTTTATTCAACGTCATGATCGCGGTCGGTATCTCTTCGATACCGGGCTACGCGAGAATTGTGCGCGCCTCGGTCTTGTCGCTAAAAGGACAGGAGTTTGTCGATGCAGCCAGAGCCATCGGCGCGGGAAATGGTCGTATCATTTTTAAACACATTATTCCGAACTCACTGGCCCCCGTCTTCGTACAGGGCACCCTCGGCGTAGCCACGGCGATTTTGTCAGCGGCCGGTCTCAGTTTTATCGGCTTAGGGCTGATGCCGCCGAATCCAGAGTGGGGAGCGATGCTCGCAGTCGGTAGGCACCACGTGCGCGATCACGGTCACATGACGCTCTTTCCCGGCTTATTCATTATGTTGACCATCTTGGCTTTGAATTTGCTCGGTGACGGACTGCGCGATGCCCTCGATCCGAAGCTGAAGAGCGGTTGATGCCTGATCCTAATAAGGATATAAATAAGTATCAGGACGACGGCGCAAACAAACAATCCGGTTTTTTGCGCCGTCGTTTCAGTTTCTTTTTGTCGCGCGCCGATTCAATCAAGTGGATGCTACGCGGCTTGCTCTTTATTCCTATCGTCATGGTCGTCGATCATTTCTTTCGCCAAGAACGAGACAGCGGTTCACTCGCAGAATCGTTGCTTAGAGTTTTCTTGGTCATCTCGCTCGTTGGACTGATGCAGTTTCCGGTCGGGCTCTACGGTGTTATCAAACACTGGATCCGCGGCCAGGACGAATTGGATCTGCCACCAGAAGAATAGAGACGTTTGAATCAGCGTGAGATGTCTCTCGCTTTCGCCCGTTTACTCGTTTTATCTTCGAAACGCTCTGCGTGTGGTTTGCCGAGTCATGCTTCTGGCTTGACATTGTGCACGAGAGAGATGTCTTTTTTCGCATTTTATTTATCACTTATTTTCAACGAAATGGTCGTTGACACCCCCGGGGAACGATG
>DUQI01000006.1 GCA_012837885.1 Fastidiosipila sp.
AAAAGATCAAATAAAAAAATAACGCAGTAAATCCGGCTACTCGGCCGGTAGTTGATCAGACGCCGCCTGCGGCGTCTTTTTTTTCTTGCGCAAAGCGAGAAACTTCGCACCGACGAACATGAACCGGATATTGTGCTGCGCCGGTTCATCTAGATTCGGACGTGATATCGTCTCACGGATCAGGCCGTGCACCTCGCAGGCAGACATACGCCTCGCCTGATAGCGACTCGCGCGGTGGACAGGCAGAACGGTCAATGCTCTGTCGCATAACGGACAATGTGACGCGTATTGGTCGAGTGCTTTCTTCAGCGATTTATCGATCAGTTGCGCCGGGAACGGTTCACTGACGCTTTGCACTGTCGTGATCGAGACCTTGTAGTCGAGCAGGTCAGCAGTCAGATGTTCTTTTTTAAGATAGGTCAACACGTCTGCCGTACCGACGGCATCGTCGAACGCCGTATGAAAAGCCTCCGGTTTTTTCAGATCCAAGAGCTCAAGCGTACTTTCGAGTGAACGCTGCTGTCCCAGCTTATCCGGTTCGATCTTCATCTGAAAAAACATCTGAAGATCGAGCGCCTCGATCGACTCGGTTTTTTCCGCTTTGAAATGCTGCAGGTTTTGCAAAAAGACAAACGGATCGGACGGAGACCACGACAAAAAAAGCGGATCATCACCGCAGAATGCGAGAAAACGGTCGACCGCCTGATTAAACGGTTCGCCTCTTTTCAAATCGGCCGTTTTGAGCCCCGTCACCTTGGCGATAAATGGATTGATCTTAGTGTAATACTGCGGCTTGATCTGAGCCGAAAACTCGCCCGTTTTGTTCAAGCCACGGTCGAAACGTACCGCTCCGATCTCAATCACTTCAAACGGGAGCGAGCGCTGCAGTTCGTCATCGACGCTGGCATGAGGCAGCGGCTGATTCCATTCGAGATCGAAGACGATAAGATTCAAGCGGACTTATCCTCTCTGTGAAAGAGCAAGGCGTGCCAATCGTTGTCCGACGTCTCTTTTTCACACTGAAATCCCGACTCCGCCATGAGGCTTGCGAATTGCTCGACATCATCGGACAAGATGCCGGAACAGATTAACTTACCGCCAGGTTTCACCTTGGACAGGAAATCAGATCTCAGCTTACTCAACACGTCGAACACGATGTTTGCGACGACGAGATCAAATGTGTCGTCGATGTCATCGAGGGTGCCGGTGTGAAACGCGATCTCGACCTTATTCGTCTCTGCGTTTTCTTTTGCCGTCTTCACCGCCTGCGGATCGATATCGACCGCAAGCACACGGGATGCACCTAGCTTTTTTGCACCGATCGCCAAAATACCGCTGCCGGTTCCGAGATCGAGCACCTCGTCGCCCGGCTTAATTGTCTTTTCCATCAGCTCGAGACAGAGCTTCGTCGTCTCATGGCTACCACTGCCGAAAGCCATGCCGGCATCGAGCAGGATTTCCAAGTCGTCGTCTTTTTTCCCTTCGACCTCGCCTTCATACCAGGTCGGCACGACGACAAAGCGCTCGCCGATGCGGAGCGGTTTTTGATACTTTTTCCAGTTGTCTTCCCAGTCCTCCGGTTTGACGACCAACACCGATTGGAAGCCGAGATTGATGTCTTTTTCGCCGCTTTCTTCGTGCAGCATCTGCAGGCGGTCCCCGATCGAGGCGATGAACGCCAACGCGTTCATTCTGACCGGTGCTTTTTCCGCGTAGACCATGCCGGAGCCGGCTTCTTCGCGGATCAGCATATCTTCGCCGTCTTTGTAGAACCAGGCCGTGAGGACGACCGTCTCAGGCAACGAATCGAGAAAGTCTTTACCGGCGTAATCGAGGGAATCGGGGCGCATCAGGTCGGCGCGAATCTCTTCCGGATCGACGATCGTCACACCGAGTGCACCCGACTCATGCAACCAGAAAGCCAAAATCTCGCTCGCGTCATGCGTCGTGTGAAACGTCAGTTCAACGACCTCGAAATCACTCATTTCGTAAAAATCCCTTTGACCTTGTCGATAAAGCTCTTGCGCATCTGATAGTTTTCATCCGACGTCGTCTCTTCAAACGCCTTCAACATATCTTTTTGCTGGCTGTTCAGTCGTTTCGGCACTTCGAGCGTCACCGTAAAGCGATGGTCGCCGCGCTGGTTTTGTCGACCGATGACCGGGATGCCTTTGTTCTTCAGCACGAACTGCTCGCCCGGCTGCGTCCCTTCTCTTAGTTTGAAGGTCTCCGTGCCGTCGATCGTCGGGACCGAAATCTCGGCGCCGACCGCCGCTTGGACGAAGGTGATCGGTACGTCGCACATCGTCGTGTAACCCAAACGGGTAAAAACGGGATGCGGCCGGATACCGATCTCGATATAGAGATCGCCGTAGCTGCCGCCGTTTTGTCCCGGTTCGCCTTCGCCTCTCAAGGTCAGCATTTCACCTTCATTGATGCCGGCCGGCACTGTGACCTGAAGTCGTTTCGTCTTCTCTTTGATACCACTGCCGCCGCAGTCGGAGCACGGGTTGGTGATCTTCGTGCCGGCACCGTGACATTCGGGACAAGGTCTCGTCGTCATCATCTGACCGAACATCGTCTGTTGACGTGTCTGTACCTGTCCCGTGCCATGACAGGTGCCGCAGGTCGCCGGTTTCGACTTGTCGGCTGTGCCCTGTCCGTCACAGGTCTGGCAACGGTCGTTCTTTCTGATCGTGATCTCTCGTTCCGTACCGAACGCCGCTTCCATGAAATCGAGATTCATGCGGTAGCGCAGATTGGCGCCGCGGGCTGGACCCTGACGTCTGCCGGTCTGTGTACCGTAGCCGCCGAATCCACCGAACCCTCCGAAAATCGACGAGAACAGATCATCGAGATCGAGATTGAAGCCGCCTTGGAAGCCGCCGAATCCGGCACTCGGATCGACACCGGCGTGTCCCATCGTGTCGTAGCGCTGACGCTTTTCCTTATCGGACAAAACTTCGTACGCTTCGTTCGCTTCTTTAAAGCTCTCCTCGGCCGCCTTATCCCCCGGATTCACATCCGGGTGATACTTCTTGGCGAGCTTCCAGTAAGCCTTCTTGATCTGTTGCTCGTCGGCGTTCTTATCGACGCCGAGCACTTCGTAATAATCACGTTTTTCAGCCAAAACGCTAACCCTTCCCTTGACCTGTCGAAGCCCGCATGTCAGATACGACACGCGGGCATCGGCTTATCTTACGTCGTTATTGTAACGGAGGTGGAAGAAACGTTCCACGCTCCGGCAAAATTATGTTGCTTATTCCGGATCCGAGCCGGCATCTTTGAAGTCGGCTTCATACGCGCCGCCGTCCGGGTGATGCCCCTGATCGTCTTCCGGTGCCGCCTGGCCAGCCTCCGGTTGTGACTGTTGATACACCTTCTCGCCGGCTTTATAAAGCGCCTGCTGCAGGTTCTCCGTGTCACTCTTGATGCCTTCCAGGTTGTCGGCTTCGATGCTCTTTTTCAGAAGTGAGATCTTCTCTTCGATCTCCGGTTTCTGATCGGCCAGGAGTGCTTCGTTTTCTTTCAGCAGTTTTTCCGCCTGATAGATCAAGCTGTCCGCCTGGTTTTTCGCATCGATCGATTCTTTTCGTTTCTTGTCTTCTTCCGCATGCTGTTCCGCTTCACGCACGGCACGGTCGATCTCATCGTCCGTCAGGTTCGTGCTGGCCGTGATCGTGATGTGCTGCTTACGGTTCGTGCCTTTATCGACGGCCGTCACATTGACGATACCGTTGGCGTCGATGTCGAAGGTGACTTCGATCTGCGGTACGCCGCGCGGTGCCGGTGCGATGCCGTCCAGGATGAAGCGGCCGAGCGTCTTGTTGTCTCTGGCGAATTCACGTTCACCTTGCAGGACGTGGACTTCGACCGAGCTCTGGCCGTCCGCGGCCGTCGAGAACACCTGGCTCTTCTTCGTCGGAATCGTCGTGTTCCGATCGATGATCTTGGTCATCACTTCACCGAGCGTCTCAATACCGAGCGAGAGCGGCGTGACGTCGAGGAGCACCATGTCTTTCAAGTCTCCGGAGAGCACACCGGCCTGAATTGCGGCACCCATAGCCACACTCTCATCCGGGTTGATGCCCTTGAACGGCTCCTGATTGAAATAGTTTTTCACGGCGTTTTGCACCGACGGCATACGGGTTGCCCCACCGACCAAGAGAATCTTCTTGATATCGGACGGCTGCAGACCGGCGTCTTTCATGGCCGTCTTCAGCGGCACCATCGTCTTTTCGACGAGGTCGCTCGTCAAGTCGTCAAACTTGGCGCGGGACAAGGTCAATTCCAAGTGCTTCGGACCTGTCTGGTCGGCCGTGACGTACGGCAGATTGATGTTCGTCGTGGTCACGCCGGACAATTCGATCTTCGCTTTTTCCGCCGCCTCTCTGAGGCGCTGCATCGCCATCTTGTCGCTGCTGATGTCGATTCCCTGATCGCGCTTCATCTCGGCGACCATCCAGTCGACGACGCGTTGGTCGAAGTCGTCACCGCCCAAGCGGTTGTTGCCGGACGTAGCCTGCACTTCGAAGACGCCGTCGCCGATCTCCAGGACCGAGACGTCGAACGTGCCGCCGCCGAGGTCGAAGACCAGGATCTTTTGATCTTGTTCTTTATCGAGGCCGTAGGCGAGCGCTGCTGCCGTCGGCTCGTTGATGATGCGCAGGACTTCGAGACCGGCGATCTGACCGGCGTCCTTGGTCGCCTGCCGCTGCGAGTCGGAGAAGTAAGCCGGCACCGTGATAACGGCCTGGCTGACCGTTTCGCCGAGGTAGCTTTCTGCATCCTCTTTCATCTTGCGCAGGATCATCGCGGAGATTTCCTGCGGTGTGTAATCTTTGCCGTCGATCGTGACTTTGTGGTTCGAGCCCATTTCGCGCTTGATCGAGCTGACCGTGCGGTCCGGGTTCGTCACGGCCTGACGTTTAGCGATCTGACCGACGAGACGTTCACCGTCTTTTGTGAACGCGACGACAGACGGCGTCGTGCGACCACCTTCCGCGTTCGGGATAACTACCGGTTCGCCGCCTTCGAGCACTGCGACACAGGAGTTCGTCGTTCCGAGATCTATTCCGATGATTTTTGCCATATGTTCATTACCTCTGTTTCTTTTTAGCAATTGTTATTTTTTTTATGTTCGCTTGTTCGCTGTTTTTGTATTTATCCAAAGACAATCGTTGATTGTCTTTAAACCTTTTGTTATTGATTCAGCCCACTCAATCAGGCGGATACGACGACGAGTGAGGCACGTATCAGGCGCTCGCCCAGGACGTATCCCGGCTGCAGTTCCTCAATCACGATGTTCGATTCGACGCCGTCTTTTTCCATCTGCTGCACCGCATGATGCAGTTCCGGGTCGAACGGCTGTCCGATCGCCTCGATCCGACTGACATCCATCTTCTTTAAAATGTCGGTGCAAAGATCCATCATGATCGGGATGCCTTCGGCGAACGCTTTGCCATCACCTGTCACTCCCTTCGCCTGCTCTGCCGAGCGCTCGAGACTATCGATCAAAGGGAGCAGCGTCTTGACGCAATCGACGGTCGCATCTTCGTACAGCTTTCCCTTCTCCTTCTGGCTTCGCTTACGGAAGTTATCGTACTCAGCCATCAGGCGAAGATAGCGATCCTGCATCTCTTCGAATTTAGCTCTGTTGTCATCTTCCGGCGAGGCTTCTTCCTCCGTCAGTTCGCTGACGCTCTCCTCTATCTCCGGTATCGGCACCTGATCTTCGTGTGCCTTCTTTTTCTTCTCATCTTTTGCCATGCCTTGCTCCTCGTCTATCGTTTCTACCTATATGTTCAGCGCGCTGCGTCACTCGACGCTTCGTTAATCGCGCGGTTGATAAAGCGAATCTGCGAGATGATCTTGCCGTAATCCATGCGCCTCGGCCCGATCACACCGATCTGTCCGTATACATCACCGTTCACACAGTAGCTGGAGGTGATAAAGCTCGTGTCTTCAAAGCCTTCGAGCGCGATCTCCTGGCCGATTCTGACCATGTATTCGCCGCACTCTTCGCCTCCGCCTTCATGCAGATCCGAGATATAGCCGGCGACCGTCTTCTCCTCACCCAGCGCCTGTAAAAAGCGATGCGCTTTATCGACATCCTTGTACTCCGGCTGTTTCAACAGGCGATGCGTGCCCTCGATATAAAATTCGAGATGCTCCGCCTGCTTGATCGAGATATACGCTTCGTACACGACCTGATTCAAGACGGCATCCGGAATCGCCTGATCGGCGGCGGCGCCGGCGACGGCGACCAGCGTGATATCAGCGAGCTTCTTGCCGGCCAGCCCTTCTTCGATTGCTTCGCCTAGTCGACCGAGTTCTTCGCCCGAGATCTGATCCGGGATTCTGACCAGACGGTCTTTGACCAGACCGGCGGCCAAAACGACGACGACGAGCGCGCGTCCCGGCTCGATCATGAGCAGTTTGACCTGCTTTAGACGACTGTCCGCGTAGCGCGGCGTCAGTGCCACCGACACATAGTCGTTTTGCTGACTCAATACGGTCGCCGCTTTCTTGATCAGATCGGTCAACTCGATGATGCTGTCGGAAAAGACGGAACGGATGGCGATCGCCTGCGATTCACTCATCTCGCCGATCTCCAACAGATCTTCGACATAGGATCGATACCCTTTATCCGAGGGAATTCTGCCGGCCGACGTATACGGCTTTTCCAAAAAGCCCTGCTCTTCGAGTTCGGCCATCTCGTTTCTGATCGTGGCCGAAGACACTTTCAGACGATGTCTGTTGATCAGGCTTTTGGAGCCAACCGGCTCAGCCGAGAGCACGTAGTCTTCGACAACGGCTTTAAGTATCTGTTTTTTTCTATCGTCCAACACCGGTTCGTCCTTTCAGAAAATTAGCACTCACTATCCGCGAGTGCTAACGTCAATTTATCACCGACCTCCGAGCATGTCAACGGTAGGTCGCGACCGAGTGGTGGCTAGAAGATGAACAATTATGAAGTCGCTGCGACACGCCCCCTAAATCGTATGGATGCCGCCCAGTATGACGGCCGGTCTATACCCGTGGTTTAGTAAAAACGAGGCGGCTGTCGTCGAGCGATTGCCGGATGCACAAAGCACATAGATGTCTCGCTCCGGATCGAGTTCAGCGTAGCGTTTATAGAGCATCTGAAGCGGTATTCTGACCGTCTTCGCTTCGAGCCAGTCCGGCACCGGTTCATTGTCACGGATATCGAGCACCAAAAACTCGCCCGCCAATTCCCGAAGCGCCTCACCGCGGATGGTCGGCAGCGACAGCGGCGATTTTTCCGCCTCCAAAAGACTGTTCACGCCGCCTTCCAGGTAACCGTCGAGGCAGTCGAAGCCGATCCGAAGCATCTGGCTTCTGATCTCCAACAAAAAGGCCGGATCCGGTTCGTCGGTCACCAACACGAATCTCGTCTTCTCGTCAAAGAGCGTGCCGAGAAACGTCGACAGATTCGCCGGTGACAAAAAGTAGGAGCCTTCGATGTGACCGCCCATGAACGCTTCCTTCGACCGCACGTCGAGTAATACCTGGTCGTCTTTCAGGTCATCCGCCTTGATCGCAGGCACACTGGCTGTATCCCCGATGAACGGCGCGCCTTTGACGTTCAGTTCTTCCATCCGCTCGAAATACCGCGGCTTGATCCGCATCCTGGCAAACGACTCAATGAAGGCTTCTTTCGATGCTGCCTGCAGATGCTCGTTCGTCAGACGCTCATAGCCGAGTGTCGAGAACGGACGGTCATCCATCGATTCACCGCAGGCGGAGCCGGCGCCGTGCGCCGGAAACAAAAGCACGTGGTCGCCCAAAGGCAACAGCTTGTTGACGACACTGTCGTACAAAAGCCCGGTCATCTTGTCGAGGTTTTCTTCACCGTAAAAGTCGGTACGGCCTAAATCACCCATAAAGAGCGTGTCGCCCGTGAATACGAGATACGGAGCCTCCTGATCTTTCTCATAGAGCGCATAACAAAGATGCCCCAGTGTATGACCCGGCGTATGCAGCGCTTTCAAGGAGAGTTCCCCGATCTGAAACACCTCGCCGTCCGAGATCTTCTCGCCGTAGACATAACCTAAATCCTCATGCCCCGAGATATGGATCGTCGCACCGGTCAAGGCGGAAAGTTCCATTGATCCGACGACATAATCTTCATTTCGGTGGGTCTCAAATATATGCGTGATCTTCAAGCCGTGCTCCATCGCCAGATCGAGATAGATCTGAACGTCGCGCCGCGGATCGATGACGAACGCTTCGCCCTCGGAGCCGACGAGATATGAAAAGTGTGCAAGTCCCTTGCTTTCGATCGTTTCAAAAATCATGACTAACCTGCCTAAATCGTAGTGCAAAAATTATAACATCGCGCGGAATGAGGCCTGCGCCTAAACACATCGAAATAAACGATCACCCTAAATAAATGCGGCAAACGCGAGATTGGCAAAATCGATACCGTGTTTTGTCAGCCGGATCCGCCCCGCCACCTCTTCCAGCAGGCCGTCAGCTTCGAGCCCCTTGATCTTGGCCGAAAACACGTCTCTTGGCGAGCGTCCAAACCGCTGATGAAAGGAGCCGATATCGATACCTTCCGTCAAGCGAAGCCCCAAAAGCATCGTCTCTTTCATCGCTTCTTCTTCGTCGATGACTTCTTCCAGAGATGACGGCGTATACGAACCGTCGTTACGGGCACCCTCTATATCCTCCAGCCATTGATCGATGTTCGCGGCGTTTGATCGCCTTACGGAAAACGCAAAAGAGGCGGCGGCCGGTCCGAATCCAAAGTACGACTTTTGCCGCCAGTAGACGAGATTGTGCTTTGAAAAATAGTCCGGTTTTCCGGCATTCGAGATCTCATAGACGATGAGGCCTTGTCGTTCGAGCCGTTCCCTGATCTGCCAGTAGATCGCGCGCTCTAGTTTCTCTTCTTCATCGCTCATCTCTTTGTCTTTGAACTGATTAAAAAGCGGCGTTCCAGGTTCGAGGCTGAGCGCGTAGAAGGACACGTGCGGTATATCGAACTCGGCCAGAAGATCGAGCGCCTTGTCGGCCATGGAAAACGTCTCGGTCGGGAGGCCGAACATCAGATCGGCCGACAGATTTAAGATTCCCACACTGCGCAAGATAGCGACGGCTTCTTTAAACGTCTCGACCGTATGCGGTCGACCGAGAAGTTTCAACATCTGTTCATCGACCGACTGCAGCCCGAGCGACACCCGGTTGATCCCGGCCTTTTGCCAGATCAAGGCTTTCCCTTTAGTCACACTCTCCGGATTCGCCTCCAGTGTGATCTCGATCTCCCGCTCGAAACCGAAACGTTCTTTAAGTCTTTCAATGATGGAAGCGATCATCCCGGCGTCGACGAGGCTCGGTGTGCCGCCGCCAAAATAGACGGTAGCAAGCTTTTCTTTTGAGCCAAGCTTCTCAGTCAGATCGATCTCTCGCAAAAGCCCTTCGTGCCACGTGTGCCACGTCTCAGGCGGACAGACTGCGGTGAAAAAATCGCAGTACGTGCAACGCGAGCGGCAAAACGGTACATGGATGTAGACGGATCTCGGAGCGTTATTCATCTTTCTTTTCTACCGCCGACGATGCGCAGGAACGTCTGACGAAAACGCTGAAAGCTCTCACTTTTATTTCTCTTGGGGTCAAGATGCGGCGCGATCATGGTCGCCCATTCATGCTTGTATTGACCGGTCGTCGGATAGCCTTCAGCGATGATGTCTTTCGCTTTGTCCTTGTATATCGCGCGGCAGAGCACCTCCCAGGTGCCGACCAGACTGTCTTGCTCATAGCGATCGATCACCTTTTGGTCGGCTTTCGGATAGGCTGCGAGCACCGCCTCCTTGTCGCCTAAAAGCCAACTCTCCATCTCTTCGACGGCGATCCCGAAGACGAACGAGATCGACGGCGCAAACTGCCTGACCGTCATCTCGAGCGAGCGGTAGAGCCAGCTCGGATCATCGTGGTCGGCATCGATCACGACGACCAGGACATCGACGCCGCCGGCCTTTTCATAGGCACGGCATTTGGCCGGCAAAAGCTCCAGCAAACCGGAGGCAAATTTTGCCGGGCGTGAGGTCAAATCTTTCGGCAGATAGCCTTTGCCGCGATGCGGCCGTACACTAAACGACGCATCGCTTTTGGCCTCCTTCAGCAACGCCGGAATCAAGGCGCGGGCAACCGGCACGCCGGAACGATCCTCGGTCAGTACTTCGATGTGCATTACTTCGGTTCCGGCTCGAAATACCCACCGTACCAGATCGAGGCCATGCCGATGCCTTCTTTCAGCATCGCGCGCACCTTCTCCGATCTGCCTACGGCATGCACCTTGACGGAACTGTTTTCCTCGGGACGCTCGAAGAGATACACCTCACCGGGGCGCAGCGCTTCGATCGTGTTCGGGTTATACGTCGTCAGGAAGATCTGGCAAGTCGGATGTCGTCTCAGATACTCTCTGATCTCGAACATCAGGACGTCGATCGCGTCGTGATACATCTGCTGATCCGGATAATCGAGGCAGAGCAGCGGCCGCGGTTTCGGATCGGTCAACAGAAGGAGCAACGAAAACAGGCGCTTGCTACCGGAACGCTGACCATGGTCCAGGAACGCGTCGCCAATCCGCTTAAAGTCCGGTACACGCTCCCTGATGTAAGCGAGCGTTTCCTCATAGCGGCGCGGGTCTTCTCTCTCCATGTATTCGAGGACGTTTCGAATATTGTCAAAGCGCGGCGACACGTGACGGTGACCGCCCTTCGTGTGTCCGGTCAGCGGTTCCTCCTCCGTATCGTCGGAGGCGATGAACCAGCGCGTGATCTGTGCATAGATCCAACATAGATCGGCGTAATTCAAAAGACGCCCGTACGCGCCGAGCGAGAGATGGCGCCGGTCGACCATGGCGACCGACTCTTCACCGTTTCGGGCGACGACCTTCCCTTCACCGCCGGCGACCTGCAAAAGCGTGCGCGTTTCTTTTTTACCGTCTTTAAACGTCGTCAACAGCACGTCTTCGTCTTTGACGTACGGCCTGTTGTGGACGTCGGAGTCGAGTCCGACGCTGTACGTCAAAAACGTCTCACGATCTTTGCGAAACGTCATCGACAGTCGCATCGGCCCTTCGCTGCCGTGCGTTTTCAAAGCGGCGAAGCCGCCTCTCGTCCCGGCTGCGGAGGCGAACGGCACGTCATGGATCAGGCAGTCGGAAAGAAAACCGAGCGCGGCAAAGAGCGCGCTCTTACCGCTGTCGTTTTTCCCGACGATCGCGCTCAACTGACCGAGCGGATAAAATTCTCCGACGGCCGATAGATCGTCGAGTGCCGCTACATCAGGGGCAGTCAGGCCGAGTGAGAGGTGAGAAAATAAAGCGTAATTGGTTAGTTCGAGACCGATTAACATCGTATTGCCCTCATGGAAAACGCCCGCCGAAGCGGGCGCTTAGATTTTGTCTTCGTTCGTTTAGGACGGGTACATGACGTCTTTTGCCAGCGGCTCGTCTTCGACTTCCGGCTTCGGTCCGTCGTCTACCGGATCGACGAACAACTCCTTGAGCGTCGTCGCCATGCCGGCGAGTCCCTGCAGTTCCGACGGGATAATAATCTTAGTCGCTCTGCCGTCCGCCACCTTCTCCATCGCTTCCAGCGAGCGGAGCGTGATGAGCGGCTGGTCGGCCGACACCGATTTGATCATCTTCAAACCTTCAGCACGTGCGCTTTGCACCTTGAGGATCGCTTCGGCTTCACCTTCGGCTTCGCGAATCGCTTTTTCCTTCGTCGCTTCAGCGCGCAGGACCATCGCCATCTTTTCACCTTCAGCGACGCGGATCGCCGACTCTTTTCGACCTTCGGCCACGAGGATCTGTTCACGCTTGTCACGTTCCGCCTTCATCTGGCGTTCCATCGCGTTCTGGATCTCTTTCGGCGGGATGATGTTTTTCAACTCGACCCGGTTCACCTTGATGCCCCAGGGATCGGTTGCCACGTCGAGAATATCTCTCATTCTCGTATTGATGATGTCTCTCGAGGTCAACGTCTCGTCGAGTTCGAGATCACCGATGATGTTACGCAGCGTCGTCGTCGTCAGATTCTCGATCGCCAGGATCGGGTTTTCGATACCGTACGTATACAGTTTCGGATCGAGGATCTGATAGAACAAGACGGTGTCGATCTGCATTGTGACGTTGTCCGCCGTGATCACGCCCTGCGGCGGGAAGTCGGCGACACGCTCTTTCATCGAGATGACCTTCGCGATGCGGTCGACAAACGGCATTTTGATATGGATACCGGTCGTCCAGGTCGCCTGATAGGCACCGAGACGCTCGATGACAAAGGTCGTCGCCTGCGGCACGATCCGGATATTCCGGATTAAGAGCAAGAAGATGATCAGAGCGACGATGCCGATGACCACGTAGGATGTAATATTGCCCGTGTTTAAACCTGCGAGCATAAT
Organism: Fastidiosipila sp.; assembly: GCA_012837885.1. Lineage (GTDB taxonomy): Bacteria > Bacillota > Clostridia > Saccharofermentanales > DTU023 > DUPJ01. Next base: position 12,439 of record DUQI01000006.1, read on the forward strand.
GTAGTGCATAATATCCTCCTTAAACCGGAAAGCCGGCTTAGTTTAACTTTTCCACGATCGCGTAGACGCTCTGAAACGTCCGTACGATCACTTTTTCACCGACACCGATCACCGACTCATCGGCCGTTCTCGCACTCCAGTGCTGACCGATGACCAGGATCTGACCGGTTCCCTGCAAGGGATCGATACGTACCGTGACGATGCCTTCCTTGCCGACGATACGGTCGGCGTTCGTCGCGCGGTCACTCGACAGGCGACGCGACAGGCGCGGTTTGACGATCAAGATAAATATGGCGATACCGAGCAAGGACACGGCGATAAAGGCGATGATCTGCAACGTCGTATCGACATTGAACATCGACATGATCAAGGCAGCCAGCGCACCGAGCGCAAACCAGATCGTCGTCATATTGACGGTCAGCAGTTCCGACGCCATCGCGACGACGAGCACAATCAGCCAGAGCACCCAGGCAGGGATGCCGAGCAGTTGCTGTGAAAGTATGAGTGGCAACATAGAGCCTCCTAACGCGACCGGCCAAAGCAAAGCCGCTTTCTTACTACAGCGTCAAGTATAACAAACGAATACCGTGTATAAAAAGATTTTTCCGATTATGTAACACGTTAACGACCGGCCAGAGAGCTGCCGTCCGGTCCACGTTCGGCCGCCTTGACCAGAATAAATGCCGTGTTATTGATTCTTCTCGTCAACTGATCGATCTCGTCTTGAGACGTCGTATCATCTTCTTCCGGCAAGGTCGGTCCGATGACCGGCGCTTCCGGTGCCGGTGAGATCTGAAATCCTTCAGTCTGGCGCGCTTCATCGATCCGTCTGAAGACGTTGAAAAGATACTGTTCTTCGTCGAACGGCGTCCCCGAGATACGGCCGGCCGTCTCTCTAAACTCCGGATTCTGGTTCTCTCTGCCGACTTCATCGAGAGACTCGATATTATAGTCGCCCGATTCGAAGAAGACGATCGGTATGCCGGCTTCGTCGAACGGCGTATGGCTGCTTCGCTTCGTCGTCCATTCCCGGAATATGACCTGCCGCGGCTCCGTCGGCTTGGTCACAAAGAACGTCGATTGATTCGTGTAGAGCGCGTAGCGGTTGTTCGTGTTCAATTCATATTGAAAAAAGATGTCGGTCGCCTCGTAGAGTTTTCGCCGCATGTGGTACGACTTGTGTGTACCGTCTTCGAGCGAGTTCTGACCGGCGTGCGCGTAGACTTTGTCACCGGCGTAGACCGGCCCGATATTGTACATACAGACCAGCTTTTCTTTCTCCTGCTCACTCAGCGCGCCCAGATACGCTCTGGCTCCGGCGAAGCCGGCGTTGCCGGCACCGAAAAAGACGATCGATACGTTGTAGCCCGGCTGCTCGCGGGTCATCTGAAACGCCGTCAGCATGACCGCGGACAGTCCCGACGCATTGTCATGGATGCCGTTGTACTGCGCGTAGGAACGACTTAGTACCTGTCCTTCTTCAAGATCCGGGTAAACATAGTCGGGGCCGCTGACCGGCACGTCATAATTCGCGCCGATGATGATGCGGCCCGAATTATCGACCCCGCCGCCTTCTTCTTCCGACAGTTTGAAGCCGCGCCCTTTAATCTCGGCGCTGACGTTCCGCGACGTGAGCGTCTGACCGGTGCTGTCTTGAAACTGGAAGGTCTGAACCTTCGGCTCGAGTCCGAGCGTCTCCAACACCGAGACGAGATAGTCGGCTGTGCGCTCTTCTTGCCCCGACCCCGGGCTTCTGTACGGAAAGTGACGGGCGACCGTGCGCGCAAGCTCCGCCCCGTACTCGCCGTAAGCGGCGATGCGTACCGGTGCGTTGTCGCCACCGCAGGCGGCGAGCATCATAAGCGCGGCAAGAAATACGCCAAGCAGTCGTACACTTTTCGAAAGCACTTTCATCACCGTGCCATTTTAGTCGTTCTGCGCGTAAATAACAAACCGAAACAAAGGAGAAAGAGAAAAAAATACGCCGTACAAAAGGATGATAAGAGGTGCCTTTGGCTTCCTTCCTCCTCTTTAACTCATGAAACCTTCATGAGCCGCGTGGCAGTGACGCGTGTACGCCATAAAGTGGTCTGTTTCGCTATACTATGAGGCGATGAGAAGCGAGACGGTAAAGCGACCAAGAGATTCACGAAAAGCGAGACTGACGAAAGTCACGCTTTGGTTGCTTGTCGTCATACTCTGCCTGTCGGTTAGTGCCCCCGTGCTTGGTGCGACGCAACAACGTCAGCTCTATAACGGTTTCTTTGTCGAGACGAACGCGCTCGCCGGTGCCGCCGTCGATATGGGAAGCAGAAGCGTGCTCTACGATCTCGACCGGCAGTCACAGTTGCCTTTAACGCTCGCCTCGCGCCTGATGCTTCTCTTACTTGTCTCGGAAAACTTCGAACCGGAGCAGTCGGTCACGATCTCGAGTGAAGTCGCGAGAGTCGAAGCCGAACAGCCGACGCCGGATCAGGTGGTGCTTTTGACCGGAGAGCGCGTCTCGGTTGAATTTCTGACCTTACGTTTCCTTTACTACGATTCCAAAGGCGCGATCGCGGCGCTGGCCGAACTGTTCGACAAAAGCGTCGACCAGTTGACGCAACTGATGGAACTTCGGGCGAGAAATCTCGAATTGCAGCAGACGACATTCGAGAAGAAAAACAATCCGGAAGCGTCGGAATATCATTTTTTACCGTACTCTGCGTTCACCTCAGCAAACGATATGACACGCATCGCACTCGCCATCTTGAACAATCCCAAAGGATCGGCCTATCTGTCGCGAGGCGACGCCTATCTGCAGATCGACGCCGGCGGACGACGCATCGTCGCCTTGCGCTCGCCTCTGACCGATATGAGACTGAGAAGTGAGGACAAGATCACGGCCGCCTACCGCGCGGCCGACGACCAGTACGATCTGGCTTTTGCGTTCGGACGCACGGCGGACGGTATCGATGTCGCGTTCCTCCTCGTCTCTCCGCTGGAAACGGCCGACCGGGCCGACATCATCACCTTGTTCGATGCGATCGAAGGCCAGTACGAACGATCGAGGCTCGTCAATCGCGGTGACGTCGTACAAAACATCGTCGAGACAGCTGAAAACGGCGAAACATTCGGTCTCGTCTATCTGGACAACGTCTCTTACACGCACCCGAAAAACGATCCGTTTTTAAAACAGTCGTTTTCCTATCAGGGAAATCCGCCGTACCGTCTGCCGCTGCAGCCGGGCATCGCGACGGGACAGGTCGCATTCGAGCTGCAAAACGGCTACCGGGTGACCGTGAACGTCGGTCCCGACCGGGCGATTTTATCCGAGAGCAGCACGTTTTCTCGTTTTCTCGCAGCGCTCCAAAACAATGCGAACCTGACCTACATCCTGTTCGGCAGTATCGTCTTACTGTTTCTGATCATGCTGTTTGGCATCGTGCGAAATATCTTCCGCGCCGTGTATTTCTATCGTCTCGGCGGTTCCGGTTCGAAAAAAGACAAGAAATCAGTGAAATGATGTACCGGGGCGGATCCGATCGACCCATAACCGGGAAAACGCTCTGAGCAAGTATTCGTAGGCGACCAAAAACGCCTGAAAAAAAGCGATCAGGAGGATCCAGAGCAAGACGACGCCGATCCCTTCTGGCGGCGCGATCACGGCATCGATGCCGACGATGATCACGGCGACGACCATCATGATCGTGAACACCGCATGGCGCACGAGCCAGAGGGTGGCACCTTTCAGTCGTCTCGCGAGCGCTAATGATATAAGTGGTGCCGGTCCGAAGAAAAACAAATAGAAGATGGTCGGAAAAAGTCCCGGATAGGCGATGCCGAGTGCACTGACCGCGATCCACATCGCGATCGCATAGCGCGGCGAGAGTTCCGCCCAGGCGACCATCACGATAAATGAAGAAAGCGTCAATAAAAAAAGGCGACCGGTCGGTAAGACCAGCGCCAGGAGAAGCGAGAGCCAGGAAAGTGCGGCGAGCAATCCGCCGAGCGCGACAATTCTGGCCGGTTTATGCATCGATCAGATGCAGCGGCAGAGATCTCCGCCCATGCATTCGCAGCAGCTGTCGGCTAGACAGCAACAGGCCAGATCCTGACAGCAGCCGCCCGAGCCTCCACCGTAATAGCCCCTTCCACCTCCGTAAAAAGGCGGCGGCTGATTCGTCTGCCGGCCGTACCAGGTCGGGCCGCTCTGCCCGTACCCCTGCCCCTGCCCTCCGGTTTGCTGCTGGCGGTTGCCGTTCGTCAACTGATCGTACGCCCAGTTGATCTCTTTAATCTTCTCTTCCGCCAATTCACCGAGCGGATGATTCTGGTAGTTATCGGGATGGTACTTCTTCACGAGCTCACGGTAAGCGGCGCGAATTTCATCCTGTGTGGCGCCTCTTCTGACGCCCAAAATTTCATACGGGTCTTTATTCACAAAACTGTTCCTTCCACCTAAAATCGCATACTTAGAGACGGCCTAGCCGTAGTCCGGCGATCACCTTTTCTCTGACTTCGGCCAGTCCTTCGAGCGCGATGTTTCTCATGATACCGCCATCCCTTCGGTAAGGCAATAAGGCCAGGGTGCGATCGAGCGACGCTTCAAGCAACACAAGATGCGGCAAAACGGATGCGATCGCTTCATCCCTATCTTCTCCGGCGAGCGCATTGAAGCGTCCCTTTTCCTTGTCTTCGCTAAAATCGTCGATCGCATCGATCAGGTAAATCCAGCCACCGAGATCGGCGCCGACGAGCGCGAGTGCTTCGACGATATCGGGGGCTAGGTTTTCCGAGAGCGCCGCGTAGCGAAACATCGCCGCCAAGACGGCCGCAAAATGGGCGGCGAGCCGGTCGGGTGTCCGGGTGGCTCCACTCGATTCATCTTCTCTTTTCGCCTCATCTTTCTGGAGCAAATGGAGCGTCGATTCAATCTCGGACGACAGCTCCGGCAGACGTGTTTTCGCTTTTTTAAAGGCACCGGAAAAGAGGAAGGAGCGAAGCGAAGCTTTTAATCCGCCTTCGTCTTCGACGTCGTCTTGCAATTGAAAGCCGGCGAGAAGCACCGTGCAGTCGGCCGTCAGATCGAGTATCCCGTGATCTCTGGCGACCGGTTTTTTCTGGATCGGATTCAAGATGCAGCCTTCTTTCGAAAGTCGTACCTCCTGATCCGAAAGACTCAAGAACAACAGCGCGAAGAACGTAAAATCGTAGGTCAAACTGAGCCGCGGCACCTGACCGTAGCGGTCGGACAGCGCTTTGCAGACGCCGCAATAGACGGCGCGGTAGCGCGTAAATTCCTTCATCAGGAGATGGCTCTTGAACGGTCTGACGTAGCCAAACATGGAGATAGGGTACCACAGTGAAGTATGTTGCCAAGTGAAAAAACCGTCATATAGTTCTTAGTGGATATCGCTGAAAGCGTGTTCCGATCCGTGTTTTGCCAGCCAATATGATAATATGGCGGATAGACTAAAAGGCCGTAGCAGGCAGGAGAAATACATGTCCAACAACACCGTTTCATATCGTTCACGTTTCGCCCCGAGTCCGACCGGCAGCATGCATATCGGCAATCTGCGTTCGGCGCTCTACGAATACCTTCTGGCCAAGTCGACCGGCGGGCAGTTCGTTCTGAGAATTGAAGACACGGACCGCGAACGCTACGTCGAGGGCGCGGAAAAATCGATCTACCGCACACTGAAACAAGCCGGGCTAACACACGATGAAGGCCCTGATATCGGTGGACCGTTTGCGCCTTATGTGCAGTCGGAGCGCCTCGACAGCTATCTGCCGGCCGCAAAACAGCTGATCGAGCAGGGAGATGCTTATTACTGTTTTTGCTCGAAAGAAAGGCTCGCGTCTCTGACCGACGAGCACGGCGTCAGCATGTATGACGGCCATTGCCGAAACCTCGACGCAGGTGAAATCGAAGCCAAGCTGTCTGCCGGTGAACCTCACGTCATCAGGCAGAAAATGCCGATCAGCGGTGAGACGACGTTTAAAGATGAAGTCTACGGCGAGATCACGGTCAAAAACGACACGCTGGAAGACCAGATCCTGATCAAGAGCGACGGTTTCCCGACCTATAACTTTGCGAACGTCATCGACGATCATGCGATGCAGATTACGCATGTTGTGAGAGGCTCGGAGTATCTCTCCTCGACACCGAAATACAATCTGCTTTACGAAGCGTTCGGCTGGGATCTTCCGACCTATGTCCATCTGCCCCTGATCCTCGGCGAGGACGGTGCCAAACTATCGAAACGACACGGTGCCACCGGTTTTGAAGACCTTTTGGCCGAAGGCTTTCTGAGCGATGCGATCATCAACTATATCGCGTTTCTCGGCTGGTCGCCCGGTGAAGATACGAGAGAACTCTTCACCCTCGAAGAACTGGTCGAGGTTTTTTCGGCCGCCGGCATTTCCAAAGCGCCGGCCGTCTTTTCCTACGATAAGTTGCGCTGGTTTAACGAACAGTACATCCGCGCCATGGATAAGGAGAAGTTCAAAAACCGGGTACGCTTTATGCTCGATAAAGCGATGGGGAGAAAAGACTACGACCGCGATCTTCTGGCCGGACTTCTCCAGTCGAGAATCCAGACGTTTTCCGAAATCCCGGAAAAGATCGCTTTTTTCAGCGAGCATCAGCCGTTAACGGATGAACTATTCCAGCAGAAAAAGGCGAAGATCACACCGGAACTCGCACTCGAGGTACTGACGACCGTCAAACCGAAACTGGAAGCAATCGGTTTTGCTTTCGACGAGGTGCATCAGACGCTTCTGTCGGTCGTCGAGGCGAGCGGCTTGAAAACCGGTCAGGTGATGGGAGCCGTCAGGCTCGCGCTCGCCGCTCAGACGATCACGCCGGGCGGTGCTTCGGAGATCGCGACCTTGCTCGGCAAGGAAGAGACGCTCGCCAGACTGACGACGGCGATCGCCTTTTTGAAAGGCGAAGACACAACCGATCTGCCGAGTGAACCGGAAGTGACTCAGTCAAAAAACTTCATCGAGATCGCGGTCGAAGAAGATCTGGAAAATCCCGATCTGCCAAATTACGTCCATACGCGATTCCCGCCGGAACCGAACGGCTATCTGCATATCGGACACGCCAAAGCCATGATCATCACGTACGGGATCGCAGAAAAATACGGCGGCAAATACAACCTCCGCATGGATGACACAAACCCGGAGAAAGAAGACGTCGAATACGTCGAAGCGATCAAGGACGACGTTCATTGGCTCGGCTTCGACTGGGAGGATCGATTCTACTATGCCTCCGATTTCTTCGAGGACATGTATAACTGTGCCCACGTCCTGATCGACAAAGGCCTCGCCTATATCGATGAACAAAACGCGGAGACGATCAGGCAGCAGCGCGGCGCTTTGACTTCCCCCGGGACGAATAGCCCGTACCGCGACCGCCCGATCGAAGAATCGAGGACGCTGTTCAAAGAGATGAAAGAGGGCAAACACGCCGACGGATCGATGGTGCTGCGAGCCAAGATCGATATGGCCTCGGGCAACATGAACATGCGTGACCCCGTGCTCTACCGCATCTTGCGTGAGACGCATTACAGAACCGGTGACGACTGGGTCATCTACCCGATGTACGACTTCGCGCATCCGCTCGAAGACGCCTTCGAAGGGATCACCCACTCGCTTTGTTCGATCGAGTTCGAAGATCACCGCCCGCTTTACAACTGGGTGGTGGAACATACGGATGTCACGCATATCCCGCGCCAGATCGAATTCGCGCGGCTCGGTCTCAGCCATACGGTGATGAGCAAGCGAAAACTGCGTCAACTAGTCGAAAACGGCCTGGTCGAAGACTGGGACGATCCGCGTCTGCCGACGCTCCGCGGTATGCGAAGAAGAGGCTACACGCCTAAGGCGATCCGAAACTTTGCCGAGCGTATCGGCGTATCAAAAGTGCCGAACACGGTCGATTACCGTTTCCTCGAATACTGCCTGAGAGAAGATCTGAACGCCCGCGCACCGCGTGCGATGGCCGTGATCGATCCGATTAAATTGACGATCAGGAATTATCCGGAAGAGACGTTCGAGGTCTTCGAAATGGACAATGTCCCGGGCGATCCCGACAGCGGCAGACACGGCTACAGCTTTTCGAAGCATCTTTACATCGAACGTGAAGACTTCATGGAGACGCCGGATAAAAACTTCCACCGTCTCTCCCCTGGTGAAACGGTGCGCCTGATGGGTGCCTACCTGATCACCTGCGAAGAAGTGATCAAGAACGAGAACGGCGAGATCGAAGAGATTATCGCCAGCTACGATCCGGACAGTGCCGGCGGCAAAGGAAAAAAAGTCAAAGGCACGATCCATTTTGTCGATCAGGAGACAGCCGTCGACGCCGACTGCTACCTCTACGATCTCCTCTTCCTTGCCGAAGATCCGGACGCGGACGAGAGACCGTATGAAGAGCAACTGAATCCCAATTCCAGGGTGATCATGGAAAACGCCAAACTTGAGCCATGGATCTTCGAGCATCAGAGTCCGATCGGCTTCCAGTTCGTGAGACAGGGTTACTTTGTACGAGATGAAAAAGATCAGTCGAGAAAAACACCGCGCTTCAATCGGAGCGTTTCGCTGAAAGACTCATATCGGCCTGAATTCGAATAATCGATAGCCAAAAAACAAGCGGCGGATCTTTTCGAGATGAAAGGATCCGCCGTTTTATTTTGCTTGGAAAAATACTTACAGCTCAATGTTCGGAAAGCGACGCTAAAAAGACGATCAATGCGTCACAGACCTCTCTTTTTTCCTCAGAGATTTCGTAACGAAGCGTGATCGCCCGCGTCAGGTCGGTGTATACCAACACCGGCGGCAGTGTGTTTGTCTCGGATAAAAGAATCAGACCGTATTGATCAACGGAGTCGCCGAAGCGTATGTCATAGTGCTCTCCCGCCAACAGTCGATCGAGTCCGATCGGTGAGGTGGGAATATCCCATTCAATAGCCAATTCGGCGCTCTCGTCAACTGGTGGATTCACTTGATGTCCGAGCAGCGTGGAAAGAAAATCCACCAGCGTTTCACGATCGCTCTCAGTCAGATCGATCGTCAGACCTCGGCTCACCACCTTGACCTGCGGCTCTGCTGCCAACAGAGGGTAGACAATCTGCGGATACAGTTTTTGTTCCACGAGCGAAAAGATCTGATCATAGGCCTGGAAAGCAATCGGGTTTTCTAACACCAGCACATCGAGATCCTCGGTCTCACTGTCGTAACGATGCAACACGCGCTCTTCAGCATCGAGTGCCGACACTAAGGACAGCAAGAGATCAGCCTCCCCTTCTTTTTGAATCGTCAGTTCGTAAGCAGCACCAGGCGGCACCGTCGGCTGACCGTAATACTGATCGACGCTCGTTGTCTCGACCGCAGCCAGATCCATGGCCTCGATCAGCGTCACTATCGCCTTTGCGTCTTCGGAGGAAAGCAAAAACGCGGCCTGGCCGTACATGACCTTGACGCCGCGAACCGAAACGAGAGCTTCGGTCGGCATGTCGAGTGACCAGGTGTAGGACATACCGGGCAGGAAAAAAACACCTGCCAATAGTGTCAATAAAAATATCAGTGACCGTTTCATATACACCTCCCGTAAACGACTTAGAATAATAAGAAAAGTGTGCCTCCTTGTACGAGATCGAGCGTCGCGCATTCGTATATAAGACGTTTCATACGGCACTTTAGTTCCCAGCCGACTTGCGAACGGTTGAAAATCAAATAAACCGCCGAGCCTCTTTCAGGCAGCGGCGGTTTTAAAAACTTTTTACATAACTCCATTCTCCTTCAGAGAAAAGCGCTCGTTAGTTTTGAATATTGTTACGACGGATTTTTCTGGACGTCGTTTTATCAAACTCCGTGTCTCGGAGGGTGACTTTTCGGACGTATTTATACGTCGCCAGATTATGATTCATTTCTCTGACGAAGGCATCGAGCTTCGCTTGTACTTTAGCCGACGTGAGCGATTCACCTTTCAGTTCCGGATCTTCCTCGATCGCTTCAGCCGACGGGAAAATCTCGGCCACGACTTCAATGTCGCCTTTGGCATTTTTCACGCCGCTGACGACCGCCTCCTGGATCAGGGGATTTTGGGTCAAGAGGAATTCGATCTCTTCCGGGAAGATATTCTTGCCGTTCTTCGTGACGATTAGGTTCGATTTACGCCCCGTGATGATCACGAAGTTGTCCTTATCGAGTTTTCCGAGATCGCCCGTATGATAAAAGCCTTCCTCGTCGATCGCGGCGGCGGTCGCCTCCTCGTCATTGTAATAGCCGATCATCACGTTGTCGCCGCGGCCGGCGATCTCACCGATGCCGTTTTCATCCGGATCGATGATCTTGATGTCGACACCGGGCAACGGCAATCCGGCCGATTCATCCTTATAGTATTTATCACGATTCAAGGCGAGAATCGGTGCACACTCGGTCAGACCATAGCCTTGAACGGCGGCGAAGCCGAGATCTTGCATACCTTTCAGCACATGCGGTGCAATTGCAGCACCACCGGCGATCATCATGCGGATATTGCCGCCGAACATGTCGTGGATTCTCGAAAACACTTTCTTTCGGCGGTCGATGCCGAGCGCTCCGAGCACCTTTGTCAGACCGAGCCCGATCTTGAATTTTCTGGCGAGCTTCGGATCGGCGGTCGCCCCTTTCATGATGCGTTTGTAGAACATTTCGAGCATCAGAGGTACGACCAGGATCATCGTCGCCTTCGACTCTTGCAGATTCTGGACGATATAGCGAAGTCCTTCACATACGGCGACGGTACAGCCGCGGTACATCTGGCAGAGGAAGCCGCACGTACATTCGTACGTATGGTGAATCGGCAGCACCGACAAGAAGACGTCTTTCTCATCGATGTAGAGCATCGAGCACATCGCCATCAAGTTCTTGCAGATATTCTTGTGGCTCAACATGACGGCCTTCGATCTGGCCGTCGTGCCGGAGGTGAAAAGCAATATGTTCATCGCCTCGCGATCGATCGGCGCCTGATCATATGAGAGATCGCCGCCGGCGCGGATGGCGTTTCCTTCCTTGATGCAATCCCAGAAATAGACGTCATCGTTTTTATCCATGGAGATATAAAGCTTGATGCCCGGCAATTGGTCGCGGATCGCATCGATCGATTTTTGCTTCGAGCCGGCATAAATAAGAATGGACGCTTCGGAACGCTCCAGAAGCGACTTTAATTCGAGATCCGGCAATTCTTTATCGAGCGGCACGACGACACCGTAGCCGCAGACGGTCGCCATATAGCTGACGTACCATTCGTAACGTGTCTCCCCCAGGATCGCGACCCGCTTGATCGGGACGTCTGTCTGCATCAAGTAAGAGCCGAGCGCTTTGACGTCTTTGCCGTACTGGTTGAAGGTAATCGGCAGGTACGGTTTCTTGTCGCCTTCGGCTGCTTCCGTGCCGGTTCTCGCCGCGATCGGATCTTTCACCATATACGCCGGCTTGTCACCATACAGCTTGATGCTCTGCTCGAGCATGTCTCTCAGATCTTCAATCTGACGCACGTCATAGAGCGGATATTTATAGATAGACATAATTCACCTCTTCATCTCTGGATCGAAAATTCATCTTATGCATGTTGTCCTATTTTGACATAACCGCCTCATGTTGAACAAGGACGTTGAAAGCGCGATCAAACGTTTGACATAAAAGTCGAAAACAAGGTCAAAAAAGCCTCAGGTTCGGCCCTTTCCTGATGCTATAATCGAGGTGATGCAAGACGCCAAGAGGACCGAGACATTAAGCACCAAGCAGATGACTTTCAACGAGTGGCTTGACGGTCTGATGACTGAGCTTGCATTGACAAATGCGGCTGTCGCAAGATACGGTCGGCTCGATCCGAGTACAATCAGCCGCTATCGCGCCGGGACGCGTATCCCGCTGCCTGATTGCAAAGCGCTAAGACAACTGGTCACAGGTCTTTACGAGGCGGTAAAAGCAGAAAATATGACCGCACAATTGTCGTCTCATATCTCCGGCTCGAGTGATCGTCCGCTTTTCGAACGTCTACTCGCCGCAGCGACAAAACACGCAGAAAGGCATTCAACACCAACGGAATTCGACGAGCGCTGTCATGACACGTTCTCGGACCGATTCGACCGTATTATGCGTCATCTCGGTCTCAGCAACATTCAACTGGCCAGAAAAGTGAACCTCGACAGCTCCCTGATCAGCCGCTGGCGCACCGGAGCTCGGCTGCCGAAAAAAGACAACCCGTCCCTCGTCGCCACGGCCGTCTATCTGTGGCAGCTTCTCACCCAAAAAAGTAGCGCGCGTAAAGATCCAAAGCGTGGAGCGCTCCTTTCGGAGATCGATCGTCATAACACCGAAGCATTAACCGGGACCGAGCCACTGCTTCACTATCTGACAGATGGCGGCGATCATAAGGATAAATTGAACCAGACGGTCGATGCGATCCTCGAAAAGATCAGCCGCTGGCAGGGCGCAGGCACTATGCCTTCTATCGAAGTACAGCCAACGGAAGAACCTCGGTTAGAGGCACGCTCACTTTATCAAGGTATCCATGGCCTTCGAGAGGCCGTGGTCCGCTTTTTGTCTGATGTGGCATACAGTACGACGCCGCGTCAGCTCAAGCTTTTTTCCAATCAATCGATGACCTGGTTGACCGCAGATCCGGCTTTCACGAAGCAATGGGCGACACTGATGGGTATGGTGCTCGCACGCGGACATAAGATCGAGATTATTCACCATCTCGGACGCAGTGTGGTCGAGCTAACGGATGCGATCGAAAAAATGGCTGCCGCTTTACATGATGGGGTCGATCAGCCCTTATACCTGCACCGAACTGAATCTGCCTTCTGCCAGGTCGATTCCGCTCGTCAAAACGATCTTCCTCGATAAAGGACACAGTGTGATCAGCGGTGAGCTCGTCCAGGGAACGGAAGACGAGGCCTATTACCGTTCCTGACAGATGAAAGAAGTCTGAACGCTTTTGAAAAGCAGTTTGAGCAGTTAATGCGCCACTCGACCTCACTGATCACGACTGAGCGTCAAGCGGATGCGATCAGCCGGCAGATTACGTCTTCCCTCGATGCCTACACGAACGACAGGTCGCTTAACAAAAAAGAGATCACCGACCTAAGTCCCGTCTACCCGCTCTACCTCGTCTCCGACTCTATCCTGACAAAACTCTTGTATGCGAACCGTCTGACGACGGCCGACATGGCGCTGGTGCGGCAAAAGCACCGCGCGTTGCGGCTCAGGGTCGATGCTTTTTTAAAGACCGGTGTCCTCTCCGTCATCTCGCCTTTGGATCGCATGCGACAAAGAGATGAACCACCTCAAGTCGATTTATTCGGCCTGCCGCTACCGAGCCTGACGTTCAGTCCCGACTTATTCGGCGAACAGATCGAGCGACTCGGTAGGCGCTTGCAAACCGAACGAAATCTTCGCGTCCGTTCCATTAAGTGGGCACCGTTTGATGACCTGCGTATGATCTCGCTCAGAGAGCGCCGCATTTTAATCGAAAAACGAGACGCACCAAGCCTTTTACTCGAAGCGCACGACGAGACGTTCTGCCGTTGTTTGAACGACTATGTCGAGCGTATCCACGAGACATCAGAACCGTTTCTCGATCTCGATTGACACGACCTTGCTGTCTTCCAGCTGGAAACGGAAGATGGTACCGGCGCAGTTGATCGAATACGTCTCAGACTGTCCCGATACGGATACGTCCGGTTTCAGATCGATCAAAAGCAAAATCACGTCGCGGCGATCGCTGCCGAGCGTGACATTCTGTGCGACCGTAAGACGGTTTTGGTGCATGACAGACTCGCTCTCGGTCGATTTCAGCTGATAGACGTAGGCGTTTTCGAGAGCCGTCGGCTCCGTATTACTGATGTTTCTGACCCACAAATCGAGACCGGCCTGCCCTTTTCTTATAAACAGATGGTCGTTCGACTGAGGCTCGAGCATACCGTCTTTCGAGTCGGTGTAAATGACCTGCCACCCGTCTTTCAGTAGTTCGCTAAGCGGAAACGGCAGATGAAGCACACGCTCATCGATACTGATCACACCGTTCGCCAGCTTGTCGTCCAAAGCCGACACCTCGACGTAATCGGGCACATCAGCAGGCAACAAAGCGTCCACCCCGTCAATCGTCTCCGGCGGGAGTACAAACGGCTGCCTAAGCATGCTGAGCGAATGCACCGTATTGTTGTCACGATCGAGATCCATCAAAACAAAACTATTGCCTTCATAACCGTAGATAAAGCGGTCACTTGCGCGATGGTTAGGTTGACCGTAGACATCGAGCAAACGATCCGCCGGATCATCGATCTTGATGCCGCCCGGAAACGTAAGATCGGCTGTCTTTTCATCATCAGCGAAGGCGTGGGAGGCGTAAACACTGACCACCTGAGCATCCTTATACGCTATCGTCTCTTCCGTAAAGGATTTAACGCGCACCTTGATCCGCGTTGCCTCGTTTTTCATATGCAGCTCATACGAGGTCTCGCCGATATACGTCAGCGTTCGATTCGCATCGTCTTCGTCAACAAACGACCAGCCATCGTTCAGAAGTTCAGATATGGCAAAAGGTAATTCGTAATCTTTTTGGTTCAAGGTAAAGCGATACGCGAATGCTTCATCCAGAGCAGAAGCCTCACGCGGTGCATCCGCTGCTTCACTTGGATCCGTCGGTTGATCGGTCGCTTCCGTCTCAGCACCTACCGACAGTGCGACACTTCCGAGGACAAGCAAAAGACACAGCACAGACACGAGTAAACGATACATCAGTTTCATGTGGACACCTCCCCTATAGTTAAACGGGATTTTTTTCAGATTAACGGAAATGACTTGCCGAAACGGGCTGTGCCTCGTTTTGTCAATGACAACGCGCTGTCAACGTTTATACTTGAAACGATTTATGCTTATGCAAATAAACGAATCTGATATCCACTTTTCTCGTCGATTACCACAAATGGAGTTGAAAAACGATAGAGTTTAGTCATTGATTGCACGTTTTGTTCGTGCTAATCTTACGGCAAGTACTCATAAAAATTGAGTGTAAACACATGAGGAGGTGTGTATGTTCGAAAAACATTTCAAACTTGTTGAACACAAGACGAATGTCCGAACAGAGTTGATGGCCGGCTTGACCACGTTCATGACGATGGCTTATATCCTCGCCGTCAACCCCCAAATTCTGTCGGTGGCGGGCATGAACGCCGGCGGCGTCCTGATCGCCACAGCGTTGGCAGCCACTATCGCCTGTGTCAGCATGGCGTTCATGGCGAATCTGCCGTTCGCGCTCGCACCGGGCATGGGCTTAAACGCGTACTTCGCGTACACAGTCGTCATACAGATGGGCTTTACCTGGCAGGCCGCATTGTTCGCTGTCTTTGTCGAAGGTCTGATCTTCATCTTGTTGTCTCTGACCAATGTGCGTGAGGCGATCTTCAATGCGATCCCGCTGTCCTTGAAACATGCGGTGAGTGCCGGTATCGGTCTCTTTATCGCGTTTATCGGATTGCAAAACGCCCATCTCGTCGTCGGCGGTCCGACACTCGTTCAGCTGACATCGTTCAGCAAAGAGTTCAGCACGTTCGGCATCACGGCGTTGCTCTGCTTCATCGGCGTCATTATTATCGCCGTGCTCAGTCACCTGAAAGTAAAAGGCGCGATTCTCTTCGGTATCCTGATCACCTGGGTGCTCGGCATGATCATGCAGGCGATCGGCGTTTATGTTCCGAATATTGAGCAGGAATTCTACTCGCTCTATCCGTCATGGGGCTGGCCTGACTTCGCAGGCTTCGGCTCGATCTTCGGTCAGGCTTTCAACTTCGGTGCGATGAACCTGCAAAAAGTCGGCGACTTCCTGATCGTCATCTTCGCCTTCTTGTTCGTCGATATCTTCGACACGCTCGGCACCTTGATCGGTGTCGCCTCGAAAGCGAATATGCTCGATGAAAAAGGACGTCTGCCGAAAATCAAGGGTGCTCTGATGGCCGACGCCATCGGCACAACAGCCGGTGCCATACTCGGCACCTCGACTGTCACCACCTACGTAGAATCAGCCTCAGGTGTGGCCGAAGGCGGTCGTACCGGTCTGACGGCACTGACCACCGGATTCTTGTTCCTGATCGCGATTCTGCTGGCACCGATCTTTATCGCGATCCCGGCATTTGCTACCGGTGCCGCGTTGATCTATGTCGGTTTCCTCATGATCTCTTCCCTGCTGAAAGTCAATTTCGACGATCTGACGGAAGCGATCCCGGCGTACCTCGCAGCCATCATCATGCCGTTCACCTACAGCATCGCTGAAGGTATTTCGTTCGGCATCATCTCCTACGTCCTGTTGAACATGTTCACAGGCAAGGCGAAGAAGGTCTCGATCCTGATGTACATCCTGGCCTTATTGTTCATCCTGAAGTACATTTTCCTGCAATAAGCAAGCGTTTCATCGCTCAAGCAAAGGCCGCTCCCGTCGGAGCGGCCTTTTTCTTGCAGACATTTTATTAACTGAAGAATCTCTTAAAAAAAGAAATTTCTAAGAACGAGGTGTCTCGAGCGTCGCATGCACCGCGCCCCAGAAGCGATCCGTCGGCAAAAGATGCTCATCCATCTTCGCTCTCTTGATCGTCGCCACGGCTTCAGCGTGACCGTCAGCGAGTACTTTCGCCGACGATACGCGGACTGGTTCGCGATCTTTCAGTACCCACTGGCCGTCGACGAACACATCGTTGACGTCGGCTCCGGAGCCGGTCAACAGCCATTTTCGAAGACTCATCAAGCGCGGTACGAGATGCGGACGGTTTAGATCGACCGCGATCAGGTCGGCCTTTTTGCCGACTTCAATCGAGCCGAGATCCTCCGCTCTACCGATCGCCTTGGCCGCATCGAGCGTGATCATCTCGAGCAGTTTGCCGGCCGGCAGATAGTTTCCGTCTCGCAAAAATCCCTGATGGACGAGCTGCATATTCTGTGACGTTTTGATCAGGTCGAACGTCGACGACGGCGCGGTGCCGTCGGTGGCCGTCACCACATTCGCCCCCATCACCATCAGTTCTGGCACGGGGCAGCGTCGCCAAAACGCACTCGCGTACGGAGTGGAACTGACATGCGTGCCGGTCTCGGAGATGATCTTCGCTTCTTCCAATGAGATACCGATGCAGTGCTGCAGATGGACGTCCGGTCCCAAAAGCGGATTTTTGAGCATGGCCGATAGCCGGATCATGCCGCCGAAGGACTCCGTATGGATTCTCGTCTTCTGATTTTTTGCAACCTGTCGCACGGCGTTCGCCAGATACTGATCCTGTTCATCAGGTCTGACCGCCAGATCGACCGGTGTCGGCCCCGAGCTGATAAGCGAGGAAAGCTGCACGAAAGGCGCGACAAAGCCGGAGATCAAGCCGTTATGCGAACCGTTCACCTTGGCGATCGTGTCCTCCGTCACTTCCATCTGTTGATCAAAGGTGCGCACGACTTTTCTTCTTGAGCCGTCTTCTTCAATGATCGTGTAGTGCCTCGGAAACGGCGGATTCGACGGACCGACCGCGATGATACCGCGAATGCCGACCTCGGCATAGCCTTGCGCCTGGTTGACCCCGATCGCCGGTGTATCGCTTCGCTGGCAGTTCGTCAGAACGCTGAGACCGCAGGTCACCCCGTTCATCAGGCGCTCCATAGCCGCCTTCCTGCCCTCGATCAGCCAGAAACGTTCCGTCGTCTGATGATGGTAGATTTCGGTCAGGATGTTCATCCAATTCGAGTCGGTCGCACTGCCGAACATCGTAAACAGCGAGTGTCCGGCATGAGCATGCACATCGATCAGGCCGGGGACGATCATCTTATGAGAAAAAGAGAGACGCTCGGCGTCAGGGAATCTTGCGAGCAATTGATCCGTCTCCCCGACCGCAGCGATCCGATCTTTCTCGATCAGGACGGCACCGTTTTCAATGACGCGTCTTTCTTTATCGACCGTGACGACATAGGCGTCGGTTAACAAATAGCTCATATCGAATCCTCTCACACATTCCTAACACACCGGGTGCGTCGTTCATTTGGTTCATATTAGCGCAATGAAGGACATGGGAGCGAGCCACCTTATGGTTCTACAGACGCCCCTTGTCGGTTGACGTGTCCGTCGTAGAAGTCCCACTCGATACAAAACAAGTCACACATATCTTGTACCCTTCTAAATAGCTGGCATTGGTCATACTGAATGCCTCTCACGATAAGGAGATTATTAAGATGTCTGTTTTATTCTCTATCGCCTTACTATTTTCTCTTCTCTTCTCACCTGTCGCCTCTGTTGCGCCTCCGGCCAAAATCGATGTTTCGGATGACATCGCAATCGTGTCGTTCTTAGCGAATGTTCCGGCCGACGCTTTCGATCAGGGGTATTTGTCATACGTCAATTTCCAGGCGATGGTTGACGCTCATCCCGACGCCTCCCTTTTGCCCGAAGATATGACCCTGGAAACATGGCGGGATACACCTGAGGGAAAGGCGTGGATACAAACGATGTTGAGCATCGGTGGCTCGTCACTGATCCGCATGTATGCCGGGTTGGCTGACGAAACGTTTGAGTTGACCGGCATGCATCCCTTGCGCGTTCAAGAGAGCCTGCACGCGGGTTTGTCAATAGACATGGAACACTGGCTGCGCGGTAACATTGACAAAGAGCAGGTCATTAAGGTACTAGAGGCCAACGATTACGTCGCTGAAGCAGCTCAAGACGAAAGCGGCTGGGTGTTGCTTTGCGAAAACGGCGATTGCAGTAAGGGCTTCACATTCGATAAAGAAAAGAGAAATGACGCATTCATCTTCGGAGGTAATCTCGGTCGGCGCTGGCCGATCGCCGTGAAGGACGACTTATTGGTATCGGCTCAATTAGAAGAGACGTTTCGTACCGCCACGGAACCGGTCGAACATTCGCTGATCGATCTCATGACCGTCAGCCGACCGATATCCGTCGTCTTGTCCTCGATTGAAGACGATGGGGACGCCAGTATCAGCCAGATGCTCATGCACAAACCGGAGCAATTCTTTTGGATGCCGGGTCAAGGGGCAAACATAAAAAGCCTCGGCATGTTTCATACGAATGGCAAAGAAGCGCAACGCGTGATATTTACCCTGACCTTTAACTCAACAGCCGAGGCTGAAGAAGCACGACAACAGATTGAAGAGGCGTATCAGACGGCGGAGGAAATAAAGCGTTTGTTTTCCGAGGCTGTCGACGAGATCGACGGCGTGAAGGAAGATCTTTATATCGATTCGACTGAAGATGACGCGGTGCTCATCGTGCCGTTTCGCTTCAAGACGACAGCACAGCTCTTGGAAGACGGCAAGTTGCAATCGTCATTCATCTTTTTCACACGTCTGCAGCTGTCGGATCATCTCCGATGGCTGGCACCCTTAGACGCGGACACGCCGACGATGCCGTCTATTAATTGACGGTCATGCGTTCACGACTCTCGTTTTTCGAAGACGTCAAAAATGGCCAGACCGTTAAAGCGGTCTGGCCATAAAAATTCCAGGCAAAGGTCTTATCTATCTCGCCTTATTTTTTTGCGACTGAGCGTGAAGCGCGAAAATCTCATCGGCCAGTTCGAGCGTCGGTCCTTCGACGATCGTGTCGCGGATGACTTCCTCGACCGGCAGCGCTTTGACACGTGAAGGCTCGACCCCGAGCTCTTCCATCCACTTGACGAGCTGACGCGACGAGCTGGCATAGACGAGGCGGCCTATTTTCACCCAGCCGTGCGCTGCCGCACACATCGGACAATGCTCACCCGACGTATACATGGTGGCGGCCTGACGTTCTTCCTCGGCCATATTGGACGCCGCCCAGCGCGCCAGATTGAATTCAGGATGCTGCGTATGATCGCCGTCTTTTACCCGGTTATGGTCTTCGGCCAGTACCTTGCCGTCGGCCGATACAAGCACTGAACCGAAAGGTTCATCTCCAGCTTCGACCGCTTCTTTGGCCAATTCGACACAGCGTCTCAAGTATTTCATATCGATATCACTAATCATATGTACCTCCCGCATGCGATATTTCGCTTATCATGCATTTTAGATTTTAAGGAAATCTGTCTTTTGGAACGTGGTCGTCCATGACCCACTGTATCATGACCTTTCATCCGACGCTGAAACAAAAAGCAGGCGACAAATTTTCAACCTGAATGAACAAAAAACCCGGACTGGCATCCGGGTTTTTCGAGTCAATCAATGGTGTGGTTAAGGCGTCGTCCCTTCATCCTCTTCGCTGGCGAACGGATCGGCGATCGTCACCTCCGGCAACGCCGCCGCGATGCCACCGCCTTCAGGCTCCTTATTCGGCCACGGGTTCTCACGCATGTGGGTCAGATACGGCTCATTGATCTTTTGCCAATCTTCATCGCTGAACATGTAGCGATAGTAGTCGGTGTCGACGATCAACTTGGCCGTTTCGAAGCGTAGTTTCACCAATCGGTTCATGCGGGCGACGTACTCTTCCTCGTCCTCATCGAGCGTCTGGCCTTCATGCAGCGTGAATTCCTTCGTCTGCAGATTATAGCGGCCGGTATCGGTCAGCCAACTGCGGCTCAAAAGCGGCACGAAACCTTCGCCTTCATTAAACACGTCACGCCCGGACAAGAAGCGCGAGTCGTACGGGATTCCCATATAGTTATAGATCGTCGGTAGCAGGTCGAGACTGCTCACGTACTTGTCAACCGACATCGGCTCGATACCGTCGTGATAGAAGAACGCTGCACTCTGATAGATATCAAACGTCTGGTTCAACTCGCGCCCGGCCAGCGCGTTCAGGTTCTCCTGCTCCATCGCATACGGATAGTGGTCGGGATTCAAGACGATCAAGGTGCGGTCGGCGATGCCGGCTTCTCTCAGTTGCTCCAGGAGGTTCGCCATCGCGAGCTCGACCTCGTAGTTTGCCGCCTTGTAGCTGATCGCTTCGTCCGGCAGATCGAGGTGGGCGAATTTGTCGTAATGGCGCGCCGTCATCCGGTTGCCCATGCGCGACCAGTTCGTATGTCCGCTGACCGTCAGGTAATAGACGTGGAACGGTTCTTTATCGACATATTCAAAGACCGTCTTCTCCATCATTTCGAGGTCCGATTCAGGCCAGGTCGGTGCGACGTCGAGGCCATTCCCGAGACCGCGGTAGAGATAACCGAGATTCGGATGCGACTGATCGCGTTTGTAATATGTCCAGGTATGGTTATGCCAGGCGAACGTGTGGTAGCCCATGCGCTTTAACACATTGCC
This sequence comes from Fastidiosipila sp., assembly GCA_012837885.1. Taxonomy (GTDB): domain Bacteria; phylum Bacillota; class Clostridia; order Saccharofermentanales; family DTU023; genus DUPJ01. The sequence goes on from DUQI01000006.1 coordinate 33,697, forward strand.
GGGCACCATCGCCATATCGTTGTTGCGCGTCTGATAGAGCGTCCAGACTCCCTGTTTCGGGATCATACCGGTGAGACCGGCATACTCTCCGTCCAAGGTCGACACCGTCCACACCTGGTTGTAGAAGTTTTTGAAGTGGATACCTTCATGCCACATCTTCCAGAGTGTCGGTGTCAACTCTTCGTCGATCGCATACTGGGAAAAAGCCTCGGCCGTGACGAAGATCAGGTTAAAGCCTTTACCTTTGCCTGTCATCTTGTTCGTGTAGGTCGGCGTCGTCTGTGAAAAGACGTTGTCCAAATAGCGTACGGCGTCTCTGAACTGCTGCCCTTTCAGCACCGCCTCCGGCGGTTCTTTCGGATTCTCGTTGGCGATTCTCGCCTCAAAGTCGATCGGCAGCACCTGAGGCACACGTTCGAAGACCTCTTCTTCCGGTGTCGACTCCGACGGTTCAGTCGATGGATCTCCGAGCAATTCGCTCTCGTTCGGTTTCGACTCGTCCGGCAGTTCCGGAATCAGATCGGGATTGATCGGGGCACTTCTCGTGTAAATCAAGTGACTGATATCGACTTCCATCGCCGTCAGCAGACCGAACTGATTCGTACCGGTCAGGATCTGGTTTTGGTAAAAATAGTTTTGCCACGGACTGTTGTATTCCTGGTTAAAGGCCATACTGCCAATCGCCAGACCGAGCACGGCGAGCGCCATGCCGATGCCGATAAACGAATCGGAAAGCCGTCCTCTTCTCGCCACACGCTTCAGGAAGTAGCGCTTTTTGAGAAGCGTGTAGTAGAGAATCACCGGCGTGAACATGATCAGGATCCAAAAGAAATTTTCGATCGTCTTTTGCAGGATATCCTGCCAGAACTGTGCGACCTGTCCTCCCTCACCGATAGAGACGAAGACGAAGAACGTGCGGAAGAAACGATAATAAATCAGCTGAGCACTGTAGATGAGCGGGAAGAAAAACATCGCGATCGTAAAGAGCACGTGTCTCGGCTTTCGGGGAAAGAAACTGATGACAGAGGCGACGATCATGGAGCGCGCCAGATTCATCAGTGTCGCATGTACGAGCCCGATGCCGAAAAAGTTGTCGACCATCGCAATGCGCAGGACGAGTTCATTTATCGTCTGTTGCAAGAAGAAAAACAACGCGACGAGCAAGATAAAAGTCAAACGGGAATAACGGTCAGCGACGCTTTGCGGCTGTCTTCTCAACTGGTCGGCCGTGCGCACACGCGAGTGAGTCGGGCGCGGCGGATACGGATGACGTCTGACGGTCGGCTTCGTGACCGGCGGTGAAAGATTCAAGCGCTCATAATCGAGTACGGAGCGACGCACAGCAGCGTTTCTACCATCCTGTCGGCTATCCCGTGCAGGTGATGTTGCGCGCGCACGAACCTCACGCTCCGACGGCGGCATCTGCCGACCGCGGGCGGATTCTCGTGGCGCCATACGGCGACGTTCATCATAATGGCCGCGCGAATCGGGGCGTGCCCGACCACAGGCAGGCTGCTGCGGCCTTTCATTACGCATAATGCGACAACCTCCACCACTTTGCTTTGGTAATAAACAGGTTTGATCCCATATCAAAACAATATAATGTTATGGGCACGTAAATTCAAGTCTGGAATCGTGTACAATAACCGAATCCGCCCTTACCAGACACGATCAAAATGCCTGATAAAAGCGCATTTCAGCCTTTTTTTACAAACATATAACGATTCAGCTTAACTCAATGTCAGTTCATTTGCACAAGCGTTTCTTATACGAACGGTAACTCTTAAAACAATAGGCCGAAAACCACGATACACCGGTTTTCTTTTGGCGTTTCGTTATCCTTTCATTCAGCGGTGGCACTGGTATACTGAAAACCGCTGCTTATATAAGGCGAAAGAAGAGGTGTTTTTAGGTGAAGCGTATGACTGAGCGAAAAATGTTCGGCGTCATCAGGGTCTCGCTCGTCGCGTTGATCATCGTCTTGCAGCTGATCTTCGTCTTCACGCTCGTTCGCTCACTGCAAAGCAGTTCTCTCTACGTCTATTTGGCCTTGGAAGCCGTATCGATTCTTCAGATCATTATCCTGGTCGGTCGCGACAGTGCCCCTTCCTACACGATCGCCTGGGTCTTGATCATCGCGATGCTGCCGGGCTTCGGTTTCCTGCTCTATGCACTCTGGGGCAAAAGCAGCGTAAAAGGAAAGAGACCGGATGCGATCCGCGCCGCGATTAAAAGGAGTCGGCCTTTTTTGCCGCAAAACGAGGAGGAACTGGCAGAGCTCATCGACCAGTGTCCGAAGCGAAAACGCACCGCCGTCTACTTGAAAAACCACGGCTTCCCCGTCTATCAACATACGTCGTGCCGCTACTTCCCTCTCGGCGAGCAGCAGTTTATCGCCCTGCTCGATGACATCAAGCGGGCCGAACGATTCATCTTTTTGTCGACCTTCATTTTGAACACGGGCATTATTTGGAGCGAACTGCGCGACGCCCTGATCGAGCGCGCGCGGCACGGCGTCGATGTGAGGATCATGTTCGACGATCTCGGCAGTATCTTTACGGCGCCGGACCGGCTCGAATCCGATATGAAGGCGCACGGAATCAAGATTATCCGCTTCAATCCGGTGCACAAATTCGTCTCACGCCTCGGCTTTAATTACCGCAATCATCAAAAGATCACCGTGATCGACGGCCAGATCGGCTATACGGGCGGTGCCAACATCGCCGACGAGTACGCGAACCTGATCGTCCGTTTCGGGCACTGGAAAGACACGGCGATACGACTCGAGGGCGAAGCCGTCTTCTCGCTCACCGTCACCTTCCTCGAACTCTGGGAGGCCGAGACCGGCGAGAGACAGGACTATGATGCCTACCGTCCGAGTACTCAGGCTGAAAGCGATGGTTTTTTCCAGCCGTTTTCGGACGGACCGGCCAACAATCCGCGTAATCCGGCCGAGACGATGTACCGCCAGATGATCGCGAACGCCGACCGCTACGTCTACTTTTCAACGCCCTACTTCGTCGTGCCGCACGACATGATGGAGACGATCTGCGCCTCGGCCGAAAGCGGCGTCGACGTGAAAATCATCGTGCCGAAGATGTGGGACCGCTGGTATGTCGGCATCGTCTCGCGCTCCAACTATCAGCGCATCTTAGAGGCCGGCGGTAAGATCTACGAGTATACGCCCGGCTTCATTCACGCCAAAACGATGGTCTGCGACGACGATCAGGCGATCACGGGAAGCATCAACATGGACTACCGAAGTTTTCATATGCACTTCGAAAACGGCGTCTGGATCTGTGGCAGCAGCGTACTGAAACCGATCATCACCGACTTCGAACAGACCCTCGCCCAGTGCGAACTCGTCACGCTCGAAAGTCATGCACTTCGCCCCTGGTATCACAAAATACTGGAGCGCATACTGCGTGTTTTCGCAGTTCTCATGTGAAAGGAATAGCATCATGACCAAATCAGTCAGCATTATTCAAATAAACGATACGCACGCCAATCTGTTTGAGCATGGCGATGTGCGTTACAGCCACTCCGGTTTTACCGTCGAAAAGGTCGGCGGTTACGCCAGAATCATGACCAAGATCAACGAGTACAAAGCGCGTTATACGGAAGAAGTACTCATCTTTGACAACGGCGATACGCTGCATGGAACGTATGAGGCGATCGAGACAAAAGGCGAGGTGATGGTACCGTACCTGAAGATGCTCGGTGTCGACGCGATGACGTTTCACTGGGATGCCGCCTATACGATCCCCCATTTAAAATCGTTCGAACAAAAGCTCGGCTACCCGATCCTCGCCGCGAATGTCTACGACGAAGACACCAACGACCTGATCTTCCCTGCGACGGCCATCTTTGAGGTATACGACTTGACGGTCGGCGTCATCGGTCTGGCCTCAAACATCATTCGCTCCAATATGCCTGAACCGTTCTGGCGAGGTGCCATCTTCACGGACGGTATCGAAGAAGCGAAAAAGCACGCCGCACGTCTCAAAGACCACGGCGTCGATGTTGTTTTACTCTTGTCACATCTTGGCTATCCGCAAGACATCGAGCTTTTGAAGCAGGTTCCGGGGATCGACCTTTGCCTTTCCGGACACACCCATAACCGGATACGCACGCCGCAAAAGATCAATGACGCCCTGATCATCCAGTCGGGTGCGCTCGCCTCATCGATCGGATTCATCCGTCTCACGCTCGATAAGGGAAAAGTCAGTGAAGTCGAGCACGAATACGTCTTGCTCGACGAGACCGTCGAAGAAGACGATAAGATGAAAGAAGCACTCGCAGCCGACCCGACCTTAAAAAAGCATGCAGCCTTTCTCGCGGAGGTCGTCGGTGAGACGAAGCTCGATCTGCATCGCGGCAGCTCCTTCTACGGCACCATGGATTATTTCCTGCTCGATGCGATGCGTGATGTGACGGGTGCCGCAATCGCTTTTTCTAACGGCTGGCGTTACGGCGGCGCGATCGAAAAAGGCGTCCTGACTCGCCGTGACCTCTATCAGATCGTCCCGATGAACCCTGTCTTACAGATGGTCGAATTGACCGGAAACCAGATTTGGAAACTGCTCGAGGACAATCTGGAGAGTACGTTTTCGACCTCGCCTTTCAAGCAGATGGGCGGCTACATCAAGCGAAACGCCGGACTAAAAGTCTATTTCAAATTAGAAAACCCGTACGGCCAGCGCATTCAACAGATTTTTGTCGGAGAAAACGAGCTCACCCCCGACGAGATCTATGATGTCGTATTCGTCACCGAGCAGGCCGTGCCGAAAGATGTCGGATCGAACCGTAGAGAGCTCTCAATCCGAGCCATCGAAGCGATGGAGCGGTATCTAGAAAAGACGGCTTATGACCGGGACGACTTTGAAAGCTACATCCCTGTGTAATTACTTAACCGACTGAAATTAACTGATTGAAACACCAGTAAAAAGCGCCGCCCCGTAGGGGATCGGCGCTTTTCTCATATTTTTTAATCGGTATCTTTAATTCTATTGGTGTCTCAGATAAAGCGTTATTTCTTGCCGAATATTCCGCCGAGCTTATCTTTCGCATCGTCGGCGACTTCTCCCGCTTTCTCTTTGCCGCTCTTTACGAGATCCTCCGCTTTGTCTTTGCCACTTTTGACGGCATCACTAACCTTCTCTTTGCCGTCTTCAAATGCATCGCTGATTTTGTCACGTGCTTTCTCAACACCATCGACTACTGCATCTTTGATTTTTTCCAATTCTGACATAGAACGATCCTCCTGAATCAAATCTGAATGCTTATGCATGTATACCAAGCGTACGCTTGACCAGATCTTTTGTACAATCCGCCGGTTACCGTTAGCGAGAAACGATATTTCTAGTACTGACGTGTTCGTTATCGACTTTTAGTTCGCCACGCTGTAGATGGACGTATGCCCATAGCCGAGCACGACTTCGACATATCCGTTCAGTTCCTGATCGAGTTCGGCGTCGCCCGTATCGACGAGCAACGGTTTACCGAGAAGCCCGACCAGCTTCGTCGGCGTCGATGCGACGATGATGTTATCGATACCGACGCGGCGGATAATACGCGGACTGATCTGCTGATTACCGCGTCCGAACAGATACCCCTGTCCGCCGATGATCGTGACGACGATCACGGCCTTTTGCTTCGGATCTGACAGCAGTTCCCAAAGTTCAGCTTCCGTCACGTCGGCGGCGACAAGCTGTCTGTTTTTGACAACATCGACTCCGAGCAGCGTATTCGGCAGTTCCATGTCCTCCATGATGCTGCGCGTCGTGCTGCCGGGACCGATGATGTAAAGGACGTCGTCTTTCATGCGATCGACAATATGCGCCGCCATGCCGCCACGGTCGTCTTCGTCGCCGGAACCGTCCTTCATCCGCTGCAGGCGACCACCGGATACAGGTACCGTCATGTAGCCGTACAGCTTGGCGCGGACAATGCCCTGCCGAAAGAGATCCTCGTCGATATCCATCACTTCCGACTCTTCGAGCGTATCGATTTGCCCTTCGAGATAATCGCGGGCGACGACACCGGCGTTTTCCGGATTCGTCGCATACACGGCCGAATGGATTTTCACGCCGGCCGGAATGCCGATGACCGGAACGTCTGTACCGACCGCTTCATAGATGTTTCGCGCCGTCCCGTCACCGCCGGCAAAGAGAATCAGATCGACGCCGGCTTCACGCATCGCCTTGGCAGCCTTGATCGTATCATCGGCCGACGTCTTCTCTTTGTCCGCTCGACCGACGATTTTTGTTAAAAACCCGGCTGATGAAAGCAACGTTTCACCCATATCACCGCCGTAGGTATACACATCTAACTCGTCTTTTATCGGTGCCAGACCGTCGAGCGCTCTTTTTGTTCTGGCCGCACTCTCCGGTTTGCCTCCGAGGCTCAGCGCTTTTTCCAGCGTCTCCTCGCCGTCGGAGCCTTTTAGGCCGACGCGTCCGCCGATACCGGCGATCGGATTGATGATGATTCCTACAGATTTTTTCGTCATGTGTTTACTCCTGTTTCTAATCTCACTCAGATGATGCAGAATTCACGGAGAATTGGCAATCGCTCTTTGTTTTCCGTTTCATAAGCCTGCGGCATTGCAGACACCACTTCACTGCATTATTATTGATGGCTACGATGAAATATGAAGATGATAGATCCACATCGTCTCTGTCGGCGCTAGTCAGGCGTCTTATTGTCGCGGCTTTCGGGCTATTCATCTTCACGTTCGGTATCTATGTGACGCTGCGCGCCAACATCGGTGTCGGTCCCTGGGATGTGTTATCGATGGGCATTGAAAAGCAGACGGTCTTCTCTTTCGGCGAATCGGCGCTGATCGTCAGTGCCACTATCTTAATCCTCGACCTTCTCCTCAAGGAAAAAATCGGACCGGGCACCGTACTCGACGTGATCATTACAGGCAAAGGCGTCGATCTCTTTTTGGCCTGGGATCCTTTGCCGCTACAGACGACCATCTACGGCGGCGTCGCATTTATATTGCTCGGTCTGACCTTGATGGCGATCGGACAACGCATCTACATGCCGCAAGCACTCGGCATGGGGCCGCGTGATCTACTGATGGTCGCACTCGGTAAACGCGTGCGCAACATCCCGATCGGGCTTGTGCTCACCGTTATCTTAGGTCTCGTTATTTTAAGCGGTTGGCTGCTCGGCGGGTCTGTCGGTCTCGGCACACTGGTCTCTTTGATCGCCGCCGGCCCGATCATGCAAATGATCTTCGCAATTAAACGCTTCGAACCGCGAAACGTCAGTCATGACACGTTCGCCGTTTTCAAAAGAGTACTCGCCAAGCGCTAATCTATATCAGACGTTTTCAGTTCGTCGTCTCCTGCCAGTCTTTGCAGACATCGACCCACTCCGTCGAAGCGGCATATTTCTCCAGTTCAGGTATCGTCAACTCAATCGCGCTGTTGCTGCTTCCGCAGGCCGGAAAGACAGTCTCAAAGCGCCGCAGTGACTGATCCAAATAGACTTTCACGTCGTCGTTGACGGCGAATGGACAGACGCCGCCGACGGCATAGCCGACCAATTCCTCCGCCTGATCCGGCGTCAGCATCTTCGCTTTCGTCTTGAACGTCGCTTTGAATTTGGGATTATCGATCTTCGCGTCGCCGGCCGTCACAACCAAAATCGCCCGATCGTCGACGAGAAAAGACAATGTCTTGGCGATTCTTTTCGGCTCGCAATTGAGCGCCTTTGCGGCCAGTAGTACGGTCGCACTCGATGTATCAAACTCGAGTACACGGTCGGCCATACCAAATGTGCTAAAAAAATCACGTACCTTCTCTATCGACATTGTCTCTCCACTCTCCTCATGATCATCAGATACTGCTTACGTCAACTCAAACGGCGTCTCTTCCGGTAAGACTATAATCGTCTTGCCCCTGACCTTTTCTTTATACACAGGCAGGATTTCCGGATGCGCCGTGAAATGCAGCGGGAATACGTAGGTCGGCGTCAGCTGTTTGATCGCTTCATTGATGCCTTTGTCGTAATTGTGCTCAATCCGGTAATCGATCGGAAAAAACAAGGCATCGGGATTCTTTTTAAAGACGGCCAAGTGCTTGAGGAATGCTTCATGCATCTCCTCTTCTTCTTCCGGCGTATCGTCGGGCCAGTTCCAATCGTTTAGATCGCCGGCGTGGATCAGGCGTTTGCCGTCGAGTTCGATCTCAAAAGACAGCCCTTCATCGGTCGAGCCGCTCGTTCGCACGTAAAGATCATCCAGTGACACGTCGTCGCCGACGCCGAGCGCGATCGTGTTTTCATCGCGATACGGGATGTCTTCCCATAAGATCACCGTATCGGCCATGTCATGGACGCTAGGATGATAATGATCGCCGTGCGAATGGCTGACAAAGAACACTTTCTTTAAGTCGTCACGTAAGTCGAGATCGCCCTTGTAGTAGTCGAACACGAGCTGATATGTGTCGGTCACTATCTCATAACAACTGTGATAGATGTAACGTATTTTCATAAGTAACTCCCCGGCTCCATGTCTTTGTGCCGTTTTCCATCAGTCTACCTGACATCCGGTACGCGCTTTTTTAGATTAACGGTTATCATACACATGAACGCCTCGGAAAGGCGAGTGCTTACTTGTAAGTGATCTCGCCGAGGTAGATCGTCACGTCACTTGGAGGAATGCGCGTGTATGGAAATTAAGCGTCAGTTGAGAGATGAGGCCAAAGCCGTTCGCGCCAGTATTCCGGCGTCCTTAAGAAAAGAAAAGTCGGCATACATTTTGCAGTCCCTGATCGAGCTTCCCGCCTTTCAGGAGGCTAACCGTGTCTTTTGTTTTGTCAGCTTTCGCGATGAAGTCGAAACGAGACCGATTCTCGATTATCTCTGGGCGAACGATAAACGTGTCTTCATACCGTACATCCATCAAAAGAAAAACGTCATGCATGCGTCCGAACTCTGTAACATCGACGAGCTCGAGGTCGGTTATTTCGGCGTCATGGAACAAAAGGAAGCATTCATCCAACTGACGCCTGTCGACGAGATCGACCTCGTGATCACGCCGGGGCTTCTCTTCGATCTTGAAGGCTATCGCGTCGGCTACGGCGGCGGTTATTTTGACGGATTCTTCGCGTCTTTTAAAACACCGGTGACGAAGATTGGGATCTGTTTTCAAGAGCAGATCCGATCCACCTTGCCGCGCGCTCCCTACGATATCCCTGTCGACTGGATCGTCACCGACCAGCTGATTTACCACCCGGCGGATAAGAAAAAAGAAGCGTAAGGTTCACGCGTTCTCGTAACATATGGTTTAGACTGTCGTTTTTCTTGTCAGTTTTCAAGAAAGGCTCTACCATCGATTGGCTTAAAGATATAGGTGAGAAATCGCCTCAACCAACTGGTAGAAAAGGAGAAAAAACCATCGCACGATATATTGGTCCACTTTGGAAGAAATCACGCCGCCTCCAGTTTTCCTTACTCGAGTCCGGCAAGGAATTAAAAAGACGTCCGTTCCCGCCGGGGCAGCACGGCAACAACCCGCGCAAAAAGCTGACCGAGTACGGTCTGCAGCTTCGAGAAAAGCAGCGCATCCGCTTCATGTACGGTCTCGGTGAACGCCAACTGAGCCGCATCTTTGACGAAGCGAAAAAGCAAAAAGGCGTCGCCGGTACGAACGCTCTCTTGTTGCTCGAATCAAGGCTTGACAATCTCGTCTACCGCATGGGATTTAGTTCGACCAGACGCGGTGCGAGACAGCTCGTCAATCACGGGCATGTCGAAGTCGACGGTCGACGCGTCAACATCCCCTCATTTAGAGTAAAACCGGGACAGACGATCGAGATCCGCGAACGATCGAAAAAGCTTGACGTCATCACGGATTCTCTTGAAACAGCTGGCCTCTACGATCATCTGACGGTCGATAAAGATAGACGAAAAGGTGTCTACGAACGCTATCCGGAGCGAAGCGAACTGAACCCCGAGATCAACGAACAGCTGGTCGTCGAGTTTTATTCGCGCTGACCAACTAGGGGTCTAGTCGACATACAGAACATAACAAGGACTGTCTTTCACTCCTTACTCGTTTCGAAGGAGCGTCAACAAGACAGTCTTTTTTTACTTAGCTCTACGAACGAAACTCGGCATATCGTATACAATAATAAATAGATTTCCAAAAGTGAGGCCGGCCTTTTGATCCTGTCCTTGTTGTATGTGCTGATCTTTGCCGTTTCAGGTATCTATATCGCTGAAGCGATATTGCCTACGCAGAAAACAGCGAAGCGCATCTGGCTCGGTCTCGTCATCGGTCTCTTTTTATGGATCTGGCTACCTTCCCTCTTCGCATTTGCCATCGGGTTTACGTTAAAGGCGCAATGGCTCGCACTCGCGGTCTCCGTGGCAGCCGGTATCACTGCAGCGCTCAAAGTGAAAGGCCGAATCTCCGGCTGGAAGCATATCGGAAAACAACTGACATTATGGCCGTTGCTTTTATTGACCGGTATATTCGTCCTCGGTGTCTTCTTGTTTTCAAGCCACATCATAAGACCAAATGAACAGGGGCTTTCGGTCGGTCAGGTGACGTATGGCGACTTATCGATGCATCTCGGATTTATCACGAGCATCGCCGAACAAGGCACGTTCCCGCCAGAGTACAGCATCTTCCCCGGTCAGACGATCAACTATCCGTTCCTTTGCGAGACGCCGGCGTCTACCTTGCTCTTACTCGGCAGCTCGCTCAGACAGGCTTACCAGATCTCGGCCATCTACGCCTACCTACTGGTGATCGTCGGCGTCTTTTTTTTCTTTGAACAATGGCTCCGTCGCATGGGCTCGACGGTGCTCGCCGTCTTACTCTTCTTCTTCGGCAGCGGATTCGGCTTTACCTATTTCTTCGACCGGATCAATGCCGACACGACGACACTTCAGCAACTATTAGGCACCACGAGCGTCAACAACTGGCAGGCTCTGCTCGACGGCTTTTACCAGACACCGACGAACATCCCCGATCTCGGCCTGCGCTGGGTCAATCCGATCGTCGACATGTTGATCCCACAGCGTGCGACGCTCTTTGGCTGGGCGATTCTTTTCCCCTGTCTTTACCTTCTTTTCGGATTCGCGTTTAGGAACGAAAAAAAGAACGTAATCCTACTCGGCTTTTTGGCAGGCGGCCTGCCCTTGATACACACCCACTCCTTTTTAGCCCTCGGCATTATCAGCGCCGGCTACTTCGTATCTGAGCTTTTCTCACGCCCACCTCTGAAGCGCATCACCGGCTGGCTCAGCTACGGCGGCATAGCAGTGCTTCTCGCTTTACCGCAGCTTATCTTTTTCACCTTCACGCAGATGGCGAACAGTCAGATGCTTAGACTTCACTTCAACTGGGGAAACACGGTGGACGGTTTTCTCTGGTTTTATCTGAAGAATCTCGGCTGGATCGCGCTTTTTATCGTGCCGGCTTACTTACTGGTCAGCAGGCGCGATCGCCGCGCGATGACAGGGCCAATACTTCTTTGGCTCATCGCCGAATTTGTCATGTTTCAGCCGAACGTCTACGACAACAACAAAATTCTCTTCATCAGTTTCGCCTTCATGTGCGGCCTTATCGCGAGATTCGTCTCAAGTGGCTATCGCCGCCTCTCGCATTATCTGCAAAAGAAAACGACGCTCGAGGACAGTGGCCGCACCTACGCGACAGCGGCAGCCTTGATCGCCCTCTGTCACTTGGCCTACTGGCTCTTCATCCTGATTTCACAAAAAGATGCGACTATCGAGATATCTTTCAGTACTGTCCTGACACTACTCTTTTCACTTTTCACGCTTCTCTGGCTGCTCGCAAAAAATACGATCGATCAGCTGAAAACGAGTCGAACCCTTCTTCTTTGCTACGTATCTCTTGTCAGCATGCTTCTGGCCGGCAGTATCCTGCTCTCATTATTTTTCAATCAGTATCAATCTAAAGCGATCAGCATGGGGACCGGATACGTCATCGGACTCCTTCTCCTGAGCGCGTTCACTTTACTGGCTCAGATCCTGGTTATCATTAAGACGAAACGTCCAACTGGGCGCTCGGCCCGTTTAGCGAAACTGGCACTCTCATTAAGTCTCTCGTTTATCGCGATGACGACGTTTATCGGGTCGGCGCTGACGATCGCACGTGAAGCAAGAAGCGAGTATCTTGCGTTCAATAAAAGCGAGGTCGAAGCGACCGATTACATCACACGAGAGACGAACGCTCAGTCGCTCTTTTTGACAGACGCAAACTGGCACCTTAATCCGGTCGCCAGCTTGACCGGACGAAACATCGTATGCGGCACCGATACCTTCTTATTCTTTCACGGCATCGATGCCAAAGAGCGGCGTCTTGATGTCAAGAAGATGCTTGAAGCGCCCGCCAATAACCAGGACCTTTACGAGTCTTACGGTGTCGATTACGTCTATATAGGGCAGCATGAGCGCGAGCGCTACGACCTCGACACCAACTTTTTCGACGCCACATGGACATCGGTGTTCACGAACGCAGACGTGACGATTTACCAGGTCAAAGTGAGATAGATCAGATGGATGAAAAACCGAAGAAACTGCGGGATTGTGGTCAATTGGCCATTTAAAAAGTGCGATTTTGTGGTATATTGCTCATATAAATACTGCGGAATTGTAGTTGTTCCCTGTTTTAGTACATTATTGCAGCGACTGCATAACCTCATATGAGAGGCTAACCATGGGCAATATCGTTTTCAAAAGAAAGATCTATAAGAAACTTTTAGATTGG
>DUQI01000024.1 GCA_012837885.1 Fastidiosipila sp.
AACTGATTCTAAGCATCCGAATATCGGGGTCGGAAGCCGACCAGGAGACGGAGACGAGTTCACCCGAATCAGCCGGATAGCTGATCGTCGATGTCTCGATCTTGACATTCTCCGGATCGCTGCCGCTGCCCCACTGCATGCCGAGATCGGTACCGTCAGCTCCGACTAGCTCGCGATAAAACCCCTCTCCTTCAGAATCTTCCTGCCACTCGCCGAAGACGGCACCGGGCGGCAGATCATTGATCCCTTTGGCTAGAAATGAAGCGTAGTCGAGATGGGACGTATCAGGAATCTCGTTCGTACCAGGCTCGGGCGAATGCAGGGCAAGTCGCTTTTCGACTGTCTCTTCCGAGATGTCTACTTCCGCCAACCAAAGCTCTTTCAATAGATCCTCAGACGGCTCCTCGAGCGGCTCAGAGTCAACGAGCTCAGGCCCCTTCTTTAAGCCTTTTAAAAAATGGCCGTCACTATCATACGAGAACTCTTTTGCATCGATCGTAATCTCGGGAAGCGCAATCTGCATCATCATGTATGACGTCTGAAACGACCCGTCTTCGGAAGGCTCGACATGGTACAAAAAGCTCTTACCGTCTCCGTCGGCAAATATGCCAAAGCCCAACTGCTTTCCCGATCGATCAAAGAGAACCGTTTTCGCAAACGGATACTCGCCTTCCGGCCACTCGATGCGGAGCACCACGGTGTCAGATTCCGAGGTCAATTGCACAGCAATCTTTTCGCCGCTATCGATCGAAAAATAGTAAACGGAATTCAACAGCTCCTTGTCGTCGTCTTTACTGAGCGCCTGCTGTTCCCCCGCCTCTTCGCCTGTCTCGGAAAAGAGCGTACGGGAAAAAATGTGAGCCAACGGCTCCCAGTCACCGGCCGTCCAGCCTGCCGGTAGTTCCTCGAGCGTGTAGTCAAGAAAGGGAGTGAAATCGAGATCACTCGTATCCGACATACGCTCGATCAACTCGAGCATCGTATGACTCGACTCAACCGCTTCTCGTTCAGGTTCAGTCTCTGTCGTCAACGCCTCACTAAACACAGGCAGTACACTGACACTGAGCAACAAAGCTAAGGCGATCGCTACCAGCTTCTTGATCGTCATGTTTATTTTCATATAATCTCCAGCGCGTTTTCACGCGTCGCTTTTATTACTGTATGCGCATGAGGCTTAACGCCTCTGCGCTTTCACTTATCCACATCGCTGCCTTTTCAGCCAGCGCTCCTTTGTAAAGCTTTCTACGGCAGTTTCGGCAGGACGAGCGGGACGGAACGACGCAGGTGGACGAGCGGCTCGACCAAACGGTCCGTGATCTCCTGGCCTGTCAGCCAAAGGTCTTTAATCACGTCGGTCGGCGGCTCTTCATCGAATTCAACTCTCTCTTCAAACTCCGGACCGATTCTCACACCGCCGAGGAATGTCCCTTCCTCATCGTAGTGGTAGGTCAAGATCTTCATCTGAAAGTCGGGCGACATGCCCTCCGACTGCACATAGCCGGTCGAAAAGCCATCGTCCGTTTTATCCGCTAAGTAACCGTATTGATAACCGTCGGCGCCGTAGACCACGTAACCGGTCTGATGCCCCTCCTGATCGAATTGAAGCGATTTGGTGCCGTCGAATATGCCATCCGGCCAGCCGATCGCAATCGTCTGCGCCGTCTCATCCGCCCAGAGGATCGTCGTCAGGCGTTCACCGCTTTCCAGATCGAAGACGTACTGAGAGCGAAACACAACGGGATCAGCGATCGTCTGCGCCGAAGCGAGCTGATCGCCGGCTTCTTCCCCTTGCTCATTAAACAGCTCTCGCTTGATCGTCTCCTGATCGAGCAGTGCCCATTCGCCGGCCGTAAAGCCGGGCGGAAGCTCGGTAAGCTCCAAATCGAGAAATGGTGCGAAATCGAGATGTGTCGTATCCGGCACGAACCGTCGGTCAAAGACGGCGGTCACGTCATGGTCCGTGATGTCAAACCCCGAAGTCCAGAGAATATTCACCGGGTCGTCGTTTTCGTCTCGCTCAAACGGTTGATCTTCGGTCTCTCCTTGCGGCCGAATCGAGCTATGTAAAAACTGATCGTTTCGGTCGTAGACAAAGCGAACGGTCGCACCTTCCTCTCCGGGATAGACGCCGACATATTCCGAGAAGCGCTGTCCGTCTTCTTCTCTGACGTAGAGTTCCGTGATGCCGCCCTTTGAATTGAGGTGACTATACCCGATCTGACGCCCTTCCAGATTAAAGATCAGCTCCTTCGTGCCGAACGCCTCATCGAGCGGCGAAGAGACCATGATATTGATGGTCGGACGCTCCACGTCTCGCGTTATCCTCGCCCGCTCACCTGTATCCGTCGCGATGATCAGCTCCGATTTATGAATGACAAGCTCCCCTTCCAAGTCACCTGCGGCAAACTGATAACCCGAGAGCACTTCTTCTTCGTTAAAAACGTCTCTGCGATAGCCTTCGGTCGGATCTTCCTGCCACTCGCCGAACGTCCAGCCTTCCGGCAGCGCATCGATCGGCAAGATGAGATAATCGTCGAAATGGACATGCGACGTATCGGGGATCTGAGGTGTTTCGACCGCAGTCTCATCCGCGTAAACAAAAACGTCCGGCAGAATCGACACGGACGAAAACAATAGCGCAAGTAATATAGGCAGGATAATTAAGGAGAGAGATGTCTTTTTCACGGGCAAACCTCCGCACCGAAATCTCATGTCTCGGCTTTATCAAAAAGACCTTAACATGTGCTTCAAAGCACGGTCAAAACAGTGAACCGTGCGACACATTCAGACGCACTTACACCTAAAATGCTCTTCTCTATTGCCTAATCGCCCTGTGGATTAAACGGGAATAAGAGTTGCTCGTTTTCTTTTTCGTACATCACGTCTCTCGTGATCAAGGCCGAGTCGGAGTCATAAAACGGCTCGAGCGCTTCTTTGTTCAGATGGCGCACCGTCTTGTCGACCGCGAGGTATCCCATATTGAAAGCTTTTTGAATGACGGTCGCGGTCAGCGTGCGATCTTCCAACGCATTCATCATCTGGTAGGAGTTGTCAAAGCCGACGACGACCACATCACGCGGTTCTGCTTGCTCAGCGATCGCGTCGAGCGTCGCCGACGTCGTGTATTCGTTCGTACAGATGATCGCCGCCACATCGTCTCGTGCCAAAAGACGCCTCGCTTCTTCGAAGGCACGCTCCTTGCTACCCTCGCAGTCGTACGTGTCGAGCACCTCGTAATGACCGTCGATGCCGTTTCGGATGCCGCTCTCTCGATCATGCCCGGACGTCGTATTGATATTGTGCGCAATGATCGCGACGGTCGAACCATCCGGTACCGCCTCGAGTATCGCGGATGCGGCAAGCCCGCCGGCCCGCACATTGTCGGTCGCAACGAATGTCTCGGCGAATTTGTCCGTCTGAGCTTCGATCGACGAGTCGAACATTATCACCGGGATACCGGCGTCTCTGGCGCGCAGCACCGGCGCCACCAAAAGATGCTGATCCGACGCCGAGAGCAAGATCGCATCCGGCTTTTCCGCGATCGCCTGATCCATCATCCGGATCTGCCCCTCGATATCCGACTCACTGGCCGGCGCCCGGAAGTCGACGTCGACCGAAAATTCACGTCCGGCTTCCTCCATACCCGATCTTACCGAGAGCCAGAAGGCGACACTCGTGTCAGTCGTCTTTGCAACTGCGATCACCTTCTTCGGGCCTTTTTGTCGCTGGCTACTGGTGAACGCAAAGATCACGATACCGACGATCATGGCGAGGATGACGCCGGCCAGAATCAGGCGCAGACGATCAATTTTCTTACTCTTACCCCGCTCGGTCATAGTGTCACCTTCGGATGACGGATACGGATCACGGTCGTCATCTCATCGTCCGCCAGCCCCTTTCTGTCTCGCGTCTCGATCTCCAGCTTATATTCGGGACCGAAAAACAACACGATACGGTCTTCGACGTTCTTCAGGCCGATACCGCCTTCTTCTCCCGGCTCCCGCTGCCGCCAGTTGGCCGCATTTTTAAAGCCGGCGCCGTTGTCGCTGACCTCGATCACGAGGAGATCGCCATCGCTTTTCGCGGCGATTCTGATCAGGCCGTTACGCCGGCTGTGTCTCGTCCCGTGATAGAGCGCGTTTTCGACCAAGGGCTGCAGGACGAGGCGCAGGACACCCGTATCTTCCAATCCCGGCTCGATCTCTACCTCGTAGCGCAGGCGATCGCCGTAGCGCAGCGACTGGATCGTCAGATAATGGCGTGTGTAATTGATCTCCTCTTCGAGTCGGATCACCTCCGCCCCGCCGGCGATCTGCGCCCGTAGAAGTTTCGATAGAGCCGACGTCATCTCGACGACCTTTTCATTCTCCCCGATCTCCGACATCCAGATGATCGACTCCAGCGTGTTGTAAAGAAAATGTGGCCGGATCTGTGCCTGCAAGGCGAGCATCTCACTTTGCCGCTTCTGCTCTTCGGCCGCTACCGATTCGGCGATCAGGTCTTTGATCCGGCTCGTCATCAGGTTGAAACTATCACCGAGATCGGCGATCTCCGATGTCGCCCGCGTATCGGCAACTGTGTCTAAATCGCCTTCTTCAAATCGCTTCATCGATTGCTGCAAGGAAAAGAGCGGACGCGTCAGTCGTTTTGCGGCCAACCAGGACAGCAGGCTCGCGAGCCCGACGAAGAACAGTCCGAGCGCGGCATACGCCCAGATCCACTCGGCCGGGAACGCGACGAGTGTCGCTTCGTTGATCACCGAGACCGTGACCCAGTCGGTCAGTTCTGAGCGTTCAGCGATATAGAGCTTGTCGCCGACGACGATCGTCTCGATATCGGTGCCGGCCACACTGACCTCATCGAGTGCCTCCGATTTAATGCCGCTGTAGATCAACTGCTGCTGCGGATGGTAGACGATCCGGCCATCGGAACCGACTAAAAAGAAATAGGCGCGGTTGTCATCCTGGCGCGTCGCTTTAAAGATCGACTCGATCCTTTCATACTTCAGATCGACCAGTAAGATGCCGGTCAAACGCTCCCCGCTGTACATCGCCTTGGCCATCGTGATCACCCAGGGGTATTCGCCCAAAAAGAGGTTTTCGACGCGCGAAGACGTGAAGATCGCGGCGCCTTTGGCCTCCACCGCCCGTCGATACCAGTCTTCTTCCTTGTAGTCGCGGTGCGGATTCAAGGACAGATCTGTCCGGCTCGCCGCCAGTTGTCCGTCTTCACGCAATAAGACGAGATGGAAAAAATCGGCTCTCGTGCCGGCGATCACCTGCAGGTGTTCTTCGAGATCGCTCCTCGCTGCTGTGCCGCCGGCCATAAACGTCTGTGCCGACGGTTTCGAAGCGACATACTCTGCCGCCTCCAGCATGCTGGCGAGATAAAACTCGACGCTCTTATTCGTCTGTTCGAGAATCTGCTTGGCCGAGTTCGTCTGACTGTCGCGCAGTAGCCGCCTCGTCAATTGATACGTAAACGGAAACATCACGATCAACAGACCGAGCACTAAAAAGAGTGAGACGAGCAGGATGTTCGTGCGCAGCAGCGTTCTGCCGAAGAACCGGTCTTTGCGCCGCCGTAGCACGGTCAGTCCTTCCTCACATGCAGTTTCCTGAACTGTTTCGGTGTGATTCCGACATGTTTTTTGAAGGTTGACGCGAAATACGTCGGATTGTCGTAGCCGACGTCGGACGCGATGCGATAGAGCATCAGGTCGGTATTGATCAGTCGCTGCTTGGCCTTCTCAATTCGCACATGCGTCAGGTATTCAACAAAAGTCTTCCCCGTATGTTCCTTGAAAAGTGTCGTGAAGTGGGAGACGGAAACGGCCAGATGACGGGTCATCTCTAGAAGCGACAGACCGCTGTCACCATAGCGTTGATCGATAAAGCGGATCGCCCGCTCCACGATCGGCGGCACGGCACGCTCCGCTTCCGCGCTCGCTTCGAGGGCGGCCTTGGCCAGCTCATATGAGTGAGGGATGGAAGCAAACGACGAGACGAGATCGCCCATACCGGTCGAGACGCTGATTCCAAGCGCGTCTCTCAGGGTCCGCACGACGTCACGTAAAAGGGAGACGAGCTGATCCGGCAGATACGACTCCGAGTCGGTCACGGCGAGTATGCCGCAGTCGGCGTCCGGCAGTAAAAACACATAACAGCCGTCATACGGTTCAGCGAGTTCCTGCAGCACATTCATTACGGCGAAGAGCAAAAGATCCCAGCTCATGTCGAGCCTCGCCGCTGTCTCCTGAAAGTGGTCGATACGCAAAAGCGCGACAGCCGCCCGCTTGAAGCCGGCGATATGAACGCCGCCTTCCAGATGATCTTTTTCCTGCGTCGTTCCCTGCACCAAGCGGCAGAGATAATCGTTACGAATCAAGGGTTCGGCGGCATGTCTTTGACTTTCGGCTTCCGCCCGCTCCGCCACACGCTTCCTCGTCGCCTCGATCGCGTCGCGTTCCTTATGGAGAAACTCGACCATCTCCTGCGCCGTTACCGGCTTCAAAAGGTAATCCGATACGCCGTGCGTGATCGCCTGTCTGGCAAACTCGAATTCGTCGTACCCGGTCAGGATAACGACTCGCGTGTCTTTTCACGACTCACGTATATACTTGGCCACCTCGAGGCCGGAGATGTACGGCATATTGATATCGGTGATCACGAGGTCGGGCTGAAACGCTTCAAAGTGCTCGATCGCTTCCTTGCCGTCTTCGGAGACGGCGACGACGTCAAACCCGTGCGCCGCAAAATCGATACTGTGCAGCATCGCCATTCTGGCGAGCGGTTCATCCTCGGCGATCTGCAGGCGGATCATCAGCGTAAACCGACCTGAGCGCGGCGCAGCGCCCGAATGTATGGTTCGGGAAGTTCGGCTTCCGTGATCAGGATATTCACCTGATTCGGCCGGGCGAATGTGTAGGGCATGGAAAACCCCAATTTGCTCTGATCCATCAGGACGATCACGAGCTCCGCCTTCCGCATGATGAGCCGTTTCAATTCGGCTTCATTGAAATCACCGCAGGAAAACCCGTTTTGCAAGGAAAAGGCCGAGGCTGCCATGAAGGCAACATCGATATTGATCCCCTTCATGTACTGCACGGCATTCGTGCCCGACAAGGTCAAAGTGTTTCGATTCAACTGACCACCCGTCAGATTGACCCGGATATCGCGCCGCTTGGCCGCTTCGAGCGCCACATGCGGTGACGGCGTAATAATAAAGATATTGTCGTCCGGAAGTTGCTCCGTGAACGCGAGACACGTCGTACCGGAATCGATATAGAGTGAGCGACCGGCCGCGACAAACTCGATCGCCTTCGACGCAATGATCGCTTTGGCCGAATCATGGCTTTCGAGCCGCTGCAGATAAGCCGGCTCCTGCAACAGTGCGCTCGTCTTTCTCGACTTCGCGCCGCCTCTGACCCGAATCACGCGTCCTTCTTTTTCCAGGACAATAAGGTCTCTGCGGATCGTCATCAAAGAGACATCCGGCAAGAGCGCCTGCAATTCATCGAGCGAGACATCGCCTCTATCCTCGATCGTCTTGTGAATCAGATCACGCCGTTTCTGGATCATTTAATACTCCAACTATCGTCACATTTTTCATCGATGCTCACTACAAAGCATAGCATCTTTCAGAAACAAAACCTGTATATACAGGCGTCTGAAGCAAATAAATCAAAGCATCACATGATATGATCGCGTGATTTAGCGTCAAATCACATGTGATCTTCATATCTATTTTACTTCAAGCACAGTTTGCGTAAGAGGACAATTCAAACTCACCTGAAAACTGTTTGATATGTGTGCACCTGGATTACGACAAGCATTAAACAGCAATCACTTCGTTACGTTCGATCTATGTTACGGAGCACTCCACAGCCACGCTCTTGAAAACTACTAAATAATAGTATATATTGTTGACAAATGGAACGTGAATTTGTCATGACCTTGGCTTTTGATGAAACGTGGAAACGATGCGGGCTTGGGGATGAAGAGTTACGTCAACTGCAAGAAGACTTGATACTCGATCCAACTTTGGGTGACGTTATACCAAACTCTGGCGGAGCACGAAAAATCAGGGTGTCGCTGAGGGGGCGTGGAAAACGGGGCGGAGCAAGAGTCATTTATGTAGACATAGTCGTAGATCGGTGTATATATCTGCTGATGGTATACCCAAAGAAAGAATTATCTACTTTGACAGCCGATCATTTGAAAAAGATGAGAAAGACTATCGCCGAAATTAAGAAAGGAACCAAAAGATGAGCGATTACTATTCGGACAAATTGATGGAAAGCCTCGATCAGGCGCTTGATTTTAGTAAAGGTAATAAAAAGGTAGCCCGTACCGTCGTGCGTTCAATTAAGGTGCCTAAATTCAACGCTGCCGATGTTGTCGCTACGCGCAAGACACTGCGGATGACGCAACGTGCGCTCGCAAATGCCGTTGGTGTATCCGTTCGCACAGTGGAAGCTTGGGAAGCAGGTAATAGTACCCCTGGTGGCGCCGCTCGTCACATGCTATATCTACTCGGCAAGGATGAAAGTATCCTGGAATTACTGATGGCTAATTAATAACCTTGATTTAATTGTTCTATCCATTGCGTCTAACCGATCAAATCCATACTTGTCGATTTGATCGGTTAGATTTAGTCTATAGCTTCAATCCACACATCTTGTGAAAACGCTTCACAAATACAAACGACACGGACATAATCGAACCTGTTCTATTCACTTAGCACTCCTCACTTTCATTCGATCTTTTGCGTAAGTATCATGTTCGCAACAAGCGATACAAGCAATGCGAAATTATCGTGTTACTTTCACTCGTTTTTGATGTGATATTTGATCAAACTTTACATTTACCGAAGAAACCAGAGAAGAACCGGCATCCGCGCATGCGCCTTACAATTGGCTGTTGACAAATATGCGGGCGCAAGCTATGCTTGAAGCACGTTGAAAAACACGTGATAATTATTTCACATTACACGAAAACATATGAAAAGTTTTGATAACTTCACACCCGATGGAGGAACCACCATGAAAACAACGGCAGTACGCCTTTACGGCAAGAACGATCTGCGTCTCGAGACCTTCGATCTCCCGGAGATCAAAGACGATGAGATTCTGGCCAAAATCGTCTCGGACAGTCTTTGTATGTCCTCATATAAAGCGGCGATCCAGGGACCGGACCATAAGCGCATCCCGGACGATGTCGCTGAGAATCCGATCATGCTCGGTCACGAGTTTTGCGGCGAGCTGATCGAGGTCGGAAGCAAATGGCAGGATAAATTCAAAGCCGGCGACAAATTCGTCATTCAACCGGCACTGAATCACCCGTCGAATCCGCATGCCGCTCCCGGCTATACCTTCCCCTATATCGGCGGCAACGCCACCTATATCGTGATCCCGTCGGTCGTGATGGAGCAAGACTGTCTTTTGACCTACTCCGGTGACGCCTGGTACTACGGTTCACTGACCGAACCGATGTCGACGATCATCGGCGGCTTCAACGTCAACTACCACAGCGAACTCGGTTCCTATGAGCACATCATGGGTATCAAGGAAGGCGGAAACCTGGCACTCCTGGCGAGTGTCGGCCCGATGGGACTTGGCGCGATCGAACTTGCGATCCACGGACCGAGAAAGCCGAAACTCTTGGTCGTCACCGATATCGATCAGGCCAGACTCGATAGAGCGGCCAGCATCAACACGGTCGAAGAAGCGAAGAAACAGGGCATCGAACTGCACTACATCAATACGAGCAAGGTCGAGGACGTCGTCTCGCATCTGCGCGGCCTAACCAAGGACGACTACGGTTTCGACGATGTCTACGTCTTCGCGCCGGTCAAGCAACTGGTCGACGAAGCCGACCGCATGCTCGCCTACGACGGCTGTCTGAACTTCTTCGCCGGCCCGACGAACACCAAATTCAAGGCTGAGATGAACTTCTATAACGTCCATTATATGAACACGCATCTGGCGGCGAACAGCGGCGGCACGGCTGAAGACATGAGAATCTCGGCCAACCTGATGAGCCGCGGCGTGATCGATCCGACGGCGATGCTGACCCACGTCGGCGGCCTGGATGCCGTAATCGATACGACCCTGAACCTGCCGAACATCAAGGGCGGCAAGAAACTGATCTATACCCATATCAAAATGCCGCTGACGGCGATCGAGGACATGGCCGAACTCGGCAAGACCGATCCCCTGATGAAAGAACTCGCGACAATCGTGGAGAAGTCAAACGGCCTCTGGTCGAAAGAAGCCGAAGACTATCTGCTCGCCAACGCCGAGCCGATCGAAGCCTAAAAGTATAAGGGAGTATGGAAAAGATGACGCCAACGACCATCATGCCTGCACTGCGCGGACTGCTTCTGCGTCAGACCGGGAAACTGTTTTATCTGACGCCGATCGAACGCCAGAATACGGCGCTGTCCGAGGACGACGATCTTCTGCATGAAGACGTCGAAGTCCTTTTACTCGACGACCGTGATTTAGCTTATTTGGAAGAAGGCGACCATGAAGCGTTGCAGACGCTTTTCGATACGCTGCCGGACATCATCGATACAGGTGATGCCGGCAGTTTTCTTGTCGCCGAAAGTAAAGAACGTTTAGCCGAACTGCTCGCCGAACCATCCGGTAACAAAGCAGATCCAACGGCCTGGCCGCGCCTTTTGGGCAAGGTCGCGATCGTCACCGGCTCGGCACAGGGGTTCGGTGAAGGCATCGCCGAAGAACTGGCCAGAGTCGGCGCCTCCGTCGTGATCGCCGACTTGAATGAAGAGCTGGCACAAAAGGTCGCCGCCCGCCTGAATGAGACGTACGGCGCCTTCACAGCACTCGCCGTGAAGGTCAATGTGGGAGACGAGGCCTCGGTGGAACACCTGATCGAGCAGACGGTCTTACAGTTCGGCGGTCTCGATATCTATATCAATAACGCCGGCGTGCTGCGTGCCGGCGGTCTGGAAGAGATGGACGTCGACTCGTTCGAGTTCGTCACCAAGATCAATTACACGGCGTACTTTATCGGCACGAAATACGCGGCCAGACCGATGCGTATCCAAAACCGGTTCGCCGGCGGTGTCTGGACCGATATCATCCAGATTAATTCGAAGAGCGGTCTCGACGGCTCGAACCGAAACTTCGCCTATGCCGGCGGCAAATTCGGCGGCATCGGACTGACCCAGAGTTTCGCAAAGGAACTGGTCGACGACCGGATCAAGGTCAATGCGATCTGTCCCGGAAACTTCTACGAAGGTCCGCTCTGGAGCGATCCCGAAAAAGGACTGTTCGTGCAGTACTTAAACGCCGGCAAGGTGGCCGGTGCAAAAACGGTGGACGACGTCTACCGGCACTATGTCAGTATGGTGCCGATGCGGAAAGGCTGCTCGCCGCTCGATGTGGCGCGCGCCGTCTTCTACGTCGTCGAACAGGAAAACGAAACAGGCCAGGCCATACCGGTGACGGGCGGCCAGGTCATGCTCAATTAGAAAAAGGAAGCGAGGAACCCCATGGCAGAAGCAATTCTCATGCCGCGACAGGGCCAATCGGTCGAAAGCTGCATCATCGGCCAGTGGCACAAGCAAAAAGGCGATAAGGTGGAGGTCGGTGACAAGCTGTTCACCTACGAGACCGACAAGGCGACGTTCGACGAAGAAGCGCAGGTTGCAGGTCACCTGATCGCCGTCTTCTTCGCAGAAGGCGACGACGTTCCGGTCTTGACGAACGTCTGCGTCATCGGCGCTGAAGGAGAAGACTGGAGTCAGTACGTACCGGAAGGCGCAACGGTCGACGGTGCCGGTGCACCGGCCAAGGACAAAGTGGAACCTGAACAGACCGCCAAGTCCGACACGGAAGAAGCGGCCGAACCGGTGAGACAACCTGAGACGGTCGAAAAAGCAGAGCCCGTCGCAGTAGCTGCAGAAGCGGTCGACATGGACCGTCCGATTTCGCCGCGGGCTAAAGCGGCGGCCGAAAAATACGGTGTCGATCTGCGATTCGCCGACGGCACAGGTCCGGACGGACGGATCATTGAAAGAGACATCGACCGCCTCGTGGCAGCCGGCAAGGTGCATACGCCTGCGGCCGGTACCGCCTACGACAGCCGTACGGCAGGTACGGGACTCGGTGGTAGAGTCAGAATCGAAGACACGAAGCGTCCGCTGCCGAAAGAGGCTGTATTGGACGGTCCCGAATATGTCGACACGAAACTGCCGCAGATCCGCAAGTTGATCGCCAAAGCGATGCACGAGTCGATCGCCGGTATGGCGCAGTTGACCCTGAACAACAGTTTCGACGCGACCGATATTCTCGCCTACCGCGAGCGTATCAAGAAAGCACAGGAAAAGGGACTCGGCGACAAGCTGAACCTTTCGCTTCCGGAAAAAGCGCCGACGATCAACGATATCGTGTTGTATGTTGTATCGCGTGTCGCACTCCTGCACGAAGACGCGAACGCCCATTTCCTCGATGACGTCATCCGTCGCTTCACGCATGTGCAGCTCGGCGTCGCCGTCGATACACCGCGCGGCCTGATGGTGCCGGTGATCCGAAACGCCGACACGCTCTCGATCGAAGAGATCGCCTCGGAAGTGCGTCGCCTCGCCGGCGATGCCCAAAGCGGCACGATTAATCCGGATGAGATCAGAGGCGGCACGATCACCGTGACGAATCTGGGTGGCCTCGGTATCGAGCATTTCACCCCCGTGATCAATCCTCCGGAGACATGTATTTTAGGTGTAAACAAGATAAAAACAGCGGTGCGCGTTGAAGACGGCAACGTGGTCGGTTATCCTGAGATGACCTTGTCGCTCACCTTTGATCATCGCGCCTGGGACGGCGCACCGGCGGCGAGGTTCCTGGCCGATGTCTGTCTGGCCTTGGAAAACTTTACGCTCTTTATCGCGAGCGGCCAATAAGCAGGAGGACTAACAATGCATGATCTCATCGTAATCGGAGGCGGACCGGGTGGTTATCTGGCCGCGGAGCGCGCCGGACACGCCGGCCTCGACGTCGTTTTGTTCGAAGAAAGAAAACTGGGCGGCGTCTGCTTGAATGAAGGGTGTATCCCGTCGAAGACGCTTCTTAACTCAGCCAAGGTATACGAACACGCCGCAGACGGCTCGGCTTTCGGCGTCACGGCGGAGAACGCACAGATCGATCAAAAGAAGGTCGTGGCCAGAAAGAACAAGGTCGTTCGCATGCTGGTCGCCGGCGTCAACGCCCAGATGAAAGCCAACAACGTGACCGTCGTCAAAGAACACGGTGTGTTGAACGGCAAGGTCGACGGCGGCTACAAAGTCAAAGGTACGGAAAAAGAGTATGTCGCAAAGAACATCATCATTGCGACCGGCTCCGATGCGATCGTGCCGCCGATCCCCGGGGTCAAAGAAGGATTGGAAGCAGGCTATGTCCTGACGAACCGTGAGATCCTGGACCTCGATGTGATCCCGAAGACGATGACGATCGTCGGCGGCGGTGTCATCGGACTTGAGATGGCAAGCTACTTCCAGACTGTCGGTACCGAAGTGACCGTGGTCGAGATGCTCGACCATATCGCCGGTGCGACCGACCGCGAGATCTCCGATCTGCTCTTGAAAAACTACAAGAAAAAAGGCATCACCTTCCATCTCGGCTGCAAAGTAACCGCGGTCGAAGAAGGCAAGGTTCGCTATGAACAAGACGGTGAAGAAAAAGAGGTCGAGGCCGAATACGTCCTGATGTCGATCGGCAGACGCCCGAACATCAAGAATATCGGACTCGAATCGATCGGTGTGTTCACCGATAAAGGCGCGATCGTCACCGACGAGCAGGGTCTGACGAATCTGCCGAACGTCTACGCCGTCGGCGATGTTAACGGCCGTTATCTGCTGGCGCACGCCGCCTACCGTGAAGCCGAAGTCGCCGTCAACACGATCCTCGGCAAGAAGGATGTCATGCGCTATAACGCGATGCCGTCCGTCATCTACACCAATCCGGAAGTCGCCTCGGTCGGCTACAGCGAAGAAGAGCTGGTCGAAAAAGGTATTCCGTTTAAGAAAAAAGTCACCCCGATGGCCTATTCCGGCCGCTACCAGGCGGAAGTGGAGCGGGGCGACGGCATCTGCAAACTGCTCGTCTGTCCCGAGACAAACCGCCTGCTCGGCGTCCATCTCTTAGGCAGCTACGCGTCGGAGATCATTCTCTCGCCCGGTATCTTCATCGAGGCCGAGATGACGGTCGACGACATCAAGGAAGTGATCTTCGCTCACCCGACCGTGTCGGAAGTGATCAGGGAAGCGATCTTCCAACTTGACTAATTTCGGCCGTCAAGACGCGGCCGTCAGATAAAGGAGTCTAACACCCATGCCCAAAGATCAATTTATCGATCCGAAAGAATCGCGTAAATCCGGTTTCATCTCGTTCAAAGATATTCCTTTGAACCAGTACAACAAGACGATGAAAGACGAGCTCGACTCGTTTTCCAAAGACGACTTAAAGCATATCTACTTCGACATGCGCCTCATCCGCGAGTTCGAAGAGATGCTGATGAGCATCAAGACGACGAACAGCTACAACGGCCTCGAGTACAACAACCCGGGTCCGGCGCATCTGTCGATCGGACAGGAAGCGGCCGCCGTCGGCCAGGCGTATCACCTGGACGAAAACGACTTCATCTTCGGTTCGCACCGAAGCCACGGCGAACTGCTGGCTAAATGTTTCTCGGCGATCCGCAAGATGGACGACGAAAAACTCGAGACGATCATGTCCAGCTACATGGACGGCGTCGTCGATAAGATCATCAGCAAGCAGAAGTATGAGTCGGTCAAGGACAAAGCGATCGCCTTCGTGCTGTACGGCGTCCTGGCGGAGATCTTCGCCAAGGAGACCGGTTTCAACAAAGGCCTCGGCGGCTCGATGCACAGCTATTTCCTGCCCTTCGGCGTGTTCCCGAACAACGCCATCGTCGGCGGGTCGGCCGATATCTCGGTCGGTGCGGCGCTTTATAAAAAAGTGAACCGCGAAGGCGGCATCGTCATCGCCAACATCGGCGACGGATCTTTGGGCTGCGGCCCGGTGTGGGAAGCGTTCATGTTCGCGGCCATGGATCAGTACAGACTACTGTGGGAAGGCGACATGAAGGGCGGCCTGCCGATCCTCTTCAACATCAACAACAACCAGTACGCGATGGGCGGCCAGACGCAGGGCGAGACGATGGGCTTCGACCATGTGGCGCGCGTCGGCGCCGGTATCAACCCGGAACAGATGCACGCCGAGAGAGTCGACGGCTTCAACCCGCTCGCCGTGATCGAGGCGATGGAGCGCAAGATCGACATCCTGAAAAACAAAAAAGGCCCGGTTTTGCTCGACACACTGACCTACCGCTATTCCGGTCACTCCCCGTCGGATGCCGACTCCTATCGTACACAGGAAGAAAAGAAAGCCTGGATGGACATCGATCCGATCGACACGTTCGAAGCCGATATGCTGGAAAACGACGTGGCGACCCAGGAAGAAATCGACCAGCTCGTCAAAAAAATTGAAGGCTTCGTCTACGACGCCGTCAAGCTGTCGATCGACCCCGAGATCTCACCGCGCATGGACCTCGTCAAAGAGCCGGACGCGATCGAAAAACTGATGTTCTCGAACCGCAAGATTGAAAAGCTCGCCGACCGTGAGCCAGACATGCTGCAGGCCGACCGCTCGGAAAACCCGAGAGTCAAGCAGATTGCGAGAAGAGAGCGCTTCGCCTTCGATCAGGACGGCAAACCGTTCTCCAAGAACAAGACGTTCCAGTTCAGAGACGCCGTATTCGAAGCGATCCTCGACAAATTCTATGAAGATCCGACCTTGATCGCCTACGGCGAAGAAAACCGTGACTGGGGCGGCGCCTTTGCCGTCTACCGCGGTCTGACCGAAGCCGTGCCGTATCACCGTCTGTTCAACTCCCCGATCTCCGAAGCCGCGATCGTCGGCTCGGCAGTCGGCTACGCGATGGCCGGTGGCCGCGCCCTGATCGAGCTGATGTACTGTGACTTCCTCGGCCGAGCCGGTGACGAAGTCTTCAACCAGCTGCCGAAATGGCAGGCGATGTCCGGCGGACTTCTGAATATGCCTGTCGTCCTCCGCGTCTCGGTCGGCTCGAAGTACGGTGCCCAGCACTCGCAGGACTGGACGAGCCTCTGTGCCCACGTCCCGGGACTGAAAGTCGTCTTCCCGGTCACGCCGTACGACGCGAAGGGCTTGATGGCCTCCGCCTTGAACGGCACCGATCCGGTGATCTTCTTTGAGAGCCAGCGCCTGTACGACGTCGGCGAGCAGTTCGTCGAAGGCGGCGTACCGGAAGAGAGTTACGAGATCGAGATCGGCGAACCGGCGATTCGCACGACCGGTAAGGACGTGACGATCCTGACGATCGGTGCGACGCTCTATCGCGCACTCGAAGCGGCCAAGACGATGAAGGAACAGTACGGCATCGAAGCCGAAGTGATCGACGCCCGTTCGATGGTGCCGTTCAACTACGACAAGGTGATCGAGTCGGTGAAAAAGACCGGTAAGTGCATCGTCGCAGGCGACGCCTGTGAGCGCGGCTCCTACCTGCAGGATCTGGCCCAGAACATCCAGACCCTAGCCTTCAACTATCTCGACGCACCGGTGTCGGTACTCGGTTCGAGAAACTGGATCACACCGGCGTTCGAGCTGGAAGACTCGTTCTTCCCGCAGGCCGAAGACTTCATCGACCTCTACCATCAACGCATGGCTCCGATCGAAGGTTGGACGCCGAAACTGCCCTACACTGAAGTGGAGATGAAACGCCGCAGCAAACTCGGCGTGTAAGCGACATGACTGATAAACAAAAGATGCTCGATGTAAATCACCGAGACCGCGACCGACGGCTGATGGCTGTCGGTCGCCTTTCTTTACTCCAAGACGACGGACGCCTGTCATTTCCGCCGGCCGGCGAAGATGTGAACTCGCACATCCACACGATCTATTCGTTCTCGCCTTACAGTCCGGCCGCCGCCGCTCTCAAATCGAAAGAAGCCGGCCTCGCGACCTGCGGCATTATGGACCACGATTCGGTGTCGGGCGCGAAGGAATTCACTCTGGCGGGCGAAGCGCTCGGTATCAAGACGACGGTCGGCTGTGAGATCCGCACCTCGTTCAAAGGGACGTTTTTGGAAAACGAGCGGATCAATAATCCGGATCAGAAAGGCGTCGCCTACGTCGCTTTGCACGGTATACCGGAGCGAAGCCTCGCAGCCGTCGATCAATTCCTACAGCCGATCCGCGAAGCGAGAGGCAGAAGGAACGAGAAGATGGCGGAAAAGATCGCCGCTCTACTTTCGCCGCACGGCATCTCATACACGTACGATGAGGTGAAAGATCTCTCCCAGGCGACTGAAGGCGGCAGCATCACGGAACGTCATCTCTTCTATGCCGTCGCGCTGAAACTAAAGGAAAAAGCGATGTCGGAAAAAAGACCGTTATCCGAGATGACCGAAGAAGTACTCGGTCTCACCTTAAACGACAAACAACGCGGGATGCTGGACGACGAAGACAACCCTCATCTTCTCTACGATCTTTTGGGGATCATGAAGAGTGATCTGACAGCACGTGTGTACGTCGACGCGACCGACGAATTACCGGACATCAGGGATGTCGTCCGTTTCGCAAAAGCGAACGGCATTCTCCTCGCCTATCCTTATCTCGGTGATATCGGCGAGTCGGTGACCGGCGATAAAAAAGCGCAGGCTTTTGAAGACGCCTATCTCGACCGCTTGCTGCCTCTACTCGTCGATCTCGGTTTCGAGGTGATCACCTTCATGCCGTCGAGAAACACGGCGGAGCAACTCGACCGGCTGATGGCACTGGCGAAGAAGTATGATTTGTTTCAAGTGTCCGGCGAAGATATCAACCAGTCGCGCCAGTCGTTCGTCTGCGAAGCGATGCGCGACGCCAAATTCGATCATTTAAAGCGCGCCGCCCACGCCCTGATCGGGCATGAGAAGGCGGCCAATAAAAACCTCTCGCACGGCTTTTTGTCCGACGAGATGAAAGCGGCATACCCGGATCTCGATGCCCGCATCGCGTATTTTTCCGGATTGTCGTAAAGGAGGAATCTGTTATGAGTAAGCATCGCGCCCTGGCTTTTGACTTCGGCGCCTCGAGCGGACGAGCGATGCTCGGCCGGTTTGACGGCGAAGCCATCGATCTGCAGGAAATCCACCGCTTCCAAAACGACCCCGTGCTCCTGCACGGCACCTTATACTGGGACGCGCTGAGGCTCTTTCATGAGATGCAGCAAGGACTTTTGACGGCCAAACACGAAGGCACCATCGACAGTATCGGGATCGATACGTGGGGTGTCGATTTCGGTCTATTGGATGAATACGGACGTCTCCTGGAAAACCCGATTCACTATCGCGACAGCCGCACCGACGGCATGGTCGAGGAACTGGCAGGAAAAATGTCGGAAAGCGCTCTGTATAAGAAAACGGGAACGGAGCCGATGCAGATCAATACGATCTATCAGCTTTTGTCCCTCGCAAAGAACCGGCCTGAGCTCTTGGCGCGCGCCGAGACCGCCCTCATGATGCCGGATCTTTTCGCCTACTTTTTAACGAAAGAAAAAGGCAGCGAGTACACGATTTCTTCTTCCAGCGGCCTCTTGGATCCACATGCCAAGGCTTGGAATAAAGAGCTCTTCCAATTGATCGGCGTCAAACCTGACCTCTTCCCTGCGGTCGTCATGCCCGGTACAAAGGCCGGCTTGTTGTCGGAAGAGATCTCCGCCCAGCTCGGTATCGACAGAGTGCCGGTCTATCGGGTCACCTCGCACGACACGGCATCGGCCGTGCTCGCCGTGCCGGCCGAAAAAGACGACTACATCTACATCTCGTCCGGCACCTGGTCGTTGATGGGTATCGAGAGCGACGAGCCGCTCCTGGACGAAGAGAGCCAGAAGATACGCTACACGAATGAAGGCGCCTACGGCGGCAAGATCCATTATCTGAAAAACATCATGGGGCTTTGGTTCATCCAGGAATCGAGACGTCAGTGGATCCGCGAAGGAAAGACCTTGAGCTATGCCGACATGGAGCGTTTGGCGCTCGAGAAGCCGGCGTTTGTCAGTTTCGTCGATCCGGACGATCCGCGCTTTTCCGCGCCGGGCGATATGCCGAACCGGATTCGCGAGGTGTGTCAGGAGACCGGCCAACCGGTACCGGAAGACGAAGGCGAAGTTGTAAGAGTCATCTACGAGAGTCTGGCCATGAAATATCGCCGCACGAAAGAGAAGCTGGAAGGTGTCACGAAACGTGCTTTCTCGCAGATTCATGTAGTCGGTGGCGGCACTAAGGACGGCTTACTCTCCCAGTTCACGGCCAACGCGACGAATACGACCGTGGTGGCGGGACCGATCGAGGCGACGGCGCTCGGCAATATCGCAGTGCAGCTACTCGCCGAAAAGAAACTGAAATCGGTGAAAGAAGCGAGAGCCGTTATTGCCAACTCGTTCAACACCTTGACGTATGAACCGGAAAATCAGAAAGCATGGGATGAAGCATACGACAGATATAGTCGGATCTTCCCCTAAGCGCAAGAATTAAACAGAGGATCGATATGGAGAACAATAAACGCGTGCGCCTCGGCATCATAGGCCCCGGCGCCATCAGCAGGCTGTTTGCCGAGGGGGCAAAGGAAGCACACAACATTGAACTCGCCGCGGTGGCGTCACGAGATAAATCGCGCGCCGAAGTGTTTGCCGAATCATTCGGTATTGAGACGGTGCACGACTCATATCAAGCGCTGCTGCAGGATGAAACGATCGAACTCGTCTATATCGGCCTGATCAATACGCGACATTTTTACGCGGCGAGACAGGCGATTCTTGCCGGCAAAGGCGTGATCCTGGAAAAGCCGCTCACCCTGAACGCGTATGAAGCAAAACTCCTGATCGATCTGGCTAAAGAGGAAAATGTCTTCCTGATGGAAGCGATGTGGACAAGGTTTCACCCGATCAACAGAAAGGTCCTGGACTGGATCGAAGACGGTGAGATCGGCGACATCAAGCGAGTCGAAGTATCGTTCGGTTACTTCGGTGGTGACGATGAAACGTTGAGGCATCTGAATCCGGAGCTCGGCGGCAGCGCGCTACTCGACGTCGGGATCTATCCGCTCGCGTATGCGTCGATGTTGCTTGGCCCACCGAAGGCACTGTCCGGCAAAGCTCTGCAGACGGCAAAGAAGGTCGACCGCCAGATCGAAATCACCGCGGTCTACGAAAATGCGACGGCCAGTCTCGCCGCCAGCGTCGAAAACCAATTACCGAACAAGGCAGTGATCACGGGCACTGAAGGCATCATCGAAGTGCCGTTTTTCTTCAATCCGAAAGAGGCATCCCTTTACAGATTCGGTGATACGCAGGAATCGCCTTACGATCTCGAGGAGCGAATCGTTCAGGAGTTCGGCAGTGGCTACCGTTTCGAAGCGGAAGCGGCAGCCGATGCCTACCTGAAGGGATGGACCGAACATCCGTGGCTCAGTCTCGACGAATCACTCCAGCTGATGGAGCAGATGGATGATCTGCGTCACACCCTCGATCTGACCTATCCGGCCGAACGTGCCGTCCTCTTCGATTGTGACGGCGTCTTGGTCGATTCCGAAGCGTTACTCGCCAAACAGGCGGCGAAAATGCTGAATGAAAAAGGCATCCCTGCGAAACCGGAAGACTTTGTCAACTTCATCGGAACAGGCGAAGATCGTTATCTTGAAGGCGTGATAGAGCTTTACGACGGCACCTACGATCCTGCCTTGAAACGCGATCTGTATACACACTATCTGGCTGCGGCTCCGACCGAGCTTCAGGAAGTGAAAGGTGCGAAAGCGCTCGTCGAAACGCTTCTCAAGCGGAGCATCCGTGTAGCGGTTGCCAGTGCCGCCGACAAGATTAAGGTCGATGCCAATCTCAGTGCCTTCGGTATTGAAGAAGATGGCTTTGACGCCGTGATCAGCGGCAGCGATGTTGAAAAGAAGAAGCCGCATCCCGACATCTACTTAAAGGCGGCGCGCGCCGTCGGTGTCAAACCGGAGCACTGCATCGTCGTCGAAGACGCCGAAGCCGGCATTCAATCGGCAAAGGCCGCCGGCATGTTCGCGATCGGGATCACGACGGCAGTGAGCAAAGAAAGGCTCTTCGCAGCCGGTGCCGATCAGGTGGTGGACACGATCGACGCCATGTATCCCCTACTCGGTATTTGACAATCGCAGACTGAATTTGACAATCGCAGACTGAAAAAGTAAAGACCAAAAAAGTCCTCACGGCACATTTGCCGTGAGGACTTTTTCTTACATTTAAATTGATTTGTTTTCTTTTAATTAGTCGCCGAGTTCAATCTTTCTTTGCAACGGCTTCAGCTCTTCTTTTTTCGGCATGGTGAGCATCAGGATACCATCTTTGAAATCACCTTTGATCGCTTCGGCATTGACATTCGAAATGTCAAACTTTCTGACGTAGCTGCCGACTCTTCTCTCACGATAGATGTAGTTTTTTTCTTCCTTCGACGTTTCTTCGTCTTTTTTCGCCTGAATCGTGAGGCAGTCGCCGTCGATCGAGATATCGATCTCTTCTTTCTTCATGCCGGGAAGTTCGGCTTCCAAAATGTAGGCATCGCCTCTGTCTTCGATGTCGACCATGAAGGTCTGGTCATTTCTGCCGAAATTCTTAAAGAACGGATCGTTCAGAAGTTCCCCCATCTGGCCGATAAGTCCCATCTCTCTACGGTTCATTGGAACTAAA
>DUQI01000025.1 GCA_012837885.1 Fastidiosipila sp.
ACGGCTCCAACGCCGGCGCCGACTGCCAAGCCAACCTCTGAGCAGACGAGTGCGCTAAAGTATCCCGAGTATCCTGCCAATTACCTGGTTCGCTACATAGAGGGGTACGTCGACGAACCAGGGTTCTTGGGCGAACGGTTGGGATTCTATTCGTTCGACGCCGCCAATCAGTATGGTTACGCAAAGTTTGACCAGATGATGGATCAAGGTTATAACCACTTTATGACGCGGACGCTCGAATTAAATGACCGTACTGTAGGCGTTGGTCTAATCTGATACAAATAAGCTAACCTTCGAAATCATAAACACTAAGCCTCCCTCCTGTGGGAGGCTATTTCCTTGTAGTAACCATTTTCCAACGATTCATTTTTTAGTATCCTATTGTCAGAGTAACAGCTATATGTGGAGGTGTAAGTCCATGATAAATAGGATCATGAGAATTGCGAAAATCATCACCACTCTCTATGCCATCATCATTCTAATCGTTTTAAAAGACGTAATCGGCAAGCAACCTCTGAGCACTTTGCAGCTTGTTCTTCTACTGTTGCCGCTCGTCAGCGCTCTGGTCATCATCCTGCTGGACTTTGTCGGAAGTGATCAGTGGAAAGAGAATGGGTATCTCTTTAGGACTGCTGGCGTGTTAAGCCGTTTCAGTTTTTTAGCGTACGTTTTCATTGGTGTGCTGCGAGTCGGCCTGAACCACCCTAATGCTTGGCTATCACTGCCGGTTCCATTTTTGCTTCTGGTTGCGGCTATCTTTGAGGGTTTGAAAATCTACTTGGGAAGAAAACATAAAAACAAACAGCTTCCAAGTAAAGAAACACAGTAATAAGGATTTTTAGAAAAACGCATAAACAGGCCAGGCCAATCTGTACGTGAAGAATAGATTGGCCTGGCCTGTTCAGAATTACATGATTATATGAACCGGACCCTGATGGCAGACGATACTTCACTCCATGAGATGATGCTAACTACATCAACAACCCTTTTACCTCATCCAACTCAAGTGTCATAAGCAAACCGTTGCCCGGTTCATCGAGCGCTAGAGCTTCGTTGATCGCGTATGCGACTTGTTTTGTCAGATCACCGGGCGTCACAATGACGATCAGTTCACGCTCAGAATCGAGTGCCGTATAAAGCAGTTCATGCGAGTCATGGTGTCCCGTGCCACGGCAGGGGACGATGGTGCCGCCTTTGGCGCCGTTTTCGTGAGCGATCTGCATGACGCGGTCGGCGCTGCCTCTGCCGACGATAATTAAGATGGCTTGAAAGGCGTTCATATGACGAGCTCTCCTTCCTTGGCGATGCCGCGCACGCGGTGTACCGGTACGGCGAAGATGATGCCGTTACCCGGTTCATCGATCTTTAAGAACCGTGACAGCACCTCCGTGATCTCACGCGCTTTGGCATGGCTCGCGATCGTCACGATAATGCTCTTTTCGCTAAACGACGGCATGTTGAAAATGAGGCGGGACATGTCGGCAGATCCGAAAGCGTCGATATACGTGCCGCCCGGTGCTCCGGTGCTGCGGATTTTTTCCACCGCATCCTCCCGGTCTAGGTCTCGCACGATCGAGAATACGGCATAGTAGTCGACGGCTTCATCAGCGTCCGGAGGAGCACAAGTCACCTCTGTATCGAAAGACAGTTTTTTCGTCCCTAGCACATGGGAGACAGGAAGTGAGAAGGCGATCCCCGTATTCGAGTCTCCGAGGTGCAGATAGTCCGAAAGCGCATCGAGGAGTTTTTCCTCACAGTTATCGCGTACAAGCATCAAGACGAGATCGCGTGAAATATTGTCGAGTCGTAGCGCTTTTAGCCAGCGCCTGCTGGCTGTTCCGTAGGCATGGATGATCGTGCCGCCCGAACTTCCGTGATCCTTCGAAAAAGATACGACTTTCGAGCCGATGCCACGCTGCACGATGACGGCGATCAGGCTGAACGGGGCAATTTCTGGTGTGTCCATTAGGTTGTCTCCTTTTCCGAATCAGCCGCGGCAAGGCGAGCCAATTGCTTTTTTTCGAGACGGCGCATGCGCACTTTGTGCAACAGACCGAGAAGTTGTAAGGCGATGAGCGGCGTCATCGCGACCAGAGCGATCACGCCGAATCCGTCTAGGATGACGTCGGCACCGTCGGTCTGGCTCGCGGCACCCTTGGCGAAAGCCAGGATAAAGGTCGCCGTCATCGGTCCGGAGGCGACCCCGCCGGAATCATAGGCGATGCCGATAAACAGTTCCGGCGTGAAGTGGGTGAGGATCATGATGATCACGTAGCAAGGCAGAAGAATATGCCACAGTTTAAGTCCCGGAATCATGATTCTCAGCATCGACAATACGATCGAGATCGAGACGCCTGCAGAGAGGAAGATTAAGACGAGGCGGCGCGGCACGTTACCGGCTGTCTCCAGCTCGATCTGCTTCGTCAGAACATGCACGGCAGGTTCAGCCAGAATCGTCAGCATACCGATAAAGAAACCGGCGACGATTAAAAGCCAGTCGTAGCCCATTCCGGCGAGCATGCCGCCGACTTTTTGTCCGGCGGGCATGAAGCCGGCTTTAACACCTGTCATAAAAATGACGAGTCCGAACATGCAGTAGGCGAGACCGATCGCCACACGTATGACAGCGCGCATCCGCAGGCGCGACTTCGTCACCTGAATGATCAGTAAGACGACGGCCAACGGCATCAACGATAATGCGCCTTCATACGCCGAATGGAGAAATTCGCGCCAAAAGAACGGCAAAATCTGGTCGCCGACGACCGTTTCCACGATGTGTTCGGCGGAAAAGTCGGCAAACGAACTGAGTACACCCTTGACCAATAGCCCGATGATCGCTCCGGCTGAGGCTAGACCGACCATGCCGAAGCTGGCGGCCGCGTCCTTTTCCTGATGCGCACGATAGCGCGAGGTACCGATCGCCAAGGCCAACATGAAGGGCACCGTGATCGCGCCGGTTGTGGCGCCTGATGCGTCGAAGGCGAAGGCGTGGAACGCCTGAGGTACGAATATCGACAACAAGAGAATGATGCCGTATGAGATATAGATGATGAGCCGCAACGATAAGCGTTTGATAATTCGTAAAAAGGCGAACATGACTAAAAGTCCGACGCCGACGGAGACAAAGATAATCACTTGCCAGCGCCCCAGCACGCCTCGCGTGATCAAGGCGATCTGATCGGCCAAAATAGCCAGATCCGGTTCTGCCACCGTGATTAATAGTCCGAGAATGAATCCGCCCGCGAGGACGATACCGAGCTTATTTGTACGAACGAGAATATAACCGCTCGCTTTGCCGATCGGCGTCGCTCCGAGGTCGACTCCGAGCAAAAACAAGGCGAGTCCAAAGATAAGAAATGCGGCACCGATCAAGAAGCGGATCAATTCCGCATTGGTCAACGGGGTGAGAGCGGTGAAGTGGAGAATCAGTACCAGAACGGTGACCGGCAAAACCGCCATCGTGACTTCTTTTAGTTTCTCGTTAAGTGCGCCCACAGTGTGCTCCGCTTCCGATTTTTTTAAATTTTAACATAAGCGATCCGACGATCCTGAAGCACGTTGGCTGTTGTTTTCGCCTGTCCTTCACATCAAATCAGCTAGCAGGCATCGTCGC
The DNA here is from genome assembly GCA_012837885.1 of Fastidiosipila sp. Classification (GTDB taxonomy): domain Bacteria; phylum Bacillota; class Clostridia; order Saccharofermentanales; family DTU023; genus DUPJ01. Next base: position 3,614 of record DUQI01000025.1, read on the forward strand.
AAAAATAAAATACATCGGAACGAGTTTAGGAACGTCGCAGCGATGGTTAGAGTATGATAATGTTGGATTGGACTTTTTTACTTAATCAGGCGGAAACGGAGGGGGACAACTTTTTGATTGAGACGCTCATCTTTATCGGTGTGATCGTCATTGTGTCCGTCTTGCTAAGCAGCGTGTCACATCGGTTTGGCATTCCGATGCTTCTCGTGTTTATCGTCTTCGGGATGGTAATCGGTAGTTCCGGCCTGATCGCGAATTTCGACAATTTCCAGTTTGCGAATACGGTCTGTTCCATAGCGCTCATCTTCATTATGTTTTACGGTGGCTTCGGCACGAGCTGGAAAGCCGCCAGGCCGGTCGTCGCAAAAGCCGTCAGTCTCGCTTCGTTCGGAGTCTTTCTGACTGCCTTGATTACGGGGTTTTTTGTCCACCTCATCCTGGGATTTCCACTTTTGGAAGCGATGCTGCTCGGTAGTGTGATCGGTTCGACGGATGCGGCTTCCGTGTTTTCCATTTTGCGGCACAACAAGCTGTCATTGAAAGAAAATACGGACTCACTTCTGGAGATGGAGTCCGGCTCGAACGACCCGTTCTCCTATATTCTGACCGTCGTCATGATCGCCATGATGAATGAAGGTATGAAAGCCGGTCAGGCGCTTTTGATGCTTTTCCTGCAGTTGTTTGTCGGTCTCGCCGTCGGCGCTCTGATCTCCTATCTTGTCGTCTTAATGATTCGCAAAAAAGTATTCTTTGTCGGCGGCGGCAATGAAGTGTTCACCATCGCGATCGCCCTACTCGGTTACGCGCTCGCGGAGATATTATCCGGCAACGGTTATCTCAGTGTCTACGTAATCGGTATTGTGCTCGGAAATCAGGAATACGAGTCGAAGCGAGATCTCGTCACGTTCTTCGATGGTCTGACGATGCTTGCCCAGATCGTCATATTCTTCACGCTCGGCTTACTATCAGAACCGCTAAGTATCATTCGCATTTTACCGACTGCACTTTTTGTGATGCTCGTAATGACGATTATCTCGCGACCGGTCAGTGTCTTCGGGTTGCTGCAGTTTGCGAAAGACTCGAGCGTCAATCAGAAACTGGTCGTCTCCTGGGCCGGCATCCGCGGCGCAGCGAGCATCGTGTTTGCGATCGTTGCGGTCAATTCCGTAAATCTGGCGCATGACTTGTTTCATATCGTGTTCACTGTCGTCTTGATCTCACTCGGTATCCAGGGCGGCTTGATGCCTTATGTCGCGCGAAAGACGAAGATGTACGATCCGCAAAAAGACATCATGAAGACATTTACGGACTACGAAGAAGAAAAGAATGTACAGTTTATTCTGAGCGATATTAAAGCCGGACACCCCTGGATCGGGAAGAAGTTGCATCAGGTCTTCATCCCGCAGGATATCAGAGTGGTGGTGATCGAACGTGAGGACGAACAGTTCATCCCGGACGGCCAGTCGGTGATCGAAGAAGGCGATCGTTTGGTCTTCTGTGCGCTCCATTTCGATGACATTGAAGATCACTTCCGGTTAAGAGAACGCCACGTCGAAGAAGGTGATATGTTCGCCGCGCAGTTTATCAGGGATCTGAAGCTGCATGAGAATACGAGAATCCTTTTGATCGAGCGACACGGCGAGGTGATCATCCCGACCGGAGATGTGCGTCTTGAAATCGGTGATCTGCTCATCTTGAACACATATGAAAATATCAAACCGTTGCCGGAGTCTGGCAGCGTTCAAGCCACTCGAGCAGAGAAATCCTAAAACTAAACTGTGAGCCTAAGGTTGCTTTGCCCGTTACGCGTCCAGTTGCCTGTTCGCTTCCTCCACGATACGTTCGATGCCGGCTTTTCATTCAGGGCGTCAACGGCAGCCTGCAAGAGCGCTTCCGGATCATCGCCTTCCATTTTGAGAAAGTCGGTCATCGGGTGCGACGGGTTTTCATTCACGTTGAAAAGTAAGGGCGAAAGCGAGTTTACGGCCATAATGTTCGACGAAATGGATGTCGGATCGAGGCGAAATCCATTATCGATGCCGCCTTCATATCGTGTCACATATTCGTTCAGATAGGCGAGCGGATCGGGGCTCTCACCAGGACTTGGCCATGTCAACCAATGGTTGGCCATATAGAACGTCCAATCGGCGGACGGGGCGCTATCTGTGCGCACGGCATACCCATCTTGAACCTGGTAATCGATGTTTTCTCTACCGTAGCGGATGAGGTTGGCGACCTCCTGATCACCGAACAGTAACCCTAAAAAGTGCAGCGTCTCCGCTTCATATTCGGTCCATGCTGAAACACACGTCGCGTAGTCACTGAACTGGGGAAAAATCAATGGTGACGACTCGTCAGGCACATAAAGCACGTCACGTTCGACCATCTCTCCACTTAGGGGATCGTGAAAGGTAAACACCGTTTCAAACTGGTCAAATGATCTTGACGTGGATAAAAATCCTGATGACTCGAGCATATTAAATGCATCTGAGTTGACGATGGATGCTTCAGACGTCAAGGCGTGCAGCTTCTTGTATTTTTCCCGAAAATGGTCGGTCAGTAGAAGATTGGCAAACGCCTGCTCGTCTTTCACCACATAAGACAAGACAAAATCGAGATGCTCCGCATTGATTAGTGTGACGACGCTGCCCGGTTGCATAACGAAAGGACGCGTGTCACTTGTTTGAGCGAGTATGTCCTTGGTGAGGACCTCACCGTTACCCCCCAGTGCTTTTGAATCTACATTGTTGTTGTCGAGCCAATCTTTCATGAACACTGTCGTACTGAGCTCTCTAAGCGGATTACTGAGTCCATAGATCCCTCCATGATCGACACGCATATGCTCAATCTGTCTTGCCGGAAACGCCTCGAGAACGCCTGTTGCCTCCGCTGAATCGAGCCACTCATCTAGTTGTCTGAAAAGCCCGCCGTTGCTGCCTCTGACGTAAAGCGTCTGAGACGGTGCGACATCGAGAGCCGAGACGTTTTCCATCAGGGAAATGAGATCAATCGGTCGCTTTTCACTCTTTGCCTCTTTCAATATCGATTCGACGCATGGCAGTTAGGGCATTTGACTTGCCAGAATCATTCTCGCCAATAATTGTATTTGCCCCCTTGCCAAACTCAAAACGCGTAGCCTTCATATTTTTGTAATTAACGATTTGCAGGTATCTCAAATACATAACTTCTACTCTTCTCTAATCAAATTGAAACATTAAACATAACGTCACACTCTAGTTTATACTAATGATTAATATCGCTCATATTTTAAACTCCACTTCATGGCCATTACTTTTTCGACTAAATCATTTCTAGAGTCTTTTCATGTCTTCTTCGTTCCATATTGCAAATACTTGATGCGGCAAACTCTTGCTCATTTTCAGCAAATGAATTGATATGTTGTTATAGTAGCACAAAAATACATTCGCTTGATCAGCATTAGTGTAAAGTTTTAGCGATCCATGTGGTGTGAATATGTGGCTTGCTGAATTTCTATATGTCGTATCTAACATATACAGTGATATTCGACATGGTATGAAGAAGTTTGTAATTAACTAGTTATTACAAGCACAAGCTTCCTGTGTTAGCGCTTTCAAACTCACTTTTCAGTCAATATGAACAATTTGAATGGGCTATCGAGCCCCTACTATATGATGACAGTGCTGTTAATTAACTTGGATCTGAACTACATTAAAGAACGTGACAACGCACGTAATTCTTTTTTCAGATCATCCCCTGATAGTAGCCTACGAGCAAGTCGTGTCTGATTATCTTCAGCGCTTTTGAATATCAAATACATTTGGCAAAAGCACTTACCAGCAATGCGTTGGCTTGACAGGTTTAGCAAACAAAGTGACAATGTCCATAGATAATCGCGCCAAATGAAAGGAGGAATTGGTGAAACCTCACATTTACGGAACTAGTATAGTGGGAGGTACTGAAATGATAAGAAAGATAGTTGTAATCATTGCGTTATTGGCCTTTATATTTACTGCAACGGCATTCGCGTCATCTTTTTATCCTAACCACTATGAAGTTGGTTGGTATGGTGCTGGGTATAATGGCTATGTGCAAATAAAACCTAGCCATATTGTGCAAGACAGCTTTGGCACATATCGTGTCGCCAAAGGAACTGTCAATTTCTACGGCGGTCAACCTAATCAGCCTCAATATGTCACGACTCCTTGGGGGGATGGGCCGCACGATTCGCGCATCCTTAATAACACAATTTATTACAAGGCACTAAGTTGGCAAAATGTCAGATGGGTGCCAAGCTTCGTACGTGTGCCTCTATCAAACGAATGGCCTGTAAATATGCCGCCGAGTATTAATGATGCACACTGATTAATGAGGATCCCTAAAGTTAGAGTGATAATCAATATAGTATTTGGTATGGCGGCCTTCATGGCCGCATACCTTTTAGTTGTTTTTGCATGGCGGTTTTCATACCTTAGCAATCCGTTCGATTTACCGGGGGATTACTACATAGTTCAGGTGGGTACGAGAACAAGCGCGCAACCGATCGGCAGTGTGACCGAACGTATCTATTACGGTGAAAACCCGCCTGCGATGGACATAACTCGATATGAGGAAGGCTACAACCTGTTGCGAGAGATTATTCAACATATTCAAGAACAGAAAGATGTAATCCTGATACGGCCATTCTCATGGGCAATGGAGCAAAGCAATACCGTTTTTGTCTTTGATCCTGGCAATTATTACGGCGCGGACATCTTTTCCGAACCATACCCCGAACGTGATCGCCTTGACGAATCGCGTGCAGGGCGCATCATTGCTTTGGACAATCGCTTAAATCATCTGCTAGCAAAAGACGACCATATTAATATCCGCCAAAATGAATACGAGATATCGAGCTATTTGCCTTCGAGTTCATCATTTTTCCGTCATCAAAAAGAAGCACGTTACGTCATGTCGTTCGAGCATGGAATTCCTGAGGTTGCCGGAGTTTACTATTTTTATTCGAAAAACGAAGAAGTCGTCTCCCGGCTGGCGAGCATGTTTTCCACCATGGAGCCGGTCAATGTCATTGACCAGAGTATTGCTCTTAGTCCAGCCAACATGGCTGCTACGTTTGCCAGAGATTCGAAACAGTACGGTATGCTTTTGCTTAGCTTGGGAATGTCGTATCTGATAATACTGATCATAGTCTGGAATGCGTACGGTAGTCTAAAGCGTGATGTCATTATTAGACGGCGTTTAGGCGCATCCAGAAAATTGTTGTTCGCCCGCTTCCACGTGATTCATACGACGATCCCCTCTGTGATCGCAACAATCCTTGGTTTCTTGGTAGGTGCTTTTTATGCCTATTTTTGGCTTGATTTAGATACATATGCAATCGCAATCGCGTGGAGGTTTCTGGCATTAGGGCTTTTATTATCTTTGTTTTTAAACTTGTTCGCCTCTGCCTCTCTTTTCAGCTTGCGACCGGAAGTTAGAGAGGAGCTTGCCTGATGATTTTAAAACAACTATACAGGGACATGTCGCAAGCATTCTTTTCAACAGTTTTGTTATTCATTGGATTCGCTGTTACTGTGGGTTTTCTATTAAGTGAT
>DUQI01000026.1 GCA_012837885.1 Fastidiosipila sp.
CGACGCCGTGATATCGTACATCCAAGGACGCGGTTTGCTCGGGCCTCTTGTGTTCGAGCGGATATAGACAATATCCCCGATTTCCCCCGCGTCGACCATCGCTTTAGCCGACACGAAACTCGAGTCAAATCGACGCATGAAGCCGAGCTGGAGTTTAACATTATTATTATCCGCTGCTTCAATCATTTTTTCGCACTCGGCGATATTCATCGCCATCGGCTTTTCGCAGAGAATGTGCTTACCGGCGTTTGCTGCATCGATCGCCATTTGCATGTGCAGATCGGTCGGTACGACAATCACGACAGCATCCACATTCTTGTCGTTGATTAAATCGAGATGAGAGGTGTAAACATTGTTTACATGAAGATCGTCAGCCAGTTTCTTTGCCGCGTCTTCGACTGGATCGCAAACAGCTACAAGCGCCGCTTGTGGTACACGCTGGGCGAAATTTCCAGCATGAATGGAGCCGGCTCTGCCGCAACCAATCAATCCGACGCGCAGGATATCCTTATTGCTCATGATAGATGATTAGGTACTCACTTTCACAATTTGTTGATAATTTACGAATCGTTTCGTATTTTTGATTCTACAGTTGACTTGACCATTTATCAAGCGCTACAATCAAGAAAACTAAGCATATTTCACGCTAAATCAGCTTGTATCTGATAAAATGGAAAAAAGCGAAAGATTACGAACTATGCCTGAATGTACAAAAAGAGAATGCATTTATAATTGATTATCACTAAAAATGCGAGTGAAATATTTGAAGAGGATGGTCAATAGATGATAAAAGAGACGCAACAGAGCCTGAAGCCCGTTGTCCTGCAACCCGTTTACTTCGCAGAACGTACAGAGAAGGAATCTGTCGATTTTGACCGTCAGTTGGAAAAGATTGAGTCATTTTATGGTGAACTAATCGAATGCTTGCCAGCCGTCCCTCTTGGTAGCGATATTCCATCTCATGTCGATATGGTGCTCTTCCCGCAATTGATATTTGGCGCTTTTCGTCACGATGACAAAATGAAAGCCATTCCAGTTCCAATTCTCGTTATCACTTCCCGTTTCGGTACGGTAGAGATGTGGGATTGGGAGATAGTGACTTACATGAAAGATTTGGGGATGGATGTTTACGCCCCGTATACGGTTGAGATAGCAAAGATCATCCTGCGCACGTTCGCTGCCAAGAAGCAGCTTAAAGGCGGTAAATTTCTCGTTTTCCAAGACACACCGGGTGAAGGAATGCAGGCAAATATATTCAAGCGTTTTTTCTGGTGGGAAGATCAGGCTGTTGAACGTTTAGAGCAGATTCTCGGCTGCCAGTTTGTCTTTTCGAGCTGGAAAGCATTGTCGGACGAAGCTCGAGCGGTCTCTGATGAAGAGGCGGCGAGCGTTTCAAATAATTGGAGTATTGCACGGGAAGGATTATCTGATTCCGCTTTTTATAAGGCTGTAAAGATCTATATTGCCGTTAAAAACAAGATGCAAGAAGTCGGGGACGTATTAGGCGTCGGTTCCGACTGCCTGAATGAATCATTTCATTGTGATACTACGCCATGTCTTGCCTGGACGATGCTATTTGAACAAGATAATATTTTGTTCGCATGCGAAGGTGACATTTTGACATTGGCATCAACCTTCGTTTTCTATCGTGCTCTGGAAGCACCGATGTTGATGACGAATATCTACCCGTTCCTAGTCGGCATGGCTGCGCTCGCTCATGAGAAGATTACGGAGTTTCCTGATGTAGTAGATGGTGACAATTGTGCATTAGCCGTGCATTGCGGTTACTTTGGTCTGATGCCGAGAGCGTTTTCCCGTTGCTGGACTTTGAAACCGAAAGTATTGGAAATTGTCAATGATGATGCCGTGATGGTCGATTGTGAGATGAAAAAAGGGCCAGTCACCTTAGCAAAAATCTCAACCGACCTGAATCAATTATCGGTCATTAAAGCGGATCTTGAAGCCTATGTTCAGTATCCTGGATCCGACTGCAGAAACGGCGGCCTGCTTCGTTTTAATGACGGTCATGAGGTTATGGAGCATTTGAGTTCGCACCACGCTATGATCATCGAGGGCGAACATGTCCCGGCCCTAAAACTTATCGCCAGAGTCTTTAACTGGGACATATCGATTGTGTAACGCTGTGTGCATTTTGCGCACTGCAAATATAAAAAAGGAGAAAACAATGAAAGCAAAAGTATTTATTGCACTGATTCTCAGCCTTGTCATGCTCGTAGGGGTGGCTTGCGGACCTGCTACACCGGCGACGACGACGAAGGCACCGGCCGAAACGGATGCACCTGCGACAGATGCGCCAGAGACGGATCCGCCGAAAACGGAAGCAGCACCGGAGGAATCGGACGAAGCTCCAAGCGAAAAACCGCTCGTCGGCATCTCCGTTCCAAATAACCCGACCGGTTGGGTCGCGGCAGTACAGTGGGCTGCGCGCGAAACGGCGGAGCGCCTCGATCTGAACTATCGTCTTGTTGCTTCGGCTAACGCAAATGAACAGGCGAACCAGATAGATGAGCTGATCAGCCTCGGCTGTGAGTACATCGTCTTGTTCCCGCAAAATGATGAGCTTGAAGTGGCAGCGAAGAAAATCATGGATGCGGGCATCGTGCTCGTCAACTTTGACCGTACACTGGGCGATCTTGAACCTGATTATTACATTGCCGGCAACAACAAACAGATGGGCGAGCTCGGCGCCTCCTATATCGCTGAAAAACTCGATGGTAAGGGCAAAGTAGTCATCATGAACATTCCTAACTACGGTGCCATCTTTACAGAGCGCGTCGACGGATTTAAAGAAGTCATCGCCGATTCACCGGACATCGAAGTGCTCGGCGAATATGCAGCCGACAACGGTGCGCCCGAGACGGTGCTCCCTGTCATGGCTGACGTTTTGACGAAGTATCCGGAGCTTGACGGTATCTACTCGACTGATGATGAAATGTCGAAAGGTATCTTGCAGGCGATCCGCGAAGCTGGTCGTGAAGACATTAAAGTGATCACGGGCGGTGGTGGCGATAAAACCTATTTCGCACTTATGGATGAATACACTGACATCTGGGTTTCCTCGCAAACATATGCCCCTTACATGATCATTGACTGTGTCGAATTGGTTGATGGCCTTATCAAAGGTGAAACATATGAGTCCAGAATTATAATTCCGGCTCAAAATATCGACCGCACCAACTACAAACAGTATTTGGAAGAAAATAACATCACGGAAGATGCGCCATACTAGGCTCGCTCTCTAAGGATTAATTACCGTAGGTGGCAGCGGGACCATCGTTCCGCTGCCACCTTCTAAAACGGAGGAAAGAATGAGTATTGCCCTGCAAATGACAGGCATAAACAAATCTTACAGCGGCGTCCGGGTACTGATAGACGTGGACTTCGAAGTAAGAGAAGGCGAAATACATGCTCTTCTCGGCGAAAACGGCGCCGGCAAAACAACATTGATGAATATCCTGGGCGGCGTTGTCGCTATGGACTCAGGCCGTATTCAATTGTTTGGCAATGACGTGACGATTCAAAATACGCACGAGGCTAATCAACTTGGCATAGCTTTTATTCATCAGGAATTAAATGTAGTTAATGATCTGATGGTTTATGAGAACCTGTTCCTAGGTCGTGAGTTGAGGACTAGCTGGGGCGGTCTTAATACGGACGAAATGCGTCGGCGCTCAACTGAAGTGTTCAAGAAAATGGGTGTCGATATTGATCCGCGTGCCATGATGCGATCCTTTGATGCATCTCACAAACAGATCGTGGAAATTGCCAAATCAATACTATTTGATGCTCGTCTGATTATCATGGATGAGCCAACCAGTTCGCTTACTAGAGCAGAGACCGAGAAAGTCTTCGCCATTATGAAAGATCTGACCAAAAACCACGGAGCGACCGTAATCTTTATCTCGCATAAACTTGGTGAAGTATGTGAGTTCTGCGATCGCTTTACGATTTTGAGAAACGGAGAAAAAGTAGCGTCTGGCGATGCTCGTCTAAATGATGGGGCATGTGTCAATCAAGTTGAACTGGCTAAGCTCATGGTCGGCCACGATGCACTCGGGACACAGCATTATGAGGCGCGCGAAATAGGCGATCCAGTGCTTGAAGTTTTAGGTCTCGACCTTCCGGGTAAATACAACAATATATCCTTTACACTTCATAAAGGTGAGATTCTAGGCTTTACGGGGTTACTTGGTGACGGAAAACTAGCTCTTGTGCACACTCTTTTTGGTGACATGGTCGCAAGATCAGGCGAAGTGTTTTTGAATGGAGAGAAGATTTCCATCACGCATCCTTCGCTTGCTAGAAAAAGAGGTATCGGTTTCTTACCTCCGAATCGAAAAGAAAATGCGATCATCAAAGATATGAACGTGCGCGAGAATATGACGATCACGACGTTGCGAAATTATGTTAGACGACTGTCTCTCTCAAAGAAAAGAGAGAATGATATCGCGACCGATTACTCTAAGCGAATCGGTATCCGCATGCGGAAACTATCACAGCCGATTACGACGTTATCGGGCGGAAATCAGCAAAAGGCTGTCATTTCCAAATGGCTTCTAGCCAAACCGGAAATCATGATTCTTTGTAATCCGACTCAGGGGGTTGATGTCGGTGCAAAAAATGAGATATACGCATTGATTACGGAACTCGCCAATCAAGGCGTCAGTATCATCGTGACTTCAGATGAAGCACAGGAAGTTATGCGCATCTGCGATCGAGTGATCGTAATGTATCACGGTGTCATTCAAGGTGAACTGACGCATGAGGAAATCACAGAAGAAGCCATAATGATTTTATCTACGGGAGGAGTACTGGCCGTAGGCTAGGAATTTGTATGAATAAAGTATCGTCCAAACTGGAGAGTATTCGCCGACATAAGTTTTTTAGTGAGTACAGCATTATACTTGTGGCCATCGCCATGGTCATTATCGCAACGATCCTAGAGGGACAGACGTTCCTGACCGGCAGAAATTTCATCAATATTCTGAGAAATAACGCGATACAAGGCATTATCGCTTTTGGCATGTCGTTTGTGATTATTTCGGGAAACATCGATCTGTCGGTAGGATCGCAATTGGTCATTGTCGGCATTACTTGTCTGTCGGTGCTAAACGCTACCGGAAGCACAATTCTGGCGATTTTGTCAGCGCTAATTATGTCCGTCGCGCTATCACTGCTCACAGGATTTATCGTAACGGTCGGTCGTGTACCGTCGTTTATTGTGACACTCGGGATGCAGTATTTCCTTAGATCCATCGGTATTTACATTATGGATGCACGAGGCATCACGGGGCGGGTCGCATCATATCAGCAGATATCAAACTACATGTTGTTTGGCTGGTTGCCCCTCCCGATAATCTATTTCTTTGTGATGCTGGGGATCTCCATCTATGTTGCTCGCTCGACGATTATCGGCCGACATATCTACGCAGTAGGTTCAAACGAGAAAGCCACTAGACTTTCCGGTATTAACACAAATCGAGTCAAAATGATCGCTTTTGCGATTCTTGGAGTCACCGTCGCTGTTGCGGCTATCATCGAGTCGTCGCGCATGAATTCGATCAACTCTACATCATCCGGCCAGACGTATGAGCTTAATGCGATCGCCATGGCAGTAGTCGGCGGCATTGCGATGGAAGGTGGGCGTGGTAAGCTGATTGGCACGTTCTTCGGCATATTCATTTTGGGAATAATCAACAATATCCTGACACTTGTCGGCATGCATGTCTATTTGGTCAATGCAGTGAAGGGTGCGATCATCATCCTCGCCGTTTTGTTACAAAGAAAGAGTAGAGATTAACAGCTGAAAATATAGGAGGAATATACATGAAAATTGGTATTGACAGCTATTGTTTCCACCGTTATTTCGGTGAAGTTTATGACTTTCAGGAAAAACCTGAAAAACTTGCCACAGTCGATGACTTTCTCGACTTCGCTAAATCTTATGAGGTGGATGGAGTGTCGCTTGAGACCTGCTTCCTTCCGAGTTTAGACGCAGGTTACTTGAGAGAACTTGGTGCCAAAACAAAAGAATACGGTTTTGATACTGTTTTTGCTTGGGGACATCCACATGGGCTTGAACGCGGATTGAGTCCTGAAGCGTTTGAAGACATGAAAGCCATGATTCCGATGACGAGAGAATTTGGAACGGACGTGATGCGTGTTTGCGCCTCGGCGTACGACTGGCGAAAAGAGGACCATGCCGAGCAAATCGCGCGGCTTGTGCCGATGTTTAAAGAAGCCGTAAAAATCGCGGAGGAGTACGACGTCAAGATGGCGGTGGAAAACCACATCGACTACACCGCCGAAGAGATGCTTCAGATGATTGAAGCTGTTGATTCGCCGAATTTCGGTATCAACTTTGATACGGGCAACTTCTTGCGATTGCTAGATGATCCGGTCAAAGGTATGGAGAAATTGGCACCACACACCTTCTCAACGCACATCAAGGATTTGCGTGTAAACACCGACGTCAGCCCGGCAGACTGGACATTCTTCAGTGGTGTTCCGGTTGGGTTTGGCATTATTGATAATGATAAGCTCGCAGAGCTTTTGCATAATGCCGGTTACAAGGGATTCTTGGCCGTTGAGATCGATGCACCGGCACCTGAGTGGCTCGGTATGGAAAAAGAGATGATCGGAATCAGTGTGAAGAACCTGAGAAAGATCGCAAATAAGTTTAAGTAGAGGCATACATATGAAGAAGACACTTAATGTCGCCGTGATCGGTGGTGGCTTCATGGGCAGAGCTCACAGCAATGCCTGGCTTCAGGTCGGCAAGTTTTTCGACATTCCGTACGACATCAAGCTTAAAGTTATTTGTGGAAGCAAAACGAAACTTGAGGCTTTTGCCGAGCGCTGGGGCTATGATGAAGTTTGCTATGACTGGCGTGACGTTGTCACAAGAGACGATATTGACATTGTAGACGTAGTCACTCCGACGAAAGATCATGCGGAAATTGTGATCGCTGCGGCCGAAGCGGGGAAGCAC
>DUQI01000007.1 GCA_012837885.1 Fastidiosipila sp.
AGAGACCATCCCGGTCAGCTCTAAAACGGGCGATGACAACGTGCCAAAAACGGGCGAATCATGGCCGATCGGTTATGTAGCAGGCGGCCTACTGCTGGTTCTGGCCGGGCTTGCTTTGATGCTCTTGAAGAAGAACATGCGTGCCGGAAAATAGCCAAAAAAAGCGTGTACATATGGTATCGGCCGCATGAACGGGGTATCCCCGGTGAGTGATCACCGGGGATAACACTTTTTTTTGTTTTAACTGTGCCTGTCGCAGTCGAGTAAATGGTTCAGGCACCATCCGTTATTGTTCATCGAGGTCCTGCCTTGTCGCCGTAAAATGTATGCCATCGAGCATAAATGGTTTGATGACAATTTCAAGCGTTTGCCAATCGGCATGCGTCCTGACCGTGATTTGGCCCTGCAGTTCTTTGCCCGGTTCAACGTAACCACTGAAGAGATCTTTATCCAGGACCGCTATATCGAGAACACTTCCGTCCGTCACTTCCACTCCATCGATATAGCTAGTGATGTTAGCGTACGGCGAAATAGTAACCGGCTTGTTTCCGTTATTTTTTAAATAAAACTCCGGAAGCAAAAGTAAGACGTCTACATTGTCCAGCATCTCTACACTAAGAAGCGTTATTTTAACACCATTGTGAATCGCTTCATCGCCAAGTGCGACACGCAATCCGCCTTTAGCCGGCGGCGCGCCTGGACTTGCAGCATCCGTTGCCGCAGTAACGGTGTCTGCCGGCGCATTGACTGTATCGGTAGCCGCTGTCTTGGAAACCTTATCACCAGAACACCCTGCGATAAAAATCGCCATTATCAAAAGCGCAAGCAATACGTAATACTTCTTTATCGTTTTTTTCATGTTGAACTCCTCTTGCTGAAAGAAACCATAGAAGGTTTTATAAAAACTCAATTTGTCCGTTCAACAAGTGTAACCGAGCGAAGGAAATATCACCTTGATATTCATGAATTCAGTGGATTCCCGGGCGTTTCAGGGTGGACTATGTAACTGAAGCCTCTCACTTGAATCGGCTCCCGTTTCTTTTCGACAAAGCAAAACCGGCTAATGAAAGCCGGTCATTTACTATGTGGAGAAATTCGCTTAGAGCGTATATGTCACTTTCGAAAACACCTGATTATCGATAACCATTTTCTTGCCGGTGAACTTCGCGACCAATTCACGGCTTTCGATGAATTCATTGCTGATACTGACGAGCAGTTGTCTGTCTTTTTCCTCTACGAGATACCACGCAGTCGATGCACTCGCGAGGCTGTCGGCCAAATGCAAAGTACCCGGCTGCACAACTATGTCGATTATGTTCTCCATAAGTGAAAGCTTCTTCTTTCTAATCAGTGGATAGATGATATCTGCTGCAGAAAACTTTGCTCTGACGGCGGCATCTTTCACACTACGCGCTTTACCGCTTTTCTCATACGCGCTCAGATCGATGCTCTCTTTGATGTTTTTGCCGATTAAGGTGGTACCGTCAGCGATCAAGTAGTCCACGCTGACGTCAAAAAGTGATGCGATCGCTTTCAAATTCTCCACATCGGGTAAGCCGCGGTCGCTCTCCCACTTCGTCACCGCCTGCTTGGAGACACATAGTTTTTCCGTTAGCTGTTCCTGAGATAGACCGGACTTTTTTCTGACCTCTTTTAATTTGGTTCCTAAACTCATGTTGCTGACCTCCAAAATGTTCAGTGTCGCTAGCCTAAGCCCGGTTCCTCAAACTGACCATCAACTTTAGTTTACATCGTTGCTACGCTTCGTAGCATATGACGATCGTGTCGATTAAAGATGAAAGGTTCACCTGTCCGGTCGCCCTCGCGTCCCAAAAACTGTACATTATTCGGGACAAATTGTGGGAGCACGATAGCAATTGAGTTTCAGGCAAAAAATTCGACGGTTACGCTGATGCTTACTTCAAGCGTGTAACCGTCGGTAGTATTCTTTTTATTAAAGTGAGGTAGTTATGTCCAGCGCTTTGCCAACTCCACATTTCGCGCTAGTGCCTTCAGTTGCATACGCGAACTTTCACCATTCGACAACTTATCGAAGGTGCGGTTGACAGCCGGATGGTACGCCTGTCCGGCGGCGAAGGCTTTTTCACCGGCAGCGATGCCTGTTTCCAACCAGTCGTCGCTGGATAAGCGTGTTGTTAGAGGAATCGGTTGCAGGATCAAGCGGGCATCTTCTTGTCCGCCATAGACGCCGTCAATCGCATACGGCTTAAGTCGAAAGAGATAACCGTCGGCCAGATCCGTATCGACACCGTATGTTTTGACACCCCGTGCCTTCAACCAGTCAAAGCTCGCCTCCAGATCGATCATGTCCTTGAAGGCAGTGGCGAGAAGCGTCACGCCGATATCGGCCAATGCGGGCAGGTCGGGACAAAAAGATTCATCGCCGACGTTGTGGCCGATGCCACCGATACCGCAGGAAATAACGAGACCGATGCCCCGCTCCTTCGCCACGGCCATCGTGCCCGATGCCGTCAGAGCTGCCGATGTGCCGTTTTCTCTGGCCTTCTCAAGCGAGAAGCAATCGATTCTGGGAAATGCCTGCGCCTTTCCGCGAAAAGTGAGATATTGCTCGACGTCGCCTAATATGACTTGACCGTCTTGAAGATAGGCGATAAGCGGCGCCAGAGGCGCCAGCTCATGCCTGATTTCATCATCACTGACGGAATAGAGCCCGTGTGTCAGCAGCGCCGACTCGACGAGAAACTTGTGTTTACTTCCACTCAGCATAGTCATCAATGTTGTCGACCGTGACGAGTGTCAACGGGCAGTAGACGGGGCCGTCCAAGGTCTGACCATCTATCGTCTTCAAGGCCAGGAGGAACGCGGCATGCGTGTAGATCGCACCGGAGTACGTCACGCTTCCCGTCATGCGTCCTTCCTGAATCGCCGCCTTGGCATCATTCGTGAAGTCGACACCGTAGACAAGCACATCGTCACGGCCTTCTGCCAGCAGTGCTTCCGAGGCGGCCAATGCCATCACGTCGTTGACAGCAAAGATTCCTTTGAGGTTGGGTGAGGCGAGCAAAATGTCTTTCGTCGCGTCGTATGCTTTAGTGGCATCCCAGTCACACGGCTGAATCGCCACGATCGGGAACCGTTCATCGGCTTCAAACGCGGCTTTGGCACCAGCCGAGCGGCCTTCACTTTGGCCGGCCCCGACGAGTCCCTGCAAGATGGCGACTTCGCCACCGTCCGGCAACCGGCTCATCATGTCGTTTGCGATCATTTCCCCCTGCTCGGCAAACTGTACCGTGATCTTGCCGTCCAGATGACCACCGGCTTCCTCGAGCGCCGCTTCGTCGACGCCGGGACCGAGATTGATCACCGGGATACCGAGCTGGTTCAGCTGGATGATACCTGGAATCAAGTTGGTGCCTTCGATCGGACTCAAAATAATCGCATCATAGTCCTTCGTGGCCATGGTCATTAGTGTTTCGAGCTGCGACGTCGTGTCGCCTTCCGTCGTACCGGACAAGACCTCGACTTCGATGCCGAGTTCGGCGGCCGCTTCTTCGTAGCGTTCTTTCAGGTTGACCCAGAACGGATTGGTCAGGGAAATGATCAGAACCCCGATTTTCTTTCCGCTGCCGTCGAGCGGTACGGGATCGAGCTGCTCCATCAGTGAACGCTTCGTCTCGGCAATCAGTGCTTCACTCGGTGACATTGGCGTCTCCACTGTCACTTCGTCAGGCTCTGTGGTCGCCGACAGGGGCTCTTCACCTATAGCCGCTTCGTTATCGCTAAGCAGCGCCGTCGGCGTCATGAATAGGCCTAACGCCATGACGATGACAAGTACGATTGATAAACTTCTATCCATAATTTCTCCTTCTTCGCGGTACACATCGACCGCGTTGTTTCTTTGTTTTGCTCAGTTAAATGAACGTCTGTTCGCGTCGTTTCGCCAAGAGAACGGAAACGAGCAGCAGGACGCCGCTGAAAAACTGCTGGTAATAAGACGAGACGGACAAAATCGTCAGTCCGTTGCGGATGGTGCCGAGTAGAAGCACGGCGATCAGGCTGCCGACGAGATGTGCGCGGCCGCCGGAAAGCGGCGTGCCGCCCATGATCACGGCTGTAATAGCATCGATATCCATACCGATCCCGGCGTTTGCCTCGGCCGAATTCAGTCTGGCCGTGACGATCAGGCCCGTTATCGCGGCAGTAAGTCCCAACATGGCGTGCGCCAGCACGCGGTAAAAAGACGTGTTCACGCCCTGCCGCCTGAGCGCTTCCTCACTGCCGCCACTAGCCAAAATGTATTGCCCCGGTTTTGTGCGGGACATAAACGGAATCAGGAATAAGAAGACAACAGCGGCGATGATCAGGGGCGGATTCAGCTTGTCGATGTAGCTTCGTCCCCAAAAGCGAAAGGCCGCCGGTAACTTGGTGATCGGGATGCCCTCGGTGACGATCAGGCTGAGGCCCCGGTAGATCGACATAAAAGCCAGCGTGACGATAAACGGGCTGAGTCGGCTCTTCGCGATGACGTAGCCGTTCAGAGCTCCCATCACAATACCGCCGATAAGGCCAATCACGATGGCCAGTGAAACATCCCAGCCGACGCCGATCAGGCCGGCCATGATAATACCGCTCAAGGAGACAATCGAACCTGCCGATAAGTCGATCGCTGCACTCGACATGACGACGGTCATGCCGAGCGCCAGTAAGAGGCGAAAGCTGTTCGCCTCGGCGATGTTCTTGATATTTTTCCAGGTTAGAAAATGATCCGACAAGAAGCTCAGGGTAATGACGAAGAGCAAAAAGACAGCGGCCAGCAACAATTGAGGATAGAAAGGTCGCAGACGCCGACGAAGGTTTCCTCTCATCAGACGACACCTCCCGCCACGATCAACTGATGCAGCGCTTCCGGGCTACTCTCCTTCGTATCAAAGGTGGCGACCTGCCGTCCTAAAGCCATCACCGTGACACGGTCGGCCAGATCAAAGACATGAAACAAATTGTGACTAATCAGGATGACGGCGATTCCGTCGTCTTTCAAGCGGCGGATCTCACCGAGAATCTTCGCAGTCTCAGCGACTCCCATGGCCGACGTCGGCTCGTCGAACACCATGATCGGCGTCTTATGCTGAAGTGCTCTGGCCAGAGCGACCGACTGGCGCTGCCCACCGGATAAATAAGCTACCGGTGTCTCTACATCGTCGATTTTAATGGAGAAGCGCTCCAACAAAGCTCTGGCATCTTCTCGCATCCGTCTCTTGTCGAGCCAAAAGCGGGCTTTGAGCGGTTCTCTCCCCAAAAAAACGTTGCCTGCCGTATCCCTCGTCGGATCAAGAGCCAAATCCTGAAACATGACAGTGACACCCAGCTCCTTAGCCTGATGAACCGACAAAGAGGCAAACGACTTACCGCCGATGACGATCTCACCGGCATCCGGCTGTAAAACGCCGCCGAGAATTTTCATCAAGGTTGTCTTGCCGCAGCCATTGTCACCGACCAGCGCCGTGATCTCACCTGCCCTGACCGAAAAATCCATACCATCAAGCGCGGTCACATGACCAAAGCTCTTCTTGATGCCATGCATATCAACGACAACTGCCATAGACGCTCCAACGAATTACGATGCTTTATGCGGAGTTTTATTCACGCGAATCCAGCATATGAAACGTTTCTCCAGGCGACAATGACTATTTGCACAATAAATAGAGTTTATTAAATAAACAAATACATCAACAGTGCTTTATAGGAGAATGGTTGGGCATTCTATCTCGTAGTCAGTGCAGCACGTCGTGATACAGGTTATCGACTTGCCGCTTGCATGCGGCCGACGACAAACAAAGGACGCATTAGGTGTACAGCCGCTGATCGTCTGACGAGCCTGTTGTCCCCATCTATGTGTTCAGATCAACCGTCTTTACACCTCGGCGCGTTTTTTAATCACTTTCAAGGCCAGTTTTTCTTTCAGCTTGCTGTCACGCTTCACAGCGATATAGCCAATGACGGAAAACACCAATGCGCCGATACAGTCGACAATTAAATCTTTCATCGTATCGGCCAAGGCGTGCTGCCCGATCAGTTGTGTCCCGTCTTCCAGGGCAAATTTCTGCATATTCGTATGAAAGAAATAATCGATCGAATACTCATATATCTCCCATATCACGCCGATGGCGACGGCAAAACCAAAAGTGAAATTGCCACAAAAAATGGAGTAAGGACGAGTGGAAACCGATCCGTTTTATTAATAAAAGTGATCAGGGTAAAGCCGAGTGCTCCCAGCATGAATCCGCTGAACGTGTGAAGAATTGTATCCCAATGCGGGACCACATAATAGAAGGAGCGGACTTCACCCAGATAGACGCCGCAGTAAAGAAAGATGGCGTAAGCGATCATCATGAAGGACGGTATAACGATATTTAAACGCTTGGCGATAAAACTCGGCAACATGAGTGCCAGCGTGCCCGCTACGCATTGGAGTAGCATCAGCGTGTAGTCACTTTTGACGCGAAGGCCGATTTCGCCTGCCGGTGCCACACTCGGTGCCATGATGATTCTAATAATGACGAACACCGTGGAAAGCACCATCGAAATGAGAATAAAAGCAAAGAGCGTTTTCTGATTGAACCATTTTCTGATCATGTGTTCTATCACCCCATATTTGTCTCAGATTCATCAAAGCCGACCAGCTTGCTAGATCGTCTAAAAAGCAACAGAAACCCTCTTTTATTTTCCTTGTCGCAGATCCTCAACCGTCTTATTTTCAATGGTCAGATTCTCGAAATAGCGCGGGCCGCCTTTTCCGATCGGCGACTGAGCTAACAGACCGACTTTCAACGGTTGATCTGTTTCTAGCCAAAACAGACGGACCATATCATACTTTTCTCCGTCCAGTGAGTAGTGAAAAGCAAAATAATGTCCATCGCGGGCAATCTGCAGCCACACGGCATCGCTATCGACATTGCAGCCATTGGCATCATCAGAGCGGACATTCGTCACGACACTTACGACAGCCCGGGTATCAAAATCTGTCTTTTCAAAGCACAGCTTGCCCCAATATCTATCATCCTTTATCACCAACAGTGCACACGCATCGTAATCGGCTTCAAAGGGCAACGATACCTTTACGCGCAATACAAAATCACCGGTTATTTCTGTATAGTAAACGGGGGCATTGATGACTGACTCATCCGGCATGCCATCAGCATTCAATTCAAGACCGTAGTTAAAATAATCGGTCTCCGCCGGCGCATGGATGGTAATCAATCCGTTCTCTTCAGTCATTTTGCTTTCATTCATCCATTGAAACGTTCGCATCGTATCCTCCCATTCTTCGCTTTCTTTACAACGAAACAACACTAGATCTAACGCTGCACATGAGCGACACGACGACTCCGTCCAACGTTATCTTCTTCACTATATATGATGTCGACACGAACATCTATTTTCTGGTATGCATTGATCTTGGCTACTCTTTATTTGCGATGCTCTCCTTAGGCGCCCAACGCGATTCATGAGAATTACGTCACGGACCAATGGCTGGTCAGTATCGTTTTTGTATGCATACTCTGAATCACGTATAATGAATTATGCATGTCGATCTATTCTTAGTATCGAAATAAATAACGTAAAAAAAATGAAAGTGAGATCATGAATGAAACGAACTAAATGGCTTGCGCTATTTATCGCGCTGGCAATAATCCTCTCGGGCATAGTCGTATTTGGTGCACAAGAGCTGGGGAACCTGACATTATCGGACGGCACTCCGCTACCGGAGACGGTCGAGACGGTTGAAACAGATGTGCTCGTCATCGGTGGTGGCGGCGCCGGACTTGCTGCGGCGCTGACAGCAGCTGCCGAAGGAAGCAACGTCATTCTCTTAGAAAAAATGAGTTACCTCGGCGGTGCCACTTTGATGTCAGGCGGCATCATCCCGGCAGCCAACACGAAGCAACAGGAGGATGCCGGTATCACCGACACAGAAGAACTGTTTGCCAGAGATATCCTGCGTCCGTCCGGCTACAGCGTCCGCAAAGACCTCGTTTATACAGTCACGGCTGAAGCTAAGAGCGTCATCGAATGGCTCGAGGAACAAGGCGTGGTATTCAACCTAATTACAAGCAGTCTCTATTACGGCCAGTCCAACTACCGTATGCATCTGGCTGAAGGATCCGGTCAGGAAATGACCAGGGTACTCGTAGAAAACGCCAGCAACCATGAAAAGATCGATGTCCGACTGAACACACCGGCAACCGATCTTGTGGTTAACAACGGCACCGTCGTCGGCGCCGTCGCTGAAACTGAAAACGGCTTAACGCTCTATAAAGCTAACAATACCGTGCTTGCGACAAGCGGATTTGCGGCTAACAAAGATTGGCTGGAAAAATACATGCCGGAAATTCTTGACGCCGTGCCGATGGTCGCACCGGGTGCAACCGGCGAAGGCATTCTCTGGGGTAAAAACCTTGGCGCGGATATCGCTAACATGAAAGCGTATCAAGGACACGGACTGCACAGTACCGTTCTTGGCAAGTCGCTCAGCCTCGGTTACCTGTACGCCGGCGGCATGCTCGTCAACGCCAACGGTGACCGCTTCACGAATGAACATATCGGTTACTCGGAACTGACACCCGAAGTGCTACAGCAACCGGGCGGCAAGGTCCACCTGATCTTCGACCAAGCTGTCGCCGACGCCAACGAAAGCTCGTTCGCCACGCTGAAAGAAAAGGATGCCCTAACCGAAGCGGCAGACTTGGAAACTCTTGGTGCAGCACTCGGACTTGACAGTGAGCGTTTCGCACTGGCGATTGAGGACTTTAAAAATGGCATGGAAAAGGGTGAAGACAGTCTGAACCGAACCCTTTTCCCGGCATCGCTCACCGGTCCGTTCTATGCTGTCGAAATCACAGCTGACCTGCGCCATACACAGGGCGGCCTCGTCACCGACCTCGTCGGACACGTCGTCAAACCAGATCACACCCTGATCCCAGGTCTCTATGCTGCTGGCGGAGTGATGGAAGGCTTCTCCGATACGGCTGGTCCCGGTTATATGTCGGGCAACGGATTACTGCAAGCGTTTGTTTTCGGCCGCCTTGCCGGCAAAGCAGCTGCTACGACAGATCCTGCTTCCGCTCTCTATATCGGAAATGAGTACACGATTGCTTACAAGGACATTGGTATGACAGCGGATAATCTACCGCAAGTTGAATCGACGGTCGAAGCGAGCGAACAGGCTACAGAAACAGAACCTACCGATTCGCCTGAGACAGAAACCGAGCCCCAACCGACTGAAGCTGCTGATGCAACGTACGTCGACGGTGTTTACGAAGGCGAAGGCATCGGACATGACGCTGATGAGCCGATCCGCGTTCAGGTCAAGATTGAAGACGGCAAGATCACGGAGATCGAGGTATTGTCGCACAATGAAACGGCCGGCATTTACGAATCGGCTGAAAGCGGTATTATCGAGGCCGTACTGGCAGCGAACAGCGCCGACGTCGATGTCGTCAGCGGCGCCACCGAGTCAAGTGATGGCCTGCTTGAAGCGATTCGCAAGGCTCTCGCTGATGCCAAATAACTAATATCGACAACCGATAAGTTCTATCACGTCATCGGTCAATGACACGCGAGGCGATCTCCCAGCAGATCGCCTCGTTTTTCGTCATACAGCGAACCGGCGACGTCTGACTCGACATTTAGTTAGAAACGTGTTTATGACAAAAAGTGACACCGCCGTTCCATCGCAAGCCGCCCTCAATTGGCTGTTGACAGAGCTCATTGAAGACACTTTCATTTGACAAAACTCGAGCTATGCCTAATCCAGAACCGTCTAACACACCAGACGACCCAAGTGTTGAAGAAACGCTGTGAAGCACTGGGACTGGATAATGTCATTTTTCGTGAAACAAAAGTTTCCTAAAAAAGCCCAAAGCGTCGATCCTCGAGAATTGAGTAACCGAGAAAATACTCAGGTGATCGGCGCGTTAAAAACGATCTGTCCGCTTCATCAATTGATGAAAACACTACGAATGGTTCGTTCTAGTTATTAATATCACGTTAGACAATTATGCTGAGATGCGGCTGCGTATACAATCGATCTTTCACTTTGGTCTAGCTTACGGTCTGAGGGGATCCGAATCCGAGAAAGTCGTGCGCCGCCTAATGGTGGAATTGGGACTCCAGGTTATCGCAAAACGACGCCAGCGCTATTTCGCTGGCTATCTTGGATTCAACGCGTTGAAGGTGCCGGACTAAGACGTTCGATGTCGAGGAAAGCCTGTACGACGGGTAATGCTGCCTGTGAAGGATTTTTTGGACGATTAAAGAATGAAATGCATTTTGGATATGAATGGCAAAAGAAGTCCGCTAGTCAATTGATGATGGCCATCGATAATTACATCCGATGGTACAATACCCAAAGGATAAAGATGTCCTTGGGTAGAAAAAGCCCACAGCAATTCAGACAAGATCTGGGATTCACGTTGAATTAGTTGTCCAAGGAATTGTCCGCACCCCCCTACCGAAATGCTTCTGCTTATTCCTGTTACCACATTCATCCATTACCTGGCAGCTAATCCATTTTTTTGTTGCCAGACTATTGCCATTAAAATGCGTCGGGCCATCAGAATCCGTTCACTTATGATTCACCTATTGCACCAAAATATATGTCAACTCTTGTTCAAGTGATTCCAAGCCCAAGAGAATATCATCAAATTCTGGCACTTCACCAAACAACATACTCCGCATGGATAAATAATCTCCAGCAAGAGCATTCAGCCTCATCTCAGGCGGCATTAACTTCAATCCGCTAATAAATATTTCCTCATACTTTGCCCATGCACGGGGATAGAATTTCCTCTTAAAAGCGATAACCTTTCTGAGCATTTCAGATTGCATAATGGCTGCGTCTTTTATTGTCGTTCTCGAAAGTAAATATAGGTCATAATAGTGCCGCGAATATCGACTAGGCATAGGGAGGTGTTTGGGACGGTTCGCCTCATGATGAAGAATCGTGGCCTTTTCCCAAAAAGTCCTCTCTGGTGCAACAGTTCGAACAGAAGTCGATGCCTGTGAAAAAAGCGCAGGATATTGCCCGGCAACATATGGTGTAATCTCGGCAACCACAGATGGTGTCCACGCTGCCAATGCTCCAATTTCTATTCGAATCGCTCGCAGAATTGCCGAGTGCTCGAAAATATTAGGGTAGGTAAAAAGTACCGTTTGGTCATCGTTTTCATCTATTGAAACATTGATTTTCTGTCCCAATTCATCTGTAAGCTGCTGCCTAATTGCAGGAAGAAACTTCTCCTGCAAGAATTTTGCCGTTCGGGCGTTGGCATTCTTATTGAAAGCATCCTGCTTGGTATTGGAGCGCTCAATCCATGGTTCCATAACTTCAAATCCTAGAACTCTCCAATCCAGAATAATATCAATGTCTTCGGAGAAACGCTGAATTGCATGGAAAGCTTTAGACAGGCTGGTGCCACCCTTAAAGGCTAACGCACTATTCCAAGGAGACCTATGAAAAAGATAATCTAGGGTATAGCTCACCCAAAAATCTTTTTCGATAATGGCATCCTGCAATGCCATTCTGTCAGCTGTGTTTCTAAACAACTCTCGTCGCTCATTATCAGGTAGTTTAGCCATGGAAATCATTTTTTTACACCACTTTTCTCCAGCTGCCGAATTACATCGTAAACCCAATCTGTTGAAGTAGCTGCTTCTTTTCGAAGCAATGCTATATCTTCTGCGCTCAATCGTCTCGATAGATTTTCAACTACTTCAGGCGTCGTCTGTTCTTTCCCCAACGCTTTTAGCGCTTGAACCACCATCACAGTAATGGGGGACAAATTCGAAATCTCCTTGTTTGTTCTTCTTTTAAAAACAAGCTTAGTACGGTTCCATTCATATTTTTTGTATGGTCCGTCGCTGATATAGACCCAAGATGCGGGGATTTGCGTCGAAAGGCCAAGCAAATTCAAAGCCGTATCGCCATCAGGTGCAATGGTCCAGTGATAGTTGCGGGCTAGAGTTTTGGCGACCATATCAGGGTTAGGAGCAACAGTTTCCTGAAGCAGATTGCTGAACATTGGCTTCTCATAAATACCTTTAAGAACCCGTCTAAGGGTGCCAGACTCTACCAAGCGATTCAGATTGCGCCTAATCGTTTCAGTCTCCGCTATGTCAGCAAAATCTGCGCTAATGAACATTGCACCGTCTTCCGCATCGTCAATGCGCTGTCTAATCTG
>DUQI01000027.1 GCA_012837885.1 Fastidiosipila sp.
ACACGGGACGCTATCTCATCTGCTATGTGTTGTTCTTCAGTGTCAGCATGTTGATCATCAGCTTTGACTCGAACAGTTTTACGGTGGCCTTCAGCTCGGTCGCGGCGACGATCAACAACATCGGACCGGGACTCGACGTCGTCGGACCGACCGGCAATTTCGCGCCGTTCTCCAATCTATCGAAGATCACGCTGAGCATCACGATGATCGCCGGCAGGCTTGAGATTCTGCCGGTATTGGTTCTTTTTTCACCGCGCGCCTGGCGTCGCGTTTAATAAGCAATAATCCTTTTTTCCAATATCTTTCAGCCAAGAGCGTTATAATCTATTTGTGAATGGCAGGCGCTTATGAAGTGTCAACTTGGTTCTTATGAGACCAGCTATTAAATGTCAAGCATAAAAAGCAAGAAAGATTGATAGATGGTTGACCACCTGAAGCAGGCAAAGATGCACCTTGAAAATAGAATATTGGATGAAAACAGCATGCGAACGAGACCCGTTATGGAAGCGGGTCGAAAAAAGAAAGCGTTGAAACTGGATTATTCTATCGTCTCAAGACGAACCTCATAAGGTTTATTCGCTTTCAACACAGCATGAATCGTATAGAGTAGCTTTCGCGATACAGCTCCTAGAGCGGTGCCATGTGCCTTGCCTTCTCTTCGTTTTTTCTCATAGAATGCTTTGAATACGGGGTCGCATCTGGTTGCGATTAGCGCGGACATCCACACGGCTCGTCTCAAGTAAGGGGAACCTTTCTTGGACAGGCGGTTATGTTGACCGACGAAGTTGCCTGATTGATAGGCTGTTGGATCGATGCCGGCAAAGGCCACCAGCTTCTTGGCAGTGGAGAAGCGGTTAATGTCGCCGATTTCTCCCAGAATGACAGCGCCGGTATTCGGTCCCACACCGGGGATGGAGAGGATGACAGAGTTTATCTTTTTTAGCTGTTTGGCTATCTTCCTGTCGATCTCATCAATTTGCTTCTCTGTGAACTCGATCTGCTCGATGAGGACCCGAATCTCGAAGGCAAAGGCGTCAGAACACAAGGTCAAGCCAACTGAACGGGCAGCGAGCGATTTGATCTCTCTTGCTTTATCCGTACTGTGCCGACCTCGACTGGCTTTCCTAAGCAGAGTCGCTAATGACTTCGTGTTGACCTCAACCACTTGGTCCGGCGTTCCGTAGGTTTTGAGAAATGCTTTTGAGCTCTCGCCAAAGAGACTTGAGAACAAGGTGTCATACTCAGGGAACACTTGATCCAGAACCGTGATGACTTGGCGCTTATAGTCCGCACAGGAATCTTTGATCGATTCTCTAAAACGGGCTAGATTGCGCAATACCAGAATATCCTCGTCAGCCAAATGAGTTTCGCTGAACTTACCAAAGCGAATCACCTCAGCCACCAGGAAGCAGTCAACCGAATCGGTCTTCTGCTGACGGATGTGGAAGTTTCTCAGACTGTCGGATTGAATCGGATTGACTATGTGAAGCACAAACCCCTGTGCGCGCAGGAACGAGTAGAGCGCCAGCCAGTAGTGACCAGTGGCCTCCATACCAATGCAGAAGGATTCATTCTCCGGCAGGTGCTGCTCTAAGAAGTAAAGGAGCATGTCGAAGCCTTCTTTGGTGTTGGTAAACCTAAACGACTTACCGACATGACTGCCATCATCCCTGATGAGTCCCGCTTCGTGATTATTCTTTCCGATGTCAATGCCAAGATAGTACATGAGTCACCTCACCACCACGTATTTGTAGGCGAATCCTCACGCATCTCGCGGCTCACAACCTCCTTGGACAGACGGAGAAGACACTCATGTCTCAACATCCAGCTCATTCGTGAACTGCCGCAAGAGGTGAGGCACCACTCTCACAAACGAGGAAGAACCCCAAGGTACGAAACGGTGACACTCACACTACATGCTGACATTATCGCAGGTTGTTTTTGTCCAATAAACTATTTACAAGTGCGACAACACTATACTAGGAGGTACTGATATGAAACTCACACGATTCGCATGGGGATTACTGGTATTGGCATTGCTTATGACTACAGTCGGATGGAATGCCGACATAAGCCTGGCCGCATCGTCGGACACAACACCGGCGAATGAAACGGAAGGCATTCCGACCGACGCGTACGTCGATATACTCGACCGCACTCATCATTTGCTGACAACCGATTTTGCCGATGCCGATGTCGCGGACGGCGAGACCGGCCTGAGTGAAA
Source organism: Fastidiosipila sp. (assembly GCA_012837885.1). Lineage (GTDB taxonomy): Bacteria > Bacillota > Clostridia > Saccharofermentanales > DTU023 > DUPJ01. The sequence continues at coordinate 2,227 of DUQI01000027.1, forward strand.
TCGTCAATATCGCACCCGACGGCGAGTCTTTGAACATGGTCGGTTATCGAATCGGCGATATCAGCGGCGACGGCATCCCGGAACTTCTGATCGGCACGGTGAAGGAAAATGACGACACATATTACGTGAGTGAAGTGTTGGCCGTCTACACACTGGTCGACGGTGTTCCGACACTCGCGTTCGAAGGCTGGGGCAGAAGCAGCTACCAATTTGCCGTCGACGGGCAGTTCGTCTATCACGGCTCGGCCGGAGCGATGTACTCGATTTTCGCTGTATACGGGCTCTCGACCGACGGGACGACGCTCGAAGCGACAGACTTTTACTTCACCCATGAAAGAGATGATAATCCGTCGGAGAT
>DUQI01000028.1 GCA_012837885.1 Fastidiosipila sp.
ACGCCGCCGTCTGAATCGCAACCGACCGACTCGACGCCTCCGGTGACTGATGAGCCAACGACGCAACCTGGTGACGTAACTGATCCGCCGGGCGACGACACCGGTAGCGGCGAAGGTTAAGGTCGAAACAAATAAGATTTACTCGATCGCCTCTTCAACGGGGCGATCTTTTTTGTTGTTACGAAGCTTATTGGATGCTTTTGACAATTCGTTTATAATCGACTTCCGATGGAAGAACAGAAGAAATCGACGCGCATTCCGCGCTTCATGAAACCGCGAGATCTGATCATACTTGCCGTACTGGTGGCAGCTGCCATCATCTGGTTTATTCTCTCGCGTCAGGTGCCTGCCGGGCTTCAGACGGAGGCCGTCGTGCATATCGATCATGTCGAGGTCGCGAGGATACCTCTCGTGCCGGGAAATCCTCTGGACTATTCGTTTCCGGAGCGACCGTCCGTTCATTTCCATCGTTATGAGGATGGTTCATTCGCCTTTGTCGAGTCTGACTGTCCCGATAAAGTGTGTATCAAGGAAGGTCGTTTGAAACAACCGTATCATTATGCCGCCTGTCTGCCGAACATGGTGGTGGTGACGATTGAGGCGGTTGAAGGCCAGGCGACCGATCCTTCCGATTTGGAGATTGATTTTGTCTACTAGAACGCCACAATTGAAGTCGCATCAAGCGGTGCGCACGCTGACCATCACGGCGCTGTTGTTCGCTATGGCGATCGCCTTGTCCCTCTTTGAAGGGTTGCTGCCGCCGATTCCTTCGCCGGTACCGTTGAAGTATGGGCTTTCGAATATCGCGATCATGTACGCCCTTTTCTTTCTCGGTCCGAAGTCGGCGTTTACGATCGCCGTGTTAAAAAGCACATTTATTATTATGACGCGCGGACTGTTTGCCGGTCTCGTCAGTATCGGCGGTGGTCTACTGAGCGTTCTCGTCATGTATCTACTCTACAAGTTATCGAAAGCGCGATTATCGTATCTATTGATCTCAGTAGCCGGTGCAATTTTTCATAATGCCGGCCAACTTTTTGTGGCGATGGTGATCTTGAATATGCCGCTCGCGTTCGGTTATATCGTGCCGCTTATGGCCTTGACCGGTGTCGGCACCGGCATCCTGTCGGCGGTGCTTTTGAAGCTGATCATACCGGCGTTGGCGGCGATTCCCGGACACAAGGAATGGATGACTTTTGCCTCTGAAAAGAAAGCTCAAATGGATGACGAATTGCCTTAATAATAGGCTTGCAGAATGTAACTTTACTGGTATTATCAGCTAAATCAAATTACGGGTATTAACTACCGTGTTTTCAGGAGGAAAGAAATCAAATGAAGACAAAGACAGCTCTGTTGATAGCGCTGGCGCTGCTGTTTTCCTGTCTCGCCGGATTTACGCCGGCGGTACACGCGGAGACGGGCGAAGCCAGACTTGGTCTCGGGCTCGTCACGGATGTTACTGGTTCGACATCTGCAACGGAAACGGAGGACGGACGCGCGAAAGTCGATACGACTGCGGTCGCCGTGCTCTTGGATGCTGATGACACGATCATCGACGTAAAAATCGATATCGTACAGCCGTACTCCTTCTTCGACTCGGCAGGAGTCGTGGTGGAGACAAAGGATTTCATGACGAAGCGTGAACTGGGCGATGACTATGGCATGGTTAACGCTTCGCCGATCGGGAAAGAATGGTATGAACAGGCGAGTGCACTGGAAGATTACTGGATTGGTAAGACAGTAGCCGAAGCCCTCGCGATGGAAGTGGATGAAGAAGTGCGCCCGACGGGTGAAGATCTCATCGCGTCCGTGACCGTCCATGTCGACACCTTCTTGCTCGCGCTCGAAAAGGCAGCCGCTACGGCCGAAGCCGTCGGCAGCAAGACGAGCGACCGCATCGGCCTCGGCATTACGGCGAATAATAAGCGTTCCGGCAATGCGACTGAAGACGCCGAAGGTCTGACTCAGGCTTATCTTCATGTCGCCGCTTTGTCCGTCGGAGAAGATGGCTTGATTAGCGCCGCCATTATCGACGGTCTGCAGGCCAACATCAAATTCGACATGGAAGGACAGATCACGTCGGATCTCGAAGCCGAAGTGAAATCGAAAAATGAACTCGGTGACGAATACGGCATGCGTGCCGCCTCGGGGATTGATGCCGAATGGTTTGAACAAGCCAAAGCGTTCGCCGCATATCTAGTAGGCAAGACGGCAGCAGACGTCGAAGGTCTGGCTGTCGAAGAAGGTAAAACGACCGATAAAGATCTCTCCGCTTCGGTGACCATTAGTGTGACCGATATGCAGGCGGTGGCCGTCAAGGCGTATAACGACGCGCTCGGCGCAAAAGCCGTTGAAGGCAAGGCAGTGAAGACCGGACTTGGTATCGTCACCAATATCTCCGGTTCGACGTCGGCGGACGGCGAGACGGCCGGTCGCGCCAAAGTCGATTCGACGGTCGTCGGTGTGATGCTCGACGAGAACGATATTGTGCTCGATGTCATCATCGACGTCATTCAACCGTACACTGAGTGGGACGCCGAAGGCGTGGTCAGTGAACTAAAGTCTTACTCCAGCAAGCTCGAACTCGGCGATGACTACGGCATGAAGGCTGCCTCCGAGATCGGTGCCGAATGGTATGAACAATCCGAATCGTTGTCTGCCTACTGGACCGGCAAAACGGTCGAAGAAGTGCTGGCGATGGAACTGAACGACGACAACGCGCCGGCAGATCAGGATCTCGCGGCGTCCGTCACGGTCAGTGTCAACGTTTATCTAACCGCATTCAAAGAAGCTGTTGAAGCAGCGGCCGAGCATGGTGCCGAATCGACAGACACCTTGACACTCGCCATTATCGCCGACAACAACCGCTCGAAAGATGTGGCGGAAGACGCGGACGGCCTGGCCGAAGCGTACATCCACTATGGTCTCTTTACGTTTGATCAAGAAGCCAAAGTCACCTCCGCCGTGATTGACGCGGTGCAGGCCAGAGTCAACTTTGACGGCGAAGGTCAGATCACGAGCGATTTGGTCGAAGACGTGACGACGAAAGTCGAACTCGGTGCTGACTACGGTATGGTCGTCGCTTCCGAGATCGGTAAAGAATGGTACGAACAGATCGACGCGTTCGAAGCATTCATCGTCGGTAAGACGGCCGAGGAAGTGAATGAACTGGCTGACGAAGACGGTAAAGCGGCGGACGAAGATCTCGTCGCCTCTGTCACGATCACGATCACGGCGCTGCAGCAGCTCGTAAGTGAAGCGGCGGAACAGCTCTCTGACGTCGAAGCGCCGGTTAATCCGGAAGAAGAACCGACTGAGCCGGAAGCTGAAGGGGCGAAGACCGGACTCGCCGTGATGACGGATGTCTCGGGATCCACCTCGGCTGACGGAGAGACCGACGGCAGAGCGAAGACCGATATCACGGTCGTCGCCGTGCTGGTCGCTGAAGACGGCACGATCGCCGACGTCAAACTCGACATCGTGCAGCCTTACACCTTCTTTGATGCTGAGGGCAAGATTGTCGAAACGAAGAGCTTTATGACGAAGCGCGAACTCGGTTATGAGTACGGCATGCTGCAAGCGTCCGCAATTGAAAAAGAGTGGTTTGAGCAAGCGAGCGCGTTTGAAGCATTCGTCCGCGGAAAGTCTCTCGAAGATGTCCTCGCCATGGAATTGGACGATGAACATCGTCCGGCCGATGAAGACCTCAAAGCGTCCGTGACCGTCCATGTCGATGCCTATCTCGCCGCTCTGGAAAAGGCCGTGAATAATGCGGTAGCCAGCGGTGCCGAAGCGACCGACGAGCTCGGTCTCGGTATCGTCGCCACCAATATGCGTTCGAAGGACGCCGACGGCGAAACAGACGGCCAGACGGAAGCGTACGTTCACTACGCGGCAGTGACCTTCAACGCCGACGGCGTCGTCACCTCTGCCATTTTGGACGCAAACCAGCCGAAAGTCAGTTTTGACGCCGCAGGCCAGATCACGTCGGATCTCGAAGCGGAACAGCCGACCAAGTTGGAACTCGGTGCCGATTACGGCATGGTTGCCGCCTCGGAAATCGGTAAAGAGTGGAATGAACAGGCTGAAGCCCTGGCACTTCATGTGGTCGGCAAAAACGTCGAGGAGATCTTGACGTTGGCCGATGACGAAGGCGCAGTCGCAGACGAAGATCTCGTGGCATCCGTCACGATTTCGATCGATACGATGCTCGAAACGATTCATAAGGCATATCAGGATGCCTCGGTGGTGGCTGAGTAAAGACGTTATAAAAGAGGCGAAAGCCCATCGACAGAAAGCCGCCGCAAGGCGGCTTTTTGTTCGCTCGTAGTAGCCTGTGCTATAGTTTGTTTGCGCATCAAAAGATGCGCCACGAGGTATACATGTCAATGCGGATAAAGCACATGCTTGCGGTCGTCACGGCCGGTCTTATTCTCTTTTCTGCCGCCTGCGGGGCGAACGTTCAAACGCCTGCCACTACGACGTCCCGCGCTGTCGATGCGGCCACTTCGGCGACCGAACCGGCGGAGCTCACGCGTTATCGAAGCAGTTTCCTCGGCGTCTTCGATACCTTGACGACGGTAATCGGGTATGCCGAAAGTCAGGATGCATTCGACGAGTACATGCGTGTGATCCGTGATAAGTTGACCTTTTACCATCAGATATTCAATACGTACGATGCGTTCGAAGGGGTCAACAATTTAAAAACCGTCAATGAGAAGGCCGGAATCGAACCGGTCGAGGTCGATCCTGAGATTATCGAACTTTTGAAGCAGTGTATCTGGGCGAATGAGGTGAGTGACGGCAACGTCAATGTCGCGTTCGGTGCCGTCTTAAAGATCTGGCACGATCACCGCGAGATCGGCATCCATGATCCGGAACGGGCCAGTGTGCCGGATAAAGCGACGCTTGAGGCGGCGAATCAGCATACGGATATCTCTCAGATCGAGATCGATGAGGAAAGGTCGACCGTCTTTTTGAAAGACCCTGAAATGCGTCTCGATGTCGGCTCCGGCTCGAAAGGATATGCGACGGAACAGGTCGCGAGGGAAGTCGAGGCGATGGGGCTTAAGTCCGCCGTGATTTCGGTAGGCGGCAATATCCGGGCGATCGGCATCAGGCCTGACAGCGAAACGCCGTGGCGTATCGGTATACAAAATCCGGATAAGGAGCAAGAGTCGAATATCATCGAATTGTTGTCGATCGACAATCTGTCGGTCGTCACGTCCGGTGTATATGAACGCTTCTACGCCGTCGACGGCGTGCGCTACCACCACATCATCGATCCTGAAACGCTGTTTCCTGAGGATACGTTTGATGCCGTGACGATCGTCACACCGAGTTCGGCTTTAGCCGATGCGCTGACGACGGCGCTGTTTAACATGAGTCTGGAAGACGGTATGGCGCTGATTGGAAGCATGGAAAACTGTGAAGCGCTCTGGCTGAAAGGCGAAGAGCGGTTCATGACCGAGGGGTTTGAAAAATACATAGTGAGGGATGCAAAGTGAAAAAGTCAGTGAATCGTGTACGTTCGTTTTGGTTGCTGCTTCTTGTTTTGGTAGTCGCGCTGAGTGCCTGTACTCCGGCCGCAAAACCGACTGAATCGGCGACCAATCCTGAAGTTGAGGTGAGAAAAGTCAAGATCGCCTATGCCCAGGCGGCACGGCCGATCACCTTTACCGATGAGGACGGCAATGCCTCCGGCTATGACGTCGAGGTCATGCGTCTGATCGATGAACGTCTGCCGCAGTATGAGTTTGAGTTTGTCGGCACATCCGACGAAGACGCTCTGATCGGAGTCGAGACCGGTGCTTATGAAGCGACGGTAAAAAATGTCTTCTACACGGACGAGCGTGCCGAACGCTACATTTATCCGAAAGAAAACGTCGGCGGTAGCAACACCGGCCTGGTGGTGCGGGCTGAGGATAAAGACCATATCAAGGATCTTGAATCACTGGCGGCAGCCGGCGGCAAACTGGTACCGATCGCTCCCCAGTCGGCGCAGTACGCGCTGGTGCGCGCCTACAACGAGAAACATCCGGAACAAGCGATTGAGCTCTTGTCGGCGGATGATTTCAATCTGGTCGACGCCTACACGTGGATCGCGGAAGGACGCTACGATGCCTTCTTGAATTTGAAGGCGCTCTACCGTGTGCAGGTCGAAGTCGAAGACGGACCATTCAGTCAGCTCGCTGATGAACTCGTCTATCAGCCGTTTGCCGCGATTCCGACCTGGCCGCTCTTCAACAAGGCGGAACAGGAACTGGCAGATGCCTATGACGTCGTGATCCGCGAGCTGAAAGCCGACGGCACCCTGCGCGAGCTGTCCAAAAAGTGGTTTGATGAGGACGTGTTCGATCTTTTAGCCAAGGCGCCGTAACGTACTGTGAGCTACCGCACGTTTGATGCGAGACAGATTGTCGATGCGCTCGGCGTGCTGTTGCCGTACGTCGGCATTAGCCTGCTTATTTTACTGATCTCGACGGTGATCGGGATGCTACTCGGGCTTTTGCTCGCTTCGATGCTGGTCGGCAGACACCGTGCTCTGACGTTGTTCGCGCGCGTGTTCATGCGTTTCATGCGCGGTGCACCGGCCGTCGTTTTGCTCCTACTCGTCTTCTATGGTTTGCCGGTGCTCTGGACCGGTATCGGCTTACCGGCGATTTCCCAGATCAGCCGCTTTGTCGCCGTCATCATCACCTTTGCCCTGATCGCGTCGGCCCAGATGGCGAACGTCTTTACGGCAGCCTATAGAGCCATCCCGCAATCGCAGCGTGATGCGGCGATCGCCGTCGGCTACACGGCCTCGGCCAGGTTCTTTCGTGTCATCCTGCCTCAAGGTATCCGAAACGCGCTGCCGAATCTGGCCAATACGATCACCTGGCTACTCAAGGAAGGTGCCGTCGCCTACACGATCGGTGTGATCGATCTGGTCGGGCGGGCACAGCTTCGTATATCCGCCAATTACGGAGGTTTCGCGCTCGAGACATACATCGCCCTTGCGATTATTTTCTTTTTGCTGATCAGAATAATCGAGTTATCCTTCCATTTCATCGAAAAGAAGGCGTCACGTCACCTAAGCATGACCGGCCACAAGGAAATCTCCGATGCCTGAGTCGGGTGTATTCTTCGGTACGTTGCAGCAGGTCCTGCGCGGGTTGCCTTACACCTTGCTTCTGACCTTTGTGCCGCTCGCCTTCGCTTTTTTGCCGGGGCTCTGGTTTGGTTGGCTGCGTGCGAAAAAGAGTGTCGTCGGTTCGCGCCTCGTCGGCGCCTACGTGACCTTGTTTCGTTCGTTGCCTCTTGTCTTGCAGATGCTCTTTGCCTATAGCTGGCTGCCGAGCCTGCTCGCCTCCTTTGTCCGTGCCAGAGCATGGGATATCGATGTGTTCTCTATTTCACCTATTTATTACGCGCTCATCGTTCTGTTTTTGAACACGGTGGCCGCTTTAAGCGAAGTGTTTCGCGCGGCCTTTTCCGCTGTGTCGCGGCACGAGGTGGAGGCGGCTTTAGCTGTCGGATATAAAAAACGGCAGGCGTTTTTCCGCGTCTGGTTACCCCAGGCGGTGACCTACGCGCTGCCGAATCTCGCCTCGGCGACGGTCAACCTGGTCCGCCAGAGCTCGCTCGCGTACCTGATGACGGTTCCGGAGATGACAGCGAGAGCGAGGATGGCCGCCGGACTCACGTTCGATACGATCACGGCGTATGCGGCACTTCTTTTGTCTTATGTCGTCCTTTGCTTTGTCATCGATACGATCTATGATGTGGTCTACGCCAGGGTCATCCGAAAGATGACCGGGACGCTTCGCTACCGGGGTACGTGATGCTAACGATTGAAGGCTTGACCAAACGCTACGGCGCACTTGTTGTGCTCGACAATATCTCTCTGACGATTGAAAGAGGGGAGATCGTCTCCGTGATCGGTCCGTCCGGCGGCGGCAAGACGACGCTTCTGCGCATGATCGACCTGCTAGAGCCGGCCGATCGGGGAGAGATGACTCTCGGCGATCTTGTCGTCGATTTGAAACGCCCCGGCAAAAAGACGACGCTCGCCGTCAGGCGCCGGATCGGGTTTGTCTTTCAACAGTTCAATCTGTTCTCGCATCGTACGGTCAAAGAGAATATTCTGGACGCCCTGATCTACGGCCACGGATACGCCAAGCCGGAGGCCGAAAAGCGCGCCGCCGAAGTGATCGCCATGGTCGATCTGGAAGATAAGACGGACGCCTATCCGATCACTTTGTCGGGAGGCCAGGCTCAGCGGGCGGCGATCGCCCGCGCGATCGCGCCTTCGCCCGATCTGCTAATCCTCGATGAGCCGACGTCGGCACTCGATCCTGAACTGACAGGTGAAGTCATCGCGGTGATCAAGGCGCTCGCCACACAGGGGATGACGATGCTCCTCGTTACCCACCATATCGGCCTGGCGCGAGAACTGGCCGACCGTGTGCTCGTTTTGGACGCCGGACGCTTCATCGAAGAAGGCCCGGTGGCGAACGTATTGGAGCATCCGCAGACGGATCGAACGAGAAGCTTTCTCGAGCGCGTACGAAACCTGTGGCGCTAAACGCCTGTGATATAATCGCTGTAATCTAAAAAGGGGTGCTTTTATGCCGCAAATTCCGCCGCTGATTCTCTTTTCCAGAATGTTCGGTGATCTCGATCTTCAAACGCTTTTCATCACGATCCTGGTGCTTTCGGTATCCTTATCGTTTCATGAATTCGCACACGCCTGGATGGCGAACCGTCTCGGTGATCCGACGGCTGCCGAAGCCGGTCGTTTGACGATGAATCCGTTGAAGCACTTGGACCCGATCGGTTCGCTCGTCTTTTTGTTGACAAGACGGATCGGCTGGGCGCGCCCCGTGCCGGTGAATCCGAATCGTTTCGACCGGAAGCACACGATCAAGAAGGGCATGATGCTCACCTCTCTGGCAGGTCCTGTCTCGAATTTCATTTTGGGCGCCGTCAGCATCATTGTCCTGAATATCGCCGAGATCATTTCGGCTCTGACGGATACGCAGAACACCCAGATGTTTCTTCTGATCTTCAACATGATGTTCATGTTTTACGCGGCCAATATGCTTTTGGGCTTATTCAACTTATTGCCGGTGCCGCCGCTCGACGGCTACAAGGTGTTCGGTGCGGCTCTCCCGCGGGATCTTTATTTTAGGGTGATGCGCTATGAACGCTACATCGGCATGGTGTTTTTACTCCTCATCTTTTTCGGCGGCGGTATTTTAGGGCGCATCTTGACCGTACTGCGCGTGCCGTTTGACCTGGTGATCGCGACGCCGATCAATTGGCTCTTTAATCTGTTGCGAGACGCGATCGGACTCAATTCGTCGATTATCTCGATGTTCTTCTGATGCAAAAAACGGTCACGGAGATTTCAGCCAGAGACTTCGAAAGCCCCTTGGCTTTGTTGTCCTATCTTTTGGAACAAGACGATATCCCGATCGCCGAGCTGCTTTTGTATCCGGTGATCGAGCAGTATCTCGATCTTATGGAGGATCTTGACGAGATCGACATGGAGCTCGCCAGCGAGTTTCTCCTGATGGCTGCGACGCTGCTCGAGATCAAGTCTTCATCATGGCTGCCGAAACCGGGCGCGACGGACGTCGACGATATACCGGATGCCCTGCGCGACCTCGAGTTAAAGATCCTCGCTTACCGCCGCTGCCGCCTGATCGCCGGGTTTTTACAGAACAATTTCGCCCTATACGGTTACAGTCAGTTTCGGGTGCCTCTGGCCCCCGGGGCGCTCGGAATCGAAGAGACGTTTATTCAGGATCGTTTGAGCCGCGACAAATTCGATCAGGCGATCGAGTTGCTGGCGGCGAGAAACCGGGCGCGCTTTCACGATTTGCGCGGCAATGTGCGCTATCTGCTGCAGCGCGAAAGAGTGTCGGTCAAGGTCAAGATGCGTGAGATTCTTTCGGTGTTGAAGACGAAGACCAAGATCTTTTTTAGCGATCTGTTTACGTCGGAAAAAAGTGTTCCGGAGCGAATCGCCGGTTTTCTTGCCTTGCTTGAACTGATGCGCCTGAATGCGATTTCGGTGAGACAGGATGCGCCCTTTGCGAATATCGCGATCAGGCTCAAAAAACCAAAAAAAGGAGAGACGCATGTCGATTTATAGCGAACGCCTCGCCGCCTTGGAAGCCCTCCTTTTTGCGGCCGGTGAACCACTCGGTATCGATGTTATCGCCTCGATTCTCGAGACGGATTATGAAGAGGCTTACCTGGCACTCGACCAGTTGATGCTCGCGTATCGGCGAGACCATACGTCGGGGCTCTGCCTGCGTCAGATCGACGGGCGTTTTACCTTATCGACCAAGCCGGAGGTGAACGAGACGGTGGCGAGATTATACCGCCCGCAGCATCGACCGGCGCTCTCCCAGGCGGCTTACGAGGTGCTCGGTATCGTCGCCTACAATAAGAAAGTAACGCGCGCCCAGATCGAGACGGTGCGCGGTGTGAACAGCGACAGCGCACTGGCCCGCCTGATCGAGCGCGGTTATGTCGAAGCCGTCGGCCACGAAGAATCGCCGGGACGCCCGATGCTCTTTTCGGTGACCGACCTTTTCTTACTCGAATTCGGGCTTCGTTCGACCGATGAGTTGCCGGCTGTCGACTTGATGAGTTTTGAAGTCGTTGAAAAATTAACGAAACAATTCCACGAGGAGGAATAGACCTTGCCCCCGATCCCACACATATTTCAGATCGCGATTGACGGTCCTTCCGGTTCCGGTAAGAGCACGATGGCCAAACGTCTGGCCAAGGCACTCGGTATCGGCTATCTCGATACGGGCGCGATGTACCGTGCGCTCGGCTACGCCGCGTTGCAGCAGCATATCGTTCCCGGTGATCCAGATGCAGTCGAACCGATGCTTTTGGAGACTGATCTCGATGTCGCTTTTGACGGCGACCGCCAGATGACCTTGATCAACGGGGAGGATGTCAGCTCGTTCATCCGCACACCGGAAGTGTCGATGGCGGCTTCGGACATCTCGGCACTGCCTGCCGTCCGCCTGTTTTGTGTCGAAAGGCAGCGCGCCTTCGCCGAAAAACACTCCGTCGTCCTGGACGGCCGCGATATCGGCACGTATGTTCTGCCGAACGCCAAACTGAAATTTTTCTTGACGGCCGACGACACGATCCGAGCGAAAAGACGCTATCTCGATCTTTTGGAAGCCGGTGAAAAGGTCGATCTGGAAGCCGTCTTACATGATCTTCGGCGGCGCGATGAACAAGACAGCACGCGCGAGATGGCGCCGACCAAAGCCGCCGCTGATGCCGTCCTGATCGATACGGGCAGTATGACGGAAGAAGAAGTGTTCGCCATGCTGTTGCATTACTGTGAGCAATATGGCTGCGGCAGCTAAAGGCAAGAAGAAGACGAGAAATCGTTTCGTCGGCGCTTTTTTCCGCTGGCTCGTCTCAAACGGGTTGAATTTTTTCTATCGGATCAAGGTGAGCGGTAAACAACATGTGCCGGAGACGGGACCTTTCATCCTGATCGGTAACCACGAACATGTTTTCGACCCGCTCGTCATTCAGATGCACGTCAAACCATGGATCTACTGGGTAGCCAAAAGCGAGCTCTACAAAATCCCCCTGATCGGAGCCATCCTGAGAGCGATCGGCACGGTGCCGTTTCAGCGCGAAGAGATGGATGTCGCCGCGCTTCGAAAGATCGTGAGCATCGTGAAAAACGGGGAAGTCGTCGGTATATTCCCGCAAGGCCGCCGTGTCGCCCCGGATGAAAGAGACGAGGTGTTGCCGAAATCGGCGACCGCGCATCTGGCGCGGCGGTTTCAGGTACCGGTATTGCCGGTGGCGATCGAAAACGGTTTTCATCTGTTTGGCAAGAAGCGGCCGCACATCATATTCGGCGAACCGTTTATGGTGGACAAAGACGGTGACGACATGGAGATCGCGATCGATATGCTTAAGCGCGTCTACCGCCTGATGGGGGAGACGTATCAGCCAAAAAGAAAAGAGGAACAGGCATGAATATTACGGTCGCAAAGGCATCCGGCTTTTGTCCCGGCGTGAAACGTGCCGTCGATACGGCGCACGATCTCGCGTCGCAGTCGGAGCGCCCCGTCTATATGTACGGTGAACTGGTGCATAACCCGCACGTGATCGATGAACTGACGGCACAGGGCGTGAAAATCGCACACCGGGTGGAAGATATCACCGAACCGGCGACCGTCCTCGTGCGTGCCCACGGCATCACGCCCGCGGAGATGAATGATCTGCTGGCAGCCGGGCACGACGTCGTCGACCGTACATGTCCATTTGTCTCGCAGATTCACCGCATCGTCGAAGAAGCGAACCGTAACGGTGAGCGGGTGATTATCACCGGATCGAAGACGCATCCTGAAGTCGTCGGTGTGCTGGGGCACGACGGCGGACAGGCGATCGTTCTCGATTCACTGGAAACGGCTGAAACGACCGATTTTCCTGAAGGAAAATACGTACTTGTCTCGCAGACGACGTTCTCGAAAAAAACGTTTGATGAAATCTGCAAAATGCTCAAAATTAAAATTGCAATGCTTCGGATATTTGATACAATATGTGTTACGACTGCGTCAAGACAGGACGAAGCGAAGCACCTTGCTACGAATTCCGATGTGATGTTTGTGCTTGGAAGTCAAGCCAGCTCGAACACGCAAAAATTGGTTGACGTATGCAAGGAACGTTGCGCCGAGACTTATCTTGTGGAACAGCCGGACGAGATCAGGCCCATACTGTCAGGTTTGGATCTTCGTTCGCTCAACATTGGCATCACTGCCGGCGCTTCGACACCAGAACGTATGATCGGGGAGGTAATCCGCATAATGACAGAACAAGAAGGCTTGACAAACCAGAAAGAACCAAATAACGAATTCGATTTTGAGGAGTTCGTTGATAGCATCCCGCAACTGAAGAAAGGCACTGTCGTCAAGGGAAACATCATTCGCTACGATAGTGATTTCGTGTACGTGGATGTAAAGGACAAATCGGAAGGGAGAATACCGCTTTCTGAGTTTGGTTCGGATTTTGATTTGGAAGCTGCTGCCAACGATCATAGCGAGGTCGAAGTTTACGTCAGAAACATCCGCAACACAGATCAGGGTAAAGAAATCACGCTGTCCAAGTCGCGCGTCGACTACACAAAGGACAAAGATTTTGTTGAGAAAGCGTATCAGGAAAAAACGCCGATCACCGTGCGTGTCAAACACGTGGTGAAAGACGGCCTGATCGCCGCTTACGGACACATCGACATCTATGTACACCGTACACAGGTCGAGGCGCAGCCAGTCAAAGAATTAGATCCTTATCTCGGCCAGACATTTGATATTCTGGTCACTCAGTTTGAACCGGACAGACGCCGTCTGCGCGTCGCCGGCTCACGCCGCTCGCTTCTGCAAAAAGAACGCCGTCGCCGCGCCAATGAGATTTGGGCGTCGATGGAAGTCGGTGAAGAATACGAAGGCACGGTGCGGAATCTGACCGATTTCGGTGCGTTCGTCGACCTCGGTGGCGTGGACGGACTCGTTCACATCAGCGAACTCTCCTGGGGCAGAATCAAGCACCCGTCGGAAGTCGTTCAGGTCGGTGACAAGATTCCGGTCTTTGTCCGCGAATTTGATCCGGAGAGAAAACGTGTATCGCTCGGCTACCGCAGAGCCGAAATGGATCCTTACAAGGACGTCGAAGAACGCTTCCCGGTCGGCTCGATCGTGCGCGGTATCATCGTCCGGATCTTCGCCTTCGGTGCGTTCATCGAGATCGCTCCGGGCGTCGATGCGCTCTGCCATATTTCACAGATCTCGGACTATCGTCTGACCAAACCGAACGAGGTATTGGAAGTCGGTATGGAAGTCGACGCCAGAGTGCTGGAAGTCTCGAACGAGGCGCGCCGCATCAGCGTCAGCATCCGTGACGTGGAGCCGATCAACCCGGTGCGGGAAGATCCGCCGGAGCGTCCGCGTAGAGGCGGTAGAGGCGGCGGTGAATTCTACGACCTGCCGACCAGCTACAGCGATACGAAGACCGGTAGCAGCCTCGGCGATATCGCCACCTTCACCTCGTTTGACAACGAGCCGGTGGAAGAAGAAGTCGAAGAGCCGGTTGAAGAAGTAGAAGAGACGGTCGAAGAACCGGCGGAAGACAGGGCGCTCATTTCCGACGAATCGCCGAGAACGCTGGTCGAGCAGCCGTCCTTGGAGCCGGAAGCGATCGAAGAAGACGTTGTGACCGAAGAAGAAGTTTTAGCTGAAGTCGAAGAAGCGATCGAAGCTGAGCCGACGCAAGCGGAAGAAGTTGTCGATGAGGCAGTAGAAGAAGCGGTGCAGGACATTGAAAGCGAAGTCGAGGCGAAAGAAGCTGAAGACGACGCAAAAGAGGAAGACGCTGACGCGTAATCGCCTCAACGAACGCGCTATAGCGCGAAACGATGTACTTTGATAGAGAGAGCGTACCATGCACGTGGTGCGCTCTCTTTTACTCTAGGAGGTGTTTATGGAACCGACCATAAAAGTAGGCCCGGCGCCGGAACTCGCCTCGAGACTTAGAGGTAGAAGCGTCATTTTACCGGATGAGATCTACCAGTGCTCGGGCATTAAAATCTTGGGCGTCAGGATCAAGAGTTTAATCTTTACGACGGATGTCGCCGTGATCAAGAACTGCAACGCCCAAGCGGTGATGTGCGTCTATCCCTTCACACCAACTCTGACTATCACGCAAGCCGTGCTCGATGTGGCGAATATGCCGGTCTTTGTCGGTGTCGGCGGAGGGCTAACGACCGGTCAGCGCATGATCTCACTCTCTTTGCACGCGGAGCTTTTAGGCGCTTACGGCGTCGTCGTGAACGCGCCGGTCGAGCTCGACATGATCCGTGAGATCTCGCATATCCTCGATATCCCGGTCGTGGCCACGATCGCCTCGAAATATGACGATTACGAAGCGAAGGTAAAAGCCGGCGCCGATATCTTAAATGTCAGTGGCGGTAAAGAGACGATCGATCTGGTGAAGAAGATAAGGCGCGATTTGGGACCTGATTTCCCGATCATCGCCACAGGCGGCAATACGCCCGCGCTGATCTTGGAGACGATCAGCGCGGGCGCGAACGCGATTACTTATACGCCGCCCTCATCAGCCGAGATCTTCAAAACGGTGATGGAGCAGTATAGAACGAAGGAGCGGGATTAGCTGCCGAGTTTTCTGAATACCTCGCGGTAGATGGCGGCTGCCGCCATCGCCTTTTCGATGGAGATATATTCGTCAGCCTGATGCGCCACGTGTTCGTCGTCCGGGAAGGCAGGTCCGAAAGCGGCGATGTTCGGCACAGAGCGCGCGTAAGTGCCTCCGCCTATCGCGACGGCCTCATCGGATTCTTCCATCATCTCGTTGTAGGTGCTCATCAAGGTCTGAATAAGGTCGGATGTCTTGCCGAGGTTGAGCGGATCCATGCCGTGGACGGTGTTCACTTGCACACCGCACGCTTCGAGTTCGGCTTTCTTCTCAGCGAACGCCGCATTTATGTCGAGCGTTACCGGATAGCGCACATCAATCCCGATTCTCGCTTCCTTTTCGCCGATCGAGAGGGTACCTACATTCATGCTGGTGCGTCCGCTTTCATCTTCAAAGTCGATGCCCAGGTTAGCACCGTTTAGATCGTCGCCGACAAAGTGATAGACGGCGTCGACAAACTCGTCTTTTAGACCGCCTTCATCGAGTTTATGCTTAACGTCTTTGAAGCCTTTGACGATCGCATTTTCACCTAATTCCGGTGTGCTCGCGTGCGCTGGTTTACCGGCATACGTTAGTTCTTCGATGTGACCGTCGCGCATTTTGAGAGAAAATGACGCTTTGGCCGCGACCATGTTCAGCGCCTCGCCGCCGCGCGCATACTTTAACGGTTCATTGCCTGTCCGCGGCATCGATAGCTCGATGCGGGTGATGCCTTTTTCGGCGTAAATCGCCGGGAATTCTGCGTCAGCTGTAAACCCGGCGACAGGGATCTCTTCAGTTTTTACGTAGTGATCCATGCAGGTGCTTCCGGATTCTTCATCGAGGCCGACAATGATTCTAAGTCTCTTCTTGGCTTTAAAGTCAGGATCGTCTAAGAGCGCCTTTAAGGCGTAGACGCCCATCAAGGCGGGACCTTTATCGTCAGACGTGCCTCTGGCGATGATCTTGCCGTCTTCGACTCTGGCCACGAACGGATCGTAAGTCCAGCCGTCGCCGGCCGGGACGACATCGAGGTGGCAGACGCAGGCGACCATCTCTTCGCCTTCACCCATCTCTAAGTAGCCAGCCCGATTATCGACGTTGACGGCTTTAAAACCGAGCGCTTCGCCTCTTTTTAGAAACCAATCGAGTGCTTGACGCGTCTCTTGGCCGTAGGGAGCCTCTTCACTCGGTGTCCCTTTCACGCTCTTGATCGCACACAAGGCGACCGTGTCGTCTACAAAGGCTTGTTCGTAATCTTTCATGGATGCGGCGATAGTCGCCAGTGGTGATTTTTCTTGCACGGAATCCTCCTCAAGTTTAATAAAATCGTCGGCTTCATTGGACATGGTCGTCTGACCTGTGAAATCGTGTCCTTCACGGTCGACGCACGCTTCGTGAATCGCAGCGAATAGCCCCATATACATGGCGTTCGTCGCCGCCTCTTCGCCGCACACGGCACAGGCATTTACAGGCACCGCTAAATCACTGAGCTTCGTTGTCATGGCGTGTAGAAAGGAGACGGCTTTTTTGACGCCAGAAAAGAGCGGTTTATGCGCGAAAACGCCTAAGAAATTGGCGTCTAAGTCGTAACTTTCAAGCTTAAGCGAGAAGGCGGTCTTTTCCAGCCAAGCGCTCAAATCTTGAAGATGTTCCGGCGTTATGCCGGCGACCGACGTAAAAAAGCCGATTGTCTTCGCGCGCTCGACTGCCGTAAAGCGATAGCCATCCACTTTACCGAAGACGGTCTCTTGATCTGAATGGAGTGAAAAATCGAGGGCTGCCGCGATCTCCAACAATAAGGTACTGGGCATGAATGGCCTCCTTGCCATGTGAGTGATCTAGCGATTGATGAGCGGGCTCATCCGATCGTTGCCAAAAAGTATAACACGCCAGACGCACGCAAAATTTCATTCGAGCGCATCTAAAATAACCTGCCACTTTTCGCTCAAATCTTGAAGCGACATCCTGGCGTTCGCGGGCGACGTACTGGGCAGCGCGCTGACAGGAATATGCCGATAGCGCTTCTGATATTGCTTGTAATAGCGGAAAGAGGCGTTGCCGTTACAGAATACGTGGCGGATATTCGCTGCCTCAAATATGGGCGAGAGATCCTGCGCGACGACGTTTCGAATAGAACTGTCACTCGATCCGACAATCTCACATGAGGCGATAGAATCCCACAGCGCGATCTCATGCCGGAGCAGTATCGATGTGGCCCGTTCAGGTTCTTTCGCCGACATGGCCGGCTCGACGCCTAAGAGATGAGACAGCAAAGGCCAGAAACGGTTTTGCGGATGCCCGTAGGGAAAACGCGCCGCTCTCGTCTTGACCGAGGGAAAACTTCCGAGGATAAGGATCTTGCTCTCCGCATTGAACAGGGGAGGCAAAGGATGGTCGATACGTTCGTGCATATGAAACTCCTATTTAGTCACTTTAGCACACGTACGGCTTTGGACCGGCTGGTAGCGTAAGTTAAGATGAGTAGAAAAGTGAAACACGCGACTCAGCGATGAGCAGAGTTTGCTGCTAAGGAGAGAAAAACATGATCAAGATCGAGATACCTGGAAGTTGTACGCTGGCGCTTCAGCACGCTGTGTTTGACTATAACGGCACGATCGCGCTCGATGGAGAACTCGATAAAACCGTCGCCGATCGTTTATGTGAATTACAAAAACAGTTGACTATTCATGTCCTGACCGCCGATACGAATCAGACGGTAGAAGAGGCGTGCAAAGGCTATGGTTTTCACGTATCCGTTTTTTCGTCAGGTGCCGCCGCTGCAGAGAAACGGCGCATCGTCGAATCGTTAGGCAAAGGCGTCGTCTGTTTCGGGAACGGTTTTAACGATATAGGCATGGCTGAAGCGGCAGATCTCGCCATTGCCGTGCTCGCCGAAGAGGGCGCTTGCGCCAAACTATTAACGGTCTGCGATCTAGTCGTAGGCTCGCCACTTTTGGCGATAGATCTGCTACTAAAACCGCATCGCCTGATCGCGACGTTACGCGCCTAGGCGCAAAAGTCCAACGAACATATAACTACTTAGCAATAAATAATGATCAGTAAACGATAAATATATATTGACATACGATAATTAAGCGCTAGAATAGAGATGGAGGTAACGACTATGCAACGTGTAAAACCTATCCTCTTAAGCGGCTTATTGTTTTTGGCCATCGCCTTTTTTGTCGGCATGTTCCCATTTTTGATTCACATGTCGGCGCAGTACGTGAACTGGAATCCGGAGTTATCACATTTACGCATTCCTTTTTTGGTTCTTATCTTTTTAGTTCTGCTCGTGTCGATCGTGGCGCTCGTGCTCGCCTTGTTTCTGGTGCTCAGAAGCACGCGCAAGAATATTTTCGAATCTTTGACAGTGCGTATGTTGAATCTAATCGGTCACAGTTTTCTGGCTGGCGCCTTATTCTTTGGCGTCATGTATATCTACGGCTATGCGCAACTCGGCAAGGAGATCGGTCTCGTCGGTGGCTACCTGGTTTTAGCCTTAGCGGGTTATTTTCTGGCTGCCATCTTGGTCTACTTCATCACGGATCTATTCCGCAAAGCGGTGGAGTACAAAGAAGAAAATGAGTTGACGGTGTAAGTATGGCGATCATTGTGAACCTCGATGTGATGCTCGCAAAGCGAAAGATGCAGCTCAAAGAGCTAAGCGAAGCGATCGGAATAACGCAAAGTAACCTCTCGAATTTGAAAACAGGAAAAGCGCGCGCCATCCGATTTAGTACGCTTGATGCGATCTGCCGCACCTTGCAGTGCCAGCCGAGCGATCTGCTTGAGTTTAGAGACTGATGGCTATGGATTTGTAGATGTAGGCGCGCTTGGCTGCTAAAAAAGCACGCTGTTTACCGAGCGTTACTTATTAACCGATGGTGTGCTCGTGCGACGTGCGCTTTAGTGGAAATTAGCGCCTTCACTTTCTTTCAATCTGTGGTACAATGCCTTCCGGTAATACTACGCACACAGATCACCCTTTTGTCAGTTTAAACTGCGGATCTGTGGAGGTTAAAACAGGAGGTTTATTGATGTCGGTCATTACCATGAAACAATTACTTGAAGGCGGTGTCCATTTCGGGCACCAGACGCGTCGCTGGAATCCCAAAATGGCGCCGTATATTTTTACGGAAAGAAACGGGATCTACATTATCGATCTGCAGCAGACGGTCAAAAAGATCGAGGATGCTTACGAGTACATCCGTTCGGTAGCCGAAGCACACGGCAAAATCCTTTTCGTCGGTACGAAAAAACAGGCGCAGGACAGCATCCGCGAGGAAGCCGAACGTTGCGGCATGTTCTATGTGAACAACCGTTGGCTCGGTGGCACCCTGACAAACTACCAGACGATCCGTCGTCGTATCGCGCGTTTGAAAGAACTGCGTCAGATGGAAGAAGACGGCACATTCGATGCGCTGCCGAAAAAGGAAGTCGCCTCGCTCCGTCTCGAGATGAGTAAACTGGAAAAGAACCTGGGTGGTATTTCGGAGATGCCGGGACTGCCGCAGTGTATGTTTGTCGTCGATCCGAAAAAAGAGCATATCGCCGTACAGGAAGCACGTCGTTTGAACATTCCGATCGTCGGCATCGTCGATACGAACTGCGATCCGGAAGAAGTCGACTACGTGATTCCCGGTAACGACGACGCGATCCGTGCGATCAAGCTGATCACCGGTAAGATGGCCGACGCCGTCATCGAAGGTCTGCAGGGTGAACAGATGACAGACACCATGCTCGACGCCCACGATGAATATGAAGAAGATACGTTCGTCGATGAACAAGAGATCTCCGAGATCGCCTCGGCGGCCGTGATCAGTGAAGACGCGATGGAAGCGGTCGAAGCGATCGTCGAAGATGAAGCGGAAGCAGCACAGGCTGCAGAAGTAGAAGAAGCAGAGGCAGTTGAAGAGACTGTCGAAGCCGTTGCACCGGTTGAAGAAGAAAAGCAAGAAGAAGCTGAACCGCAGGCGGAAGAAGTCGTGGCGGAAGAAACACCGGCGAAAGAAGCTGAAGCGGAAGACGCTGAAACGGAAAACGCATAATCGATATTCAATAAACGATTATTTAGATATTGCATAGATAAAGAATAGTTGGAGGAACGAATGGCTACAATTACCGCACAGATGGTAAAAGAGTTGAGAGACATGACAGGCGCCGGCATGATGGACAGCAAACAAGCGCTGCAGGCGTCTGACGGCGATATGGAAAAAGCGATCGTCTGGCTCCGTGAGAAGGGCAAGGCGACGGCAGAGAAGAAGTCGGGCCGCATCGCGGCAGAAGGCATCGTCGATTCGTACCTGCACGGTGAAGGCCGTGTCGGTGTCCTGATCGAGGTCAATATCGAGACAGACTTCGCAGCGCGAAACGAAAACTTCAAACAGCTCGTGCGCGATCTCGCGATGCAGGTGGCGGCGATGAAACCGCTCTACGTCAACGAGAGTGAAGTGCCGGAAGACGTCCTCGAGACGGAACGTCAGATCGCCAGAAATCAGGCGCTGGCGGAAGGTAAACCGGAGCAGGTCGTCGACCGCATCGTCGAAGGCCGCTTGAAGAAGTACTACGAAGAGTTTGTGCTTTTGAACCAGCCGTTCATCAAGGACGAGAGCAAAACGTGTAACGAAGTCGTTAAAGAGATGATCGCCTCGATCGGCGAGAACATTTCGGTGCGTCGTTTTACACGCTATGAGATGGGCGAGGGGCTTGCGAAGAGAGAAGAAGACTTCGCCGCCGAAGTCGCTGCACAGCTCGGCAATAAATAAGAAACGTATTCGAAAGGGAGGCGATCGCCTCCCTTTTGTCATACCGATATTATTAGAACGATACATGACGGGGTGAATGCTGTGATGAGAAAAAAATACAAAAGGATTTTGCTGAAACTGTCCGGCGAAGCGCTGGCCGGTGATAAGAAAACGGGTATTGACGAAGCCGTCGTCAGTCGTCTGGCCGACGTCATGGAGAAAATGGTCAAGGCCGGCAAGGAGATCGCGATCGTGGTCGGCGGCGGCAACTTTTGGCGCGGCAGAACGAACGCCTCTATGGACAGGACGACGGCCGACCACATGGGGATGCTGGCGACGACGATCAATGCGCTCGCTCTGTCCGACGCATTCGAAAGACGAGGCCTGCAGACACGCGTCATGAACGCGGTGAATATGAGCCAGATCTGTGAACCGTATATTAGAAAACGGGCGATCCGTCACCTGGAGAAGGGACGTATTATCGTGCTCGCGGGCGGTACCGGTAATCCGTATTTTACAACCGATTCGGCGGCTGCGCTGCGTGCCAGTGAGATCGATGCCGATGTGATCTTCAAGGCGACGATGGTCGACGGTGTATACGATAAAGATCCGAAGACGCATGAGGACGCCGTACGCTATGACGAAGTGGCGCTGACCGATGTCTTGACCGATCGTCTCGCGGTCATGGACTCGACGGCCGCTGCCTTGTGCCGCGATAACAAGATGCCGATCGTCGTCTTTTCGGTCGAAGATCCGATGAACATCCTGCGGATCGCCGAGGGCGAGGGTATCGGAACTTTGGTATACTAGCGTTGCCAATTCGCCGAAAAGGGAGGTAAACCCATGCCGGACCATGATACAAATGTCCTAATGTCTTACGAAGACAAAATGACCAAAACGCTCTCCGTGCTCGATCAGGATTTCAATACGATCCGAGCCGGTCGCGCCAACCCGAAAATTCTCGATCAGATTACGGTCGATTACTACGGCTCGCCGACACCGATCAATCAGGTGGCGAACGTACAGGTGCCGGAAGCGCGCCTGATCGTGATTACGCCGTGGGATCCGAAGCTTCTGAAAGATCTGGAGCGCGCACTCCAGATGTCCGATCTCGGAATCAATCCGCAAAATGACGGCAAATGCATCCGCCTCGCGTTCCCGGCGTTGACCGAGGAACGGCGTAAAGAACTGACACGTGAAGTGTCGGCGCTCGGCGAGAACGCTAAGGTCGCTATCCGTAATATCCGCCGTGAGGCACTCGATGCGTTCCGCAAACAACTGAAAGATAAGCAGATGCCGGAAGACCATTTCTATACACTCGAAACGGATCTGCAAAAACTGACCGACAAGTACACCGAAAAAGTCGATCAGGCGGTCTCAGCCAAAGACAAAGAGCTGATGGAGTTCTAGGCGACGTAAGACGATGCCACGACCGAGCGACTCGTCAGGTAAAGCGTCTGTGCCCCTCCACCTCGCCGTCATCATGGACGGCAACGGGCGTTGGGCGAAGCGCAGACTGTTGCCGCGCAAAGCAGGACACCGTGCCGGAGCAAGAAATTTGCGCCGGCTTTGTCAAATGTGCGGTGACGCCGGTATCAAGTATCTGACGGTCTACGCCTTTTCCACCGAAAACTGGAAACGTCCGCCGGACGAAGTCTCGGCGCTGATGGCGCTGTTCATCGAGTTTTTGCAAAGTTACGATGCTGAGATGGAAAAAGAGGGCATCAGGCTTCGCATCATGGGCGATGTCGCCGGCTTGCCGGACGATGTGCGTCAGGCGATCAGAGAGGCAGAAGACAGATCGAAAGACCGCACGCGCCTGCAGCTTATTCTCGCCTTGAACTACGGCGGCAGAGCCGAGATCGTGCATGCGGTCAAGTCGATCAGTGAGAAAGTTTCTTCCGGTGAACTCGCAGCTGAAGACATCACCGAAGATCTTTTGAAGACGCATGTCTATTTGCCTGATGTTCCCGATCCCGACTTGATCATCAGGCCGAGCGGCGAGTATCGACTGTCCAACTTTCTTTTGTGGCAGAGTGCCTACAGTGAACTCTGGTTTTCGAACGTGCTCTGGCCTGATTTCAAACAACGTGATTTCGATCAGGCACTCTCTTCTTTTGCCGCACGAGATCGACGGTTCGGAGGTGTAAAGTGAAAACAACGTATCCCGGGATTTCCTCCCGACTGGTAGGCGGCGCGATCTATACGGTGATATTGGTCGTCGCCGTTTCCTTAGGCTTTCTCAGCCGATTCGTACCGCTTGGTTTTTTCCTGCTCGTGTCCTTACTGATGGCCGGCGAAGTCCTTAAAGCGCTCTCCATAAAAATACTTGGAGTCACTTTGTTGCCCGCTTTGGGCGGTATGCTCTTCATCCTGATTCCGCCTTTGCTCTGGCTCGATAGCAGAGCGATCTGGCTCACAAAGGCCGGTACGAGCGTCGCCGTCTCGCTTCTTTTACTCGGTGTATTTGCGCTTTTTACCGCTATGTCGCATCTGGTCCGCCGCGGCCACGCCGAGTTGTCCGCTGCCGTCTCGGCGGCAGGCACCGCGCTCTACGTCTTCGGTGCCTTTTCCGTGCTCGCACCGCTTCTTTTGTTTGTACCGCGGGGGTTGATCTGGCTCATTTTGGCGCTCTTGGCTCCGGCCATAAGCGACGTGTTCGCCTATTTCGGAGGCGTGCGCTTCGGCAAGAAAAAAATTGTGCCAAACCTTTCACCGTCAAAAACCTGGAGCGGGACGCTGTTCGGTGTGCTCGGCAGCGTATTGCTCAGCTTGATCTTTTTTCTCGTCTGGCTTAAACCGGCGGCGCTACCGTCGTTTTGGTCTCGCTTGCTACTCGCCGTCGTCAGCGGCATCTTACTCTCTCTCGTCTCGCAGGCAGGCGATTGGTTCGCCTCGGCGATCAAGCGCTTCGTCGGGATCAAGGATTTTTCCACTTTGATTCCGGGCCACGGTGGACTGTTCGACAGGCTCGACAGTTTCCTGCCCGTGTTGCCGACCGTATTCTTGCTCAGTCTTTACGTCGAGGCGGTGCTCTCTTGAATATCGCAGTACTCGGCTCCACCGGTTCGATCGGCACGCAGGCGCTCGACGTTATTGCGTCGCTCGGGTATGCGGCGACCGGGCTTTCGGCCGGTAAAAATATCGAGCTTTTAAGCGAACAGATCGCCGCCTTTCAGCCGCAGATTGTTTCGGTCGAAAATGAAGAAAAAGCAGATGAATTGAAGAAGCTTTTGACTGCGCGTCGGATCTTCCCCCTGCCGGAGATCGTCTACGGCGATACCGGTGTCATCAAGGTGGCCGTCCAGTCGTCGGCCGACCGTGTGCTCGCTGCGATCAGCGGCTTTGCCGGCATGCCGCCCGTATTGGCTGCCGTGCGTGCCGGCATCGATGTCGCGTTGGCCAATAAGGAAACCTTGGTCTCGGCAGGCGAACTGGTGATGGCGGAAGCGAAAGCGAAAAATGTCGCCATCTTGCCGGTCGACAGTGAACACGCAGCGATCTTTCAGTGTCTCCAGGGGAAGACACTATCGCCGGAGGACAAGATATTCCTGACTTGTTCCGGCGGACCGTTCTTCGGTAAGAGAAGGCAACAGTTGGTCGATGTTTCGGTGGAAGATGCACTCTCGCATCCGACCTGGAATATGGGGAGGAAAATATCCATCGACTCGGCGACCTTGATGAACAAGGCACTCGAAGTGATCGAGGCGGTCAGGCTGTTTGCTGCGAAGGCGTCCCAAGTGGACGTCGTGATCCATAAAGAGAGCGTCATCCACTCGATGGTCTCCTTTGCCGACCGCTCCGTCTTGGCGCAACTCGGCTTACCAGACATGCGCCTCGCGATCTTTCAGGCGCTCACCTATCCGGAGACAAAACGAAATGATCTGCTGCCCGTCTTTGATCCCTTCGATCCGCGGGCGTCATCATTGACCTTCGCTCCGGTCGATGCCGAGACCTTTCCGGCGATCGAGCTCGCGAAAGAAGCGCTCTCTCTCGGCGGCTTGATGCCGCTCGTCCTGAATGCGGCAAATGAGGCGGCCGTGGCGCTTTTTCTCGAAGAAAAGATCACTTTTTTTCAGATTTATGACATCATTTCGCGCAGTTTAGCCACATATCGTGTCTGGAGTGCCACAACCTCGGCCAATCCTGATGATATGATGGATCTGCACCGCGGTGTGATGGAGGATATACGCCGCTCGACGTGACGCTTTGAACGTAGCGTTGAGCTGCACAGGAGTTTTATGACTATTTTAGGCATTGTGGTGGGGATCTTACTCCTCAGCCTGATCATGATTTTGCACGAACTCGGCCATTATCTGGTCGGCAAACGTCTCGGTTTCAAGATAGAACAGTTTTCGCTGTTTATGGGCCCCGTCCTCTTTGAACGGGTGAGAAACGGTGTACGTTTCAATATCAAAGCGTTCCCGATCGGCGCTTCGGTCAGCTTCGCCGGTATGGATGAAGCGATCGAGGGGCAGACGACGACGGAGACAAGCCGGACCGATCCGGGACTGTTTTACAACCGTCCGCGCTGGATGCGCGCTCTGGTCATCGCTGCCGGTCCCGTCGTCAACTTCCTTTCGGCCATCCTGGTCTTTGCGATTATGTTTATGGCGATGGGTGTCGCCGTACCGACACAAGGTGAGATCGATCCGGCAAGCCATGCGGCGATGGCCGGTATCGAGCCTGGTGACACCTTGTATTCGATCGATGGCAAGCGCATCCGTACCCAATTCGATCTCAGCATGGTCGACCTGATGCGAGACGACAAAGCACCGGTGACGGTCGAATACATCGACCGAACGGACAATCTGAAAAAATCGGCCGTTTTCACGCCGGAGATTATCGACACGAGATATATGCTCGGCATATCCTACGTCGAAGAAGGCGGTCGTTTTATGTTGACCAATGTCGACCCGCGGTCGAACGACGGAAATCCGGTGCTTCGTCCGGGAGACCAGATTGTCGCGATCGACGGCGTGCCGTTTTCGCGCGACGAGTCGATCTCCGATCTTTTGAATCAATCGGGTGGTAAGACGCTCGCGGTCGATATCGTGCGAGACGGTAAAGAAGAACAAGTCGAGATGGCAACGGTGCAGATGGATGTCTACCGGCCGCTCGGCGTATCGATGACCCTGTCTCGTTCGTTCGGTGATGCGATAATGCAGGGGCTGCATACCCCGTGGTCGATCGTCAAAAGCTCGGTTGGCGCGCTGTCGATGATGTTTTCCGGTCAGCTATCGGCCAGAGATAATCTGACGGGGCCGATCGGCATCGTCAATATGGTCGGCGATGTCGTGAAGAACGAGTCGGTCGATATCGGCGTCAGACTCGGCCAGTTGGCTATGCTCTTCGGTCTGATCTCGGTCGCCGTCGGCTTCACGAATCTTCTGCCGATCCCGCCGCTCGACGGTAACCATCTGGTGATCTTGGGCGTCGAAGGCGTATTGCGGAAAAACCTGCCGGAGCGCCTCAAGACAGCGATCTCCTATATCGGATTCGCGTTGATCATCGGACTCGCCGTATTCGTCATCTATCTCGACGTATCGCGACTGATCGGCCGATGATCGAAAGACGGCAGACGAAACTCCTTTACGTCGGCGAAGTGCCGGTCGGCGGTCAGATGCCGATCCCGGTGCAGTCGATGAATAATACGGATACGAGAGACGTCAAAGCGACGCTCGATCAGCTCTATCGTTTGGCGGACGCCGGTTGCGACATCAGCCGTTTGGCCGTAGCTGACCAGGAAGCCGTCGCCTGTTTACCCGAGATTATTCGCCATTCACCGTTGCCGCTCGTCGCCGACGTCCACTTTGACTATCGTCTGGCGATCGGCGCGATCGAGGCGGGTATCCATGCGCTTCGCATCAATCCCGGTAATTGGAGCTCGAAAGAAGGCGTACTAAAGGTCGCCTCGTTGGCCAAGTCGCACCGTATTCCGATCAGGGTCGGCGTCAATGCAGGCTCGTTGAAACGAGAGGTGATCGACCGCTTTGGCGGCGTGAACGCCGAATCGCTCTCGTTTTCCGCGCTCGACTCCGCGTCGTTGTTGCAAGAACACGGCTTCGACGATATCTGTATTTCCGTCAAAGCGTCCGATCCCGTCTTAATGATCGAGGCGAATCGGGAGCTTTCAGCCAAGACCGATTTTCCGATTCATCTCGGCGTGACGGAAGCTGGCACGGCCAGAGAAGGTATTATCCGTTCGAGTGTCGGTATCGGCGCGCTTTTAGCTGAAGGCATCGGTGATACGATTCGCGTT
Organism: Fastidiosipila sp.; assembly: GCA_012837885.1. Lineage (GTDB taxonomy): Bacteria > Bacillota > Clostridia > Saccharofermentanales > DTU023 > DUPJ01. The sequence continues at coordinate 27,241 of DUQI01000028.1, forward strand.
TCTTTAACCGCCGATCCGGTCGAAGAGATCCGGGTCGGAAAGGCGATCTTAAAATCGCTCAATCTAACGAATCGCGGCGCGACCCTGATTTCTTGTCCGACTTGCGGACGCACCAAGGTCGGACTGATGGAACTGGCCGAAAAGGTCGAACGTTATCTGGAGACCGTGACGGCTCCGATCAAGGTGGCGGTGATGGGCTGTGCCGTGAACGGACCGGGGGAGGCGAGAGAAGCCGATATCGGCATCGCCGGCGGCGACGGCGAATATCTCCTGTTCGCCAAAGGGGAGATCATCGGCAAGGTGAAAGAAGAAGATGTTCTACCGCGTCTGATTGAAGCGATTGAGAAGATCACCAGATGATCGTCAAGGTCGCGCTATCCGGCGCGAACCGCGCCTTCGACCAGCCGTTTGATTACTGTGTTCCGGTTGAGCTCGAAAAAAAGCTGCAGGTCGGCCAGATGGTCGGTGTGCCGTTTGGCCACCGGAAGAAAGCGACGCCCGGGTATGTCGTCGCCATTTTGGAAGACAGCGAGGTAGCTGACACCAGTCAAGACAAAAAAAGCGAATTAAAAGCGATCGAATCGCTGTTGACGAAGACACCGGTCGTGACGAATGAACAGTTGCGTCTCGCGGTGGAGATGCGAAAGCGCTATTTTTGCTCATTCAGCCAGGCGCTCGATACGATGCTGCCGCCCAGGATCAGCGTGAAAGGCGGCGTCAAGACGCGTTACGCGCGGCTCGTTGACCGAGATGCTGTTTTGGAGATGCTCGAGACGGATGCCTTTCGCAGTCAAGGCCATATCCGGGTCAGTGAACTTTTAATCGATCAGGAGGGCTTGCCGGTCGCTGAGATCAAAGCGGCCGCCGATGTAACCGACAGCGTACTCCAGACACTCGTGAAAAACGAGGTGTTGGAGATCTTCAGCGTCGAGGAAGAGCGGAAAGCACCTGAAGTCGTCCCTTACGAGAAAGTCAAGGCACCGGCTCTCCGCCCGGCGCAAAAGAAGGCACTCGATATTTTAGAAGACGCGTGCCGGACATCGGGTGAGGGACGTTTGAAAGAGTATCTGCTGCACGGCGTCACGGGCAGCGGCAAGACGGAAGTGTATCTCCAGCTCGGAGAAAAGCTCTTGCAAGCAGGGAAGAGTGTGATGGTGCTCGTACCCGAGATCGCTTTGACCCCGCAGATGGAACAGCGCATTCGAAGCCGTTTTGGACTCGACGTCGCGATTTTGCACAGCCGCCTGACCTTGACCGAGCGCTATGAGGCGTGGCAGCGCATCGCCCGGGGCGACGCGAAAATTGTGGTCGGTGCCAGATCGGCGGTGTTCGCACCGCTCAAAAACATCGGCCTGATCGTGCTCGATGAAGAACATGAAGCGACCTATAAGTCCGGTATCAAACCGCGCTACCATGCGGCGGACATCGCGCGACTTCGCTGCTTGATGCACGATGCCGTGCTCTTACTCGGCTCGGCGACTCCGTCGGTCGAATCGTATCAGAGGGCGCGCGACGGACGTTCGACGCTTCTCACTTTGCCGGAGCGGATCGGTCGGGCCGGTCGCCCGACGATCACCTTGGTCGATATGAAAGGCGTACCGAAAAAAGGCATCCATGCGATCATCTCGGAATCGTTGCAGGACGCTTTAACTGATGCTTTTTCGCGAGACGAGCAGGCGATGATCCTGATCAACAGAAGAGGGCATGCGAGACTGACGATCTGTCAGTCCTGCGGCCATGTCCTGACCTGCGGCTCCTGCGAAGTCGCCTTGATTTCACATCTCAATGTACACAGCAAGGTGCAGTCAAAGCGGCTGCTTTGCCACCACTGCGATCGCATCTATCAAAAGCCACCCGCCTGTCCGTCCTGCGGCGAGGATCAGCTACAGGAAGTCGGTTACGGTACGCAACAGGTGGAAGACGCCCTGAACACGTTGTTTCCCGCCGCCGGTGTAGCCAGAATGGACCAGGATACGACTGTCAGGCGGCAGAGTCATGCGGCGATTTTGGAGCGCTTTGCGACCGACGAGGCAAAGATCTTACTCGGGACCCAGATGATCGCCAAAGGTCACGATTTCCCGAATGTAACCGTGGTCGGGATACTGTCTGCCGACCAGCTTTTGAACGGCGACGATTTTCGGGCAGCGGAACGAGGTTTTTCCTTAATCCTACAGGCGGCGGGCAGAGCCGGTCGCGGATCGCTCCCCGGACATGTCTATATTCAAGCCTACAACACCGAAGACGCGACGCTCAAGCAGGTGATCGCTCACGATTACGACGCGTTCTTTGAGACGGACGCCGCCTATCGGAAAAGGCTCGGCTATCCGCCCTACAGTCATCTTGGCATCGTGCTTTTCAGTGGGCATAAAGAGGACGAGACGAAAAAAGCGGCGGAACAGTTTCACAAACTTCTGCAGGAAGCCAAAGCCAGATACGAAAAATATGCCGGTCTGACGCTTTTGCCGGTCGCCAAAGCACCGCTTTCCCGATTAAGAAATCGTTACCGCTATCGCTTGATTGTGAAAGGTGAAAACCGCCAGTTGATCACCGAGTGGCTGGCCTTGGTCGACGACACGATGCCGACCGGCCTCGTGTCGCGCGCGATCGATATCGATCCATACTCGATGCTTTAATCTCCAGCTTCGATCGAACGTTGTTCATGTATCTTAAGCACTCGACCGGACGGGGTTAGCGGTGCTATAATCCGCTGCGATGGCCAGAAGAACGATTCTCATTGAGGGTGATGAAACCCTACGTAAAAAAAGCCGAAAGGTGACCTCTTTCGACGCGCGACTTGCCGAACTGGTCGCCGACATGTTCGAAACGATGGAGCACAGCAACGGTGTCGGCTTGGCGGCGCCGCAGGTCGGTATCCTGCGACGCATCTTTGTCATGGACGTCGGTGACGGACCGGTCGTCGCGATCAATCCGGAGCTTACCGCCTTTGAAGGCGAGCAGGAAGAACTGGAAGGCTGTTTGTCTTTGCCCGGTCTCTACGGCTTTGTCAAACGGCCGGAGAAACTACGGCTCACGGCACAGGATGTGAACGGCGAAACATTCACCATGGATCTCGAAGGACTAGGCGCCGTCTGCGCCTGTCACGAGACGGACCATTTGAACGGTGTCTTGTTCAGAGATGTGGCGGAAGGTGAGCTATTCCGACCTGAAGACATGGAAAAAGCTGAGGAAGACGATCTTAATGCAGAAAATGATGACTGATCGTCGTTACATCTTTATGGGCACGCCCGCGTTCGCCTCGTCGATCCTAGAATACCTGCTTAATAAGGGGTTTAAGCCGTTATTGGTGATTACACAACCGGATCGACCGGTCGGGCGAAAAGCGATCTTAACGCCTTCGCCGGTGAAACAGCTGGCCGTCGAGTATAACGTGGACGTATCGACACCGGAGCGCCTGATGGACGACGATCTGCTTCGGAACATTCAATCGCTGAAACCGGAGTTTATTGTCACGGCAGCCTACGGCAAGCTTGTGCCATTGGCTCTTTTGGCTATGCCGGAATTTGGTTGCCTTAATGTGCATACGAGCCTTTTGCCGAAGTACCGTGGTGCTTCGCCTGTCGCCGCAGCGATTCTCGCCGGTGATAAAGAGACGGGTGTCACGATCATGCAGATGGATCAGGGGCTCGATACGGGGCCGATTCTGACCCAAAAGTCAATTCCGATCGATCCCGAGGATACGACCGGTTCGCTGACCGAAAAACTCGCTACGATCGCCGGTCCTTTGCTCATCAAAACACTCGAAGGCGTTTTAAGCGGCAAGCTGCGCGAGTTGCCTCAAGACGAAACCAATGCTTCTTCGACATCGCTTTTGACGAATAAAGACGGGCTAATGGATTTCACGACATCAGCCGTATATCTCGAGAGGCAGGTGCGGGCGATGAAGCCGTGGCCAAAGGCGTACGGATTTCTGGCTGACAGGAAGATCAACGTCGAAAAGGCTGAAGTGATTTCAGAGGATCGTGTGTCGGAAGCACCGGGTACCATCGTCGGACTCACCGGCGGCATCGATATCGCTTGTGGTCAAGGCGTGCTCCGCCTTTTGGAGATCGTGCCGGCGGGGAGTAAACGCATGCCGGCGACGGCACTCGCGCACAATTTGACGCTCGGCGATCGCTTCCGGGTCTGATTCGCACTTAAATGATATAGAATAGTCGGTGAGGATCTGCATGAGACAAGGTGTTCATTTTTCTTAAGCGGAAGGAGAGATTCAATGTTTGCTGCTTACATGCCTTATTACACAATGAACTTCAGTTATATCTGGATTTTGATTCCGGCGATCCTGCTCGGCTTCGCCGCGCAGATGCTCGTCAAAAGCCGATTTAATAAATACAATCAGGTACGTGCCGGCTCCGGCTATACGGGAGAAGAAGCAGCCAAACGTATTTTGCGGGAAAACCAGTTGCACGATGTGCGCGTCGAACGCGTGCCGGGAACCTTGACCGATCACTACAGTCCGAAGGAGAAGGTGCTTCGCCTGTCAGATTCGACCTACCAGAGTAACTCGATCGCCGCGATCGGGGTAGCTGCGCATGAAGCGGGACACGCCGTACAACACGCGACGGGATATATGCCGAATAAGGTGAGAAGTTCTTTGGTACCGGTCGCTCAGATCGGCTCTTCAATCGGTCCCTATCTCGCGATCATGGGGCTGATGTTTCAAAGCGGTACCGGAGACCTGTTGTTCAATATCGGCATCATCTTGTATTTGGGTGCACTTTTATTCTTCCTGGTCACCTTGCCGGTCGAATTCAATGCGAGTAAAAGAGCGATCGCGTCTCTCGACAGCAGCGGCATGCTCTCGACCGAAGAACTGAAGGGCGCAAAAAAGGTCTTGAATGCAGCCGCCATGACGTATGTCGCGTCAGCATTGACGGCCGTTTTGTCCTTGCTCCGACTGATCCTTATGGCGCGTGGACGTCGCCGCTAAGCGTTTGTCAAAAGAAAAACCAGATAAAGCGCGCCTGATCGCCGCGCGTGCGATCACCGAAGTCGTCTTTGAAGGCGCCTTTATCGGGGAGGCGGTCAACCGTCATCTGACATTGAGTGAACTTTCGCCCGAGCAGCGGGCGTTTTCGACGGCATTGGTCTTCGGCACGATCACGTACTGGCAGACTCTGACCTACTATCTGGAAAAGGTAAGTCACGAACGACTCGACACGATGTCGAAGTATGTGCAAGCCGTGCTGGCGCTCGGCGTGTTCCAACTCTTTTATGCCGATTCCGTGCCGGCTTACGCCGCCGTCGATACGACGGTCGAGCTGGCTGCCTACTTCGAAGGTAAAAAGGTGCGGCCACTCGCGAACGCTTTACTCAGACAGTTGGCGAGAGAGCGTGCTGAACTTCCGAAGCGCGCGCCTGGACTCGCTTACGGCTGGTCGAATGAATTGTTCGGTGTCGTACGCGCCTCATACGGCGAAGCCGTGGCCGAAAAGATCGCAGCATTTTCTACGACGTTTCAAAAAGAGACGTCGGTGCGCTTGAATCGAAAACGCGTGCCTTCGGAATTACCGGACGGCTCCCTTGATCGGCAAATCGATGTGACGGCCGGACGATTTGTCGAAGCGGCGCGCCGGCTTTTACTGAAGGGGAGATCCCCGCTCGAGCAGCCGGCGTTTCGAGACGGGCTGATGTCGCTGCAAAACGAATCGTCGCAGCTCGCTGTGACGCTCGCACTACAGCATAAACCGCAGCATATTCTCGATCTTTGTGCCGGTAACGGCGGCAAGACGGCCGCTTTGCGCGAAGGGGCCGCTTCCGATGTGGCGATCACAGCGGTTGAAATCGATCCGCTGAAGGTGCAAAGAAATAAAGAAAACTTAGAGCGGCTCGGCCTTTCCGATGTGCGCCTTCTGACGGGGGATGCGACCGAGTCGATACCGGAACTTGCCGACTCGTCTTTCGACCTCGTTTTCTGTGACGTCCCGTGCAGCGGCTTCGGTGTGCTCCACAAAAAGCCGGAGATACGGTTACGCATGAATTATGAGCGGATCGTCGAACTTACGTTGCTGCAAAAAGCGATCCTGCAGCGCGCCGCCACTTATGTAAGGCCGGGTGGGCATCTGTTCTACGTGACCTGCACGCATAACCGGATGGAAAACGAAGAGCAAATCGACGCCTTTCTTTCGGCCAACGATTCGTTTGCCGCTGAACCGTTTGTCTCCTTGCCGAGCGAACTTGAATGCGGGGCCGATGCCGGCAGACTAAACCTTTTTGCTTATGATCACGGTGTCGACGGTCTGTTTATTCAGAGTATGAGACGCCTTCGTTAGCAAATTATCTCATCAGTTAATGCCGCTTGGCGACGTTTGCGTTAACATGGGTGTACTGGGAAGAAATCGAAAGAACGATGACTACTACTGATAACAGACGACTTTTCTATGATCTCGACCGCGACGACCTCCTCGGCTTTGTGGAAGCCGGCGGTTGGCCGCGCTATCGCGCCGATCAGCTATACGACTGGCAACAAAAAGGCATCACTGATTTTTCCGAGATGAAAAATGTTCCGAAGACGATTCGCGAGGCGCTGTCGGACTCTTTTATCGCCGCGCCGATGTCACTTGTCTCGCTCGAAGCGTCGGCTTTCGACGGCACAAAAAAAGCGTTGTTTCAGTTGATGGACGGACATGCTATCGAAACGGTCCTGATGCGCTACGGCGAGCAGCGTTCGGTCTGTGTCTCTTCGCAGGTCGGCTGTGCGATGGGCTGCACGTTTTGTGCCTCGACCGGACTCGGTTTTGTGCGAAACCTGTCAGTCGGTGAATTGATCGGGCAGGTGCTCTTAATGCGAAAAGAGAGCAGGGAGCCCTTGACCCATGTGACGGTCATGGGAATCGGTGAACCGCTCTTAAACCTTTCCGCCTTAATCCCCTTTATCCACCGTCTTTCGGACCCCAAAGGCTTGAATATCAGCATGCGGCGCATCACCGTGTCAACTTGCGGCCTCCCTGACATGATGCTAGAATTGGCGAATGCGGCGTTACCGATCAACGTGGCCGTATCTCTGCATGCGCCGAATCAGAAATTGCGCGAGCAGCTGATGCCGATTGCCAAGCAGGTTGATCTGGAGACGCTGTTCGATGCGTGCCGGCAACTGATCACCAAGACGGGGCGCCGGATCACCTTCGAATATGCCTTGTTTGACAAGGTAAACGACCGGGATGAAGACGCGATGGAGCTGGCCGATCGTTTGCACGGGATGCTGTGTCATGTCAACCTCATTCCGGCCAACGAGATCGCGGGTGTGCCATATCGCAAGAGCCCGGCCGACCGGGTCAAAAGGTTTTTGGCACTGCTCGAGAAACGCCGCATAGTAGCCAGCGTTCGACGTGAGCTCGGCAGTGATATTACGGCCGCCTGCGGGCAGCTGAGAAGAAAGCGGGAATCATGGATAACGCCTTGACGTTCTTTGCCAGGACCGAAACGGGTCTGGTACGACCCAGCAATCAGGATTTGTACGGTGTGGTGTTTGACCAGCCGGTGTTACCGGCATCCTTTATTCTCGCCGACGGCATGGGCGGACACGCCAACGGTCAGCTGGCGGCGGAACTCGCCGTATCGACGTTGACCGAGTACCTGAGCCAGCAATTGCCGGAGCGAAATGTCCCGGAGACGATCGTCGAACTCCTGGAAGATGCGATTCAAAAAGCGAATGTCAGAATTTACATGGAATCGTTGGAAGACGAAAGCAACTTCGGTATGGGCACGACCTTGACGATGGTCGTCTTATACGAAGAGAGTATTTATCTCGCGCACGTCGGCGACAGCCGCTGCTATCTCCTTAGAGACAACGAACTGGAACAGTTGACGAGAGACCAGAATTTGGCCGGAGAGCTCGTGATGAGCGGGGCGATCACGAGAGAAGAGAGCCGGCATCATCCAAACCGCAATGTCCTGACGCAGGCGCTCGGCTCTTCAACGTATCTCGCACCGGAAGTGCTCCATGTCGATCGCCGCCACGGCGACCGTCTGTTGCTCTGCTCGGACGGCCTGCATGGCCCGGTGCCGGACCAGGAGATAAGGACGGTGATGCGCAAGTCGAAAACGCCCGAAGCGGCGACGAATCAGCTCGTCGATCTGGCGCTTGCGGCCGGCGGTCCCGATAATGTGACGGCCATCGTTATCTATAACACAGGAGTGAAATCATGACGGAGTTTCGTCAGATACACACCGGAGATATCATCGGCGGACGCTATGAGATCTTGAAGCCGATCGGTCAGGGCGGCATGGCGTATGTGTATCTCGCGTACGACAACGAGACGAACTCTGAAGTCGCGCTCAAAGTGATGCGTACCGAACTGGCCGGCGATCCCGATTTTGTGAGACGATTTGCGACCGAGGCGAGAGCGGCGGCCTCGCTCGATCACCCGAATATTGTCCGCGTCCTCGACTATGGCCAGGACGGTGAAATCCGCTACATCATTCAAGAATATATCGACGGCCGTACGCTGAAAGACTTAATCGAAGCACACGGCACGCTCGACTACCATCTGGCGACGCCGCTCGCGATCCAGATTGCGCTCGCACTCGAACACGCGCATCAGCGCGAGGTCATACACCGCGATATCAAACCGCAGAACATCCTGATCACGAAGGACATGGTCGCCAAGGTGACGGACTTCGGCATCGCGCGTGCCGCCAATACGAACAGCATCACGTTGACCGGCGGTATGGTGATGGGAAGCGTCCACTATTTTTCGCCGGAGCAGGCGAGAGGCGGCCAGATCACGGCCAGATCGGATCTTTATTCGCTCGGCATCGTCTTCTACGAGATGTTGACCGGCAAGCTCCCGTTCGACGGCGAGTCATCGGTCGCCGTGGCGATCAAACATCTGCAGGAGATGCCGCTGCCGCCGACCAGCCTGAAGGGAAGTCTGCCGGTTGCACTTGATCAGATTCTTAATCGTGCGCTCGCTAAAAATCCCGACGTGCGCTACGCCTCGGCCAGAGAGTTTGTGAACGAACTCGACGCCTTCATGGTGGAGCCGAACGGCGTCTACGGTGTGATGCCGAAGGTGCAGGGACAGTACGACGGCGGTACGACGGCGCTCGGTGTCCAGAAACAACAATCGAACTTTGCCAAAATCAGAGATATTGAACGCACGTACAACCGGCGCAGGAGTTCACGCTACCGCGAGACGGTGATCGTGATCGGCGTTGTGGCGATCGCCATCGTGCTTTTATCGGTCATTGCCTTCTGGTTGATTCAGCGCTTCGGTAGTTCGTCGACGTCGAACGATCCACAAGACATTTTACTGCCGAACTTCGTCGGCCAAAACTATAATGATCTGACTGAAGAACTGACCAAACTGGAACAATTCGGTCTTCAGTACAAGTTTAATATGCAGGCGAACGATACCGTATTACCGGGTGTCGTCTTCCGCCAGTATCCCGACTCCGACGGCACCGTGCGCGTCAAGCGAAACACGATGCTCGAACTTTATGTCTCTCTTGGGCAGGACGTCGTCACCGTACCGGATGTCGACGGCCAGCAGCGCATGATGGCCGAACAGATGCTCCGCACGGCCGAGATCAATCCGATCTGGCGCTCGGAACCGCATGAGACGATCCCGCGCGACACCGTGATCCGGACCAATCCGGAAGCCGGCAGTGAGGTAAATAAAGGCGATTCGGTCGAAGTCATTCTCTCGATGGGACCGGCGAAGGTTCGCGTGCCGAATATCGCCCGCCAACCGTTTGCTCAGGCACAGTCGATGCTGGAAGGCGTCGGCCTGACGATCGGCAACGTCCGCTACAGCGGCCAGCAGGTGCCGGAGAATCAACTGTTTATCATCCGTCAGGAGATTCCGGCCGATTCCGAAGTCGACGTCAACACGGCGATTCCGGTCTTCGTCGGTACAGCGCAGGAGATGAATAACTTCTTCAATCCGACGCAACCGCCGGCTCAGTCGATCAATATGCCGTATTTTGTCGGCACCTTGGCGAAAAATGCGGAACCGTCGTTGAAGTCTGCCGGATTCGGCGGGACCATCCGTTTCCGTCCGCTGATCGGCGTGACGATCGCGCATGATAATGAGGGCGCGATCATCGCCGCACAGACTCCGGCAGCCAACACCTCGATTCCGACCAGAAACTACGAGATTATCTTCTATTACGGGACGGCCGAGGATTATCAAAACTACCTGAACCCGACACCGATTCCGACGACGCCGCCGCCGACCGAACCGCCGACCGAGCCGCCGGCCACGACTCCGGTGCCGACGCCGGCACCAACTCCGGTCCCGACGCCGGTTCCCACGCCTGTGCCGACACCTGTGCCGACACCGGAACCGACCCCGGAAGTCCCAGAGCCTGATCCGACGGCTGAAGAGCCGAATCCACCGGGCGATGGCGGATAGCGCCGTTATTGTTAGAGGCGTCGGCGGACATTACACGTTGCACCGTCACGACCCGCCGTTTCAGGGACTCGCCTATCTGCGCGGCATCCTGCGTCAAGAAGATATACGTCCGCTCGTCGGAGACCGGGTCGAATATACCTCGAGCCAGGATCCCGATATTCCGTTCGTCGTAGAGAAAATTCTGCCGCGAAAAAACGTGTCGGTCCGTCCGGCCGTCGCCAATATCGACAGCCTGATCATAACGGTCTCGATCTTTGAGCCGCGCCCCGATTACCTTTTAATCGATCGGCTCATCGTCTATGCCAGAAAGAATCATATGGAGCCGTTGATCCTGATCACGAAGATGGATCTCGCCAAAAGACGGGCCGCGAAACGTAGCAGTGAGCAGCTTTTAGAAAACTATGCCGACGCGGAAGCGGCCATCTACGAGGCCGGCTTCGGTGAAGCGGATGCCGACTTACAACGCTTTAAGTCGCACCTCGCCGGTAAGACGGTCGCATTCGCCGGTCAGAGCGGCGTCGGCAAGTCGACGAAGCTAAATGAGATGTTCGGTGAATTAAGCGAGACGGGAGCCGTGTCGGAAAAGATCGGACGCGGTCGTCATACGACGCGCGAGACAACCTTGTATCCGATCGAAGGCGGCGGCTATGTGGCCGATACGCCCGGCTTCTCTGTCTTAAATCTGGCGGATCTCGATATCACCTGGCGCGATCTGAGAGAAGGGTATGCCGAGTTTGAGAAGGCGTCTGAGCCTTGTCGCTTCGAAGATTGCAGGCATGATGGTGATATGGGGTGTAAAATTGACGAAATGACTATTCATCCGGAGCGGCTCGCCCGATATCGGATACTATTACAGGAAACTGACTTTTGACGAGTGAGGTAAACACATGGAAACATTGACGTATAAGCGCGGAGAACCGATCATCTGTCCTTCGCTTCTTTCGGCAGACTTCACTAATCTGGAACGCGACATTAAAAAAGTCGAAGAGAAGACAAAGATTTTGCATCTCGATATTATGGACGGCCATTTCGTTCCGAATATCTCGTTCGGACCGCTCGTCGTATCGGCGGTGAATAAAATCACCAACATGATCCTGGACGTTCATCTGATGGTCGAAAACCCCGGGGACTGGGTCGCGCCTTTCCATCAGGCCGGTGCCGACATTCTGGTGATCCACCTCGAAACGACACCGCATGCCCAGCGCGTGCTGGCGGATATCAGGCAGCGCGGAATGCGCGCCGGTATCGCCTTGACGCCGCAGACACCGGTATCGATGCTCGACTATCTGTATGACGATCTCGATCTTATCCTCCTGATGACGGTTAATCCCGGCTTTGGAGGTCAACAGTATATTCCGGCGATGACCGAAAAAATCCGTGTTTTGAGAGAGCGTATCGATGACACCGAGAAACCGATCCTGCTTCAGGTCGACGGCGGCATTGACGAGACAACTGCGCCCATCGTGGCCGGTGCTGGCGCCGATCTCTTAGTCGCCGGATCGGCCGTCTTCGGTCATGACGATCCGGCCGACCAGATCGAGCGTCTGCTCGGCGCTGCAAGACTCGGTACAGGCCAGAAGGCGTGACGGTCGGCGTCCTGCTCGCTTCTTTTATCAGCGATGACCGCGTCGCGGCAGCGCTGCTTTCAAATGTCGATTATCTGGTCGCCGCCGACGGCGGTGCCGCCCATGCGAAGCGTCTCGGCCTCGATGTCGATCTGCTGGCCGGTGACTTCGATTCGCTCGACGAATCGACACTTTCTTCTTATCGGGCTGACGGCACCTCGATTGTCCAAGTGCCTGAAAGAAAAAACGAGACGGATGCCGAACTGGCGATCCGTCTCGCGATCAAAACGGCTCGGGAGCTGGGTGATCGATCACCTTCATTAATCGTCGTCGGAGCGACGGGCGGCCGCCTCGATCATGAGATGGCGACCGTCTTGCACCTTGCTTCCTATGCGGAAGAAGGGCTGGAGATCGTCGTCAGCGACGGCATGTCCTCGCTTTTCTTTCTCGCAGGTCCAGCCAAAAAACAGCTCGTCTGGCCGCCTCAGGACCATCGGGCGACCGCTGATCTATACGTCTCGAGCGTCGCACTCAAAGGCGATGTCTATGGCTTGAGCTATACCGGGCTCGAATACCCTCTAAATGATTTTCATCTGCCTTTCGGCTCGACGAGAGGCGTCTCCAACTGCGCCGCAGATCCGCGGAAAGCGCGCTTTGAAGTCTCCTTGAGAGAAGGACTGCTCGCCGTCATCGTGACACCCGACAGACTTTAAGGTAAGAGCAGTTTCAGATGCACTTTTTTGCCGCGCCGGACGATCGCTTCACCGGCGTCAAACAAGTCTTTTTCAAGCGCCATAAACGGATCGTCGACACGTTCACCGTTGAATTGCACGCCCCCCTGATTGATCAGGCGGCGGCCCTCACTCTTGGAAGGGAAGAGCCCGGCTTCGGTTAATACATCGAGCAGCGTTTGACCGACGTCGGCGTCTTTCAGACGATACGTATCCATGTTCTCCGTCGATCCGGCGCCGGTAAAGAGTGCCTTTGCCGTCGCTTCGGCTTCTTTGGCAGTCGCCTCACCGTGTACCATTTTTGTCAATTCAAAAGCGAGCGTGCGTTTCGCTTCGTTCAGGGCGGCGCCTTCTTCGGCACAGAGCGCTGCGATTTCGTCGAGCGGCAGGAAGGTCAGGCGCTTCAAAAGCAGTTCGACCATCTCGTCGTCGCTATTTCGCCAATGCTGGTAGAAATCGAAGGGAGGCGTCTTCTCACCGTCGAGCCAGACGGCGCCTTTTAACGATTTGCCCATCTTTTCGCCGGACGCCAGGACGAGGAGGTTTGTCGTCAACCCGTAGACTTCAGCCTGTTCTTTTCTCCTGACGAGGTCGATGCCGGCCAGTATATTCGACCATTGGTCGTTGCCGCCGACCTGCAGTCGGCAGTCGTAGCGGCGAAACAGTTCGAGATAGTCGTAGGCCTGCATCAGTTGGTAGTTGAACTCCAAAAAGGTCAGACCTTTTTCCAAACGAAGTTTATATGCTTCGGCTGTGAGCATCTTGTTGACCGAGAAAACGGAGCCGATCTCACGTAAAAATTCGATGTAATTCAGGGGCAAAAGCCACGAGGCGTTGTCTTCGACCAGGGCTTTGCCTTCGGAAAAGTCGAGCAGGATCGACATCTGTCCGCGGAAACGGTTGACGTTGTGCGCGATAACATCCGGCGTCATCAGGGCACGCATATCGGTTCTGCCGCTCGGATCACCGACCATGCCGGTGCCGCCGCCGAGGAGCGCGATCGGGCGATGCCCGGCCTTTTGCATGTGCGCCATCAGGACCATCTGGAACAGATGCCCGACATGAAGGCTATCAGCCGTCGGATCGAAGCCGATATAGAAAACGCCGGGCGTTTTCAGATATTCATAAAGCGCTTCTTCATGACTGATCTGGGCGATAAATCCGCGTTCTTTCAGGGTATCCAGCACATGTGTTTGCATACAATCGTTCTCCTACTTATATCTATATTCGGCAAGTTTAGCCGATGATGACAGTACGGTCAAAGTCTGAACGAAGCCGACGGTTTAAAAGGAGCGCGTAAAGGTCGGCCGCCTTTTGACTCGCTTCCAGTTCGGCTTTGGCCGCGCCTTGAAGCTCGCGCACATCGGAATTTCGCGTGACGATCGGCAACGAGGCGTATTTCTTCATCAGTTTCAAAAGGTAGCGCCCGCGCCTCGAAAAGGCGAGCACGCGGATCAGGGAGGGGGTCTCGACTTCGGTCGCCTTTATCCGGCCGAGATAAAGATCGGTTAAGGCGCGTCTTGCGCGTGAGGCCGGATAGACCCGGGTCGCCGCCTCGTTGACAAACGACTCATGCGCTGCCGGGTCGATGCGCTCATTTGCCATGTTGATCAGGCGCATGGCCAGATCGGGGCGCATCGATTCGAAGCGAAGAAGATCTGTTTTATTTTCACTGATCAAGCGCGAGAGCACGTGCGGAAAGAGACGCTCAAAGCCGTTCAGCTCGTCTTGAAAACCGTTTGACATCAACGTGGCCAAGACATCGGACGGCATGACGTCGAGCAAGCGTAATGCCTCTATCGGTTTTGCCGCGTGAAAGGCTTTTTTCAGGACGTTTCGGATATAGCTTGCCGACGCAAAGTGTTCGCCTTTTTCCGAAGCCAGTTCATCCGGTCCTTTTCTCTCGATCAGAAGCGGTGAGAATTTTGCTTTCTGCCGCTTCATTGCGACGAGATACGATACAGCGAGTATCGCGTTGCTCCGGCTGATTAAGGTTTTGGCTTCATCACCCAATACGTGTCCGAGCGCGCGGGCTCTGGCATCGGCGAAGCCGGTCTTATCCGCTATCGCCTGATTCAATGCCTCTTTGAATGGAGGCGGTTCTTCACTTAGCACTGCCGCCATATCGTTTAATAGTTGCAGGTCTTTCGTCTCTGCACCGAAGGCGATATGGCGCACGATGCCGAGCGCTTGCAGAAGCTTTATACCGCCCTCGGCAAAACGCTCCGCCGTCTCGGTCGCGGCCTGTACCGGAAGTTCCAGTACGAGGTCGGCGCCATGATCGACTGCCCAGGTCGCTCGCGTCCATTTGTCGGCGATCGCCGGGCCGCCGCGCTGCACGAAATCGCCGGACATCGCGATGATCAGCCCGGTGTTGGCACCGAGCCGTTTTCTCACGTTCGCTATCTGGTAGCGGTGACCATTATGAAACGGATTGTATTCAGCGATGATGCCGCAAGTCTCCACGAAGCGTCCTCCCTGATCAATAGTATGCGCTAGCGTCAGTCAGTTCAAGCCGTTTCGCCAAGTGACAAAACACGTTATCATGGCGTATGAGCTTTACCTTTATGAACGACCGTCGCACTCTCGTCTGGATCGGCCTCAGCATCCTCTTGCTCCTGATCGCCGGCGTCCTGATCGCTTACTATTTTTTGCCCGGTTTCGGCTTTCGCGGCCAAGCCGTCGAAATCGCGCCATTGCCGGGGCAGATCTCGGACAACCTTTACGATGAAGACCTGATCGTGCCCGGAATATGGCGGCGTATCGGCGATCGTCTATACGAATCGATATCGACGGGAGAGGCCGAGGTCATGCTGCCGGTCGATCGCTTTACCGTGACCAAGACGAGGCGGCCGACCGACACGTTTCGCGCCAATGAAATCTATGCCAGAGACGTCTTACTCTACGCGCAGGCCATCGCCGAACAGGGCCGACGCGGAGAATTTCTCACCTTGATCGATGCGTTCGAAGAAGTCTTTTTGCGCGGCAGTCATCCGCTCACCCGCGTCCTGATCAAGGACGGTGCGGTCAGTGAGATCGGCGGGGAAGACTATGCGCTCTGGTTCGCCTACGAAAAAGCGCTGCTTATCGCGTGGCAACGCTGGCCGGAAGCGACGATCGAACGCTCGATCCAGCGAGGCGGCGTCGCTTTGAAGCAGCTTTTCACGACGGACGGCCTCGGTAAACCGACTGATTTACCTGACGACGTGACGTATCCCTGGGTATCAACCGATGTACAGCCGACGCCGGCACCGCCGCTCACAGGGGAAGCGATTGTCATCTTTTCCGATATCGATCTATACGTCATAAGACAGCTCGCTGCCTTCGATTCCGATTTTGCTGAATTTGCCGACACCTGGACAAAGACGATACACGATTCAATCGCCTCGGTCGGCGCACCGTTTCCGGCGTATGCAACTTTTGCCGACGGCAGTGGCAATATCGCTGTGCAAGAAGAGAACTTTAGGGTAGAGACGAAAGAAGTGCTGCAAACGCTCCTCCATCTGGCCGAGAGCGGTCAGGATATCGAAACATCGCTCGACTTTTTCCGACAGCGGCTGTTGGACGGCCAGGGGCTTTCTACGGCCTACCGGATCGCGGACGGGGCGGCCGTCGGTACGCCGGCTTTCGCCGATCTCTATGCGCTCGCGGCGAGAATCGGTCGGGCGGCGGACGACACCGTGTTGACGGAAGCGGCACTTTCTGAACTGGTGCGCTTCTACGCCGGTAGCCAGACCAGTTTGATTTTCGGTGCGTATTATCGGGATGGAGCCGACAGCGCTTTTGAAATGCTTCTGACAGATAACGTGCGGGCTTTGCTCGCTCTACGTTGAGGTAAGCACATGATCCTGAACACGAAAAGACTGACCTTAAGGCCTTTTTCCGCACAGGATTTTGCTGACGCGTGTGAGATCTTTGAAGACGACCTGACCTGCCGTTATCTGCTGCACGATCCGTGGCGTCCCGATAATCGAGAGCGTGCCTTTGCCGAAAAACTTCAACAAAACATGCTGACTCAATTAGGAAAGCTTAGCCTCGCCTGCCTGCTCGAATCGAAAATGATCGGCGAACTGGTCTTCTGGTACACCGGCATGCGACAGACCGTTGAGATCGGTTTTGTCTTTAACCGCGCGTTTGCCGGCCAGGGCTATGCGAGTGAAGCGGCGCGTGCACTCGTCGAGTGGCTGTTTGAAAAAGAAGATGTCCATAGAATTCAGGCAAATTTGGATGCCAGAAATATCGCTTCGTCCAGAGTGTGTGAACGGATCGGCATGAGGCGTGAAGCGCATTTTCTCAAAGACTTCTGGAACAAGGATGAGTGGACCGACAGTTTCGTTTACGGAATGCTTCGGACGGATCTCTAATTCTATTTCGTTCATTTAGGCGCGAGTTAACACGCACGGTTATGGACATAGAGCTTTGTGATGAAGAGTTCTTTCAATGACTAGACTTGATCGCCGGCTTGAAATGCATGCCTAATTAGGGGCTGCTGTACGGTTGCCACATCGGCAAATCCTATACAACCGCCGGCGAGAACCAACGATGGTTGGCGGGAAAAAGGTCGATAAAAAGTGAGACAAAAAGATCTCTCAGGATCTTTTGCAGATTCATCACCAAGAATGAGAGGTGAATCTGTGTTTCACTCGTGGCTTTGAGCTTTGTCATCACAAGTCCTAAGCTGAATCGGCGTTTGCCTTCACCGAATTTACCTTCGATGGCATTTCGTTCACCGG